>JANPDN010000018.1:0-13893 GCA_031431555.1 Rubrivivax sp.
GCCCAGGAAACCCATGAACAGCGCGGTGATGGCGCCGATGATCATCACGAAGTTCAGTGCGGTGTCGCTCAGCTCGAACAGCGGCGACATGCGCGCGACCATGAAGATGCCTGCCGTGACCATCGTCGCGGCATGGATCAGCGCGCTGATCGGCGTCGGGCCTTCCATCGAGTCGGGCAGCCAGACATGCAGCGGGAACTGCGCGCTCTTGCCCATCGCGCCGATGAACAGGCAGATGCAGATCACGGTGATCAACATCCATTCGCTGCCGAAGTAGCTGCCGGGGAAAACGATCTTCGCCAACGCACCACCCTGGGCAAAAGCCTCGGCGTAGTTCAGCGTGCCGGCATAGGCCACGACCAGGCCGATGCCCAGGATGAAGCCGAAGTCGCCGACCCGGTTGACGATGAACGCCTTCATGTTGGCGAAGACCGCCGTCGGCCGCTTGAACCAGAAGCCGATCAGCAGGTAGGAGACGAGGCCGACCGCTTCCCAGCCAAAAAAGAGCTGCAGGAAGTTGTTGCTCATCACGAGCATCAACATCGAAAAAGTGAACAGCGAGATGTAGGAAAAGAAGCGCTGGTAACCGTCGTCCTCGGCCATGTAGCCGATGGTGTAGATGTGCACCATCAGCGAGACGAAGGTGACGACGACCATCATCATCGCGGTCAGGCCGTCGACGAGAAAACCGACCTCCATCTTCAAGCTGCCGACCACCATCCACTCGTAGATCGTGGCGTTGAAACGCGCGCCGTCCATCGCCACCTGCTGCAGCACGATCGCAGAGCAGATGAACGAGATCAGCACACCCAGGATGGTGACGGTATGCGCGCCGCGCCGGCCGACCTGTTTGCCCGCGAGGCCGGCGACCAAGGCGCCTGCCAGCGGCGCCAGCGCCACTGTGAGTAGCATGCTCTGCGAAAGGATCGGCGTGCTCATCTGCGGCTCAACCCTTCAGCGTATTCAACTGGTCCACCGCGATCGTGGCGCGGTTGCGGAACAACACGACCAGGATCGCCAGCCCGATGGCCGACTCCGCGGCGGCCACGGTGAGGATGAAAAAGACAAACACCTGGCCTGCCATGCGGTCGGCCTCGAGCGGCAGGTAATGCGAAAAGGCAATGAAGTTCAGGTTCACCGCCAGCAGCATCAGCTCGATCGCCATCAACAGCACGATCAGGTTGCGGCGGTTCAGGAAGATGCCCAGCACCGACAGCGCAAACAGGATGCCGCCGAGCGAGAGATAGTGACCCAGGGTGATCGGACCGAGGCTCATTTTTGCCCCTCGCCGCTGCCCGCGGCCTTGGGCAGTGAGGGCAGCTCCACCGTCGGCGCCATCTTGATCAGGCGCACGCGGTCGGCCTTCTTGGCCTTGACCTGCTCTGAAGCGTCCATCGCCTTGCTGTCCTTGCGTTTGCGCAACGTGAGTGCGATCGCGGCGATGATGGCCACCAGCAGCAACACGGCCGCGACCTGCAGCGGGTACAGGTACTCGGTGTAGAGCTCTATCCCCAAGGCCTTGGTATTGCCCATCTTCAGCGTCGCAGCATCGGCCACCGGTGCGGTGCGGATATCAAAGCCAGTGGTCAGCACCAAAGCCATCTCGAGCGCGATCAGCGCGCCGACCAGCCCGGCAAGCGGAAAATGCTTCCAGAAGCCTTCGCGGAAGCTGTCGGTATTGATGTCGAGCATCATCACGACAAACAGGAACAGCACCATCACTGCACCAACGTAGACGAGCACCAGCGTGATCGCCAGGAATTCGGCTTCGAGCAGCATCCAGACACAGCTGGCGCTGAAAAAGGCGAGCACCAGGAACAGCGCCGCATGCACCGTGCTGCGCGCGGTGATGACGCGGAAAGACGCGCCCAGCAGCACGGCGGAGAAGACGTAGAACAGCGCGGTGGTCGTATTCATGAAAGTGCGGGGTCGGCGGTCGGCGGTCGGGGCTCGGGGCGGCGCGGTTTTAGCGGTAGCGCGCATCGGCCTCGCGGCTGGCGGCGATTTCTTTTTCGTAGCGGTCGCCGACGGCGAGCAGCATGTCCTTGGTGAAATACAGGTCGCCGCGTTTTTCGCCGTGGTACTCGAAGATGTGGGTCTCGACGATCGAGTCGACCGGGCAGCTTTCTTCGCAGAAGCCGCAGAAGATGCATTTGGTCAGGTCGATGTCGTAGCGTGTCGTGCGTCGCGACCCGTCATCGCGGACTTCGGATTCGATCGTGATCGCCAGCGCCGGGCAGACCGCTTCGCAGAGCTTGCAGGCGATGCAGCGCTCTTCGCCGTTTTCATAGCGGCGCAACGCGTGCAGGCCGCGGAACCGCGGGCTCTGCGGCGTCTTCTCCTCGGGGAACTGCACCGTGATCGACTTCGACAAAAAATGGCGGCCGGTCAGGGCCATGCCCTTGAACAGCTCGATGAGCATGAAGCTCTGCAGAACGTCTTTGACAGCCATGGTGCTACCGCGTCATTTCCAGATATTGAGAGGCGACTGGATCCACAGGCCGACGACGACCAGCCAGACCAGCGTGACGGGGATAAAAATCTTCCAGCCCAGACGCATGATCTGGTCGTAGCGAAAGCGCGGGAAGGTCGCGCGCACCCACAGGAACATGGTCGCGACGCAGAAGACCTTGATGCCGAGCCAGATCCAGCCCGGGATGAAATCGAGCACCGCGACTGGCGACAGCCAGCCGCCGAGGAACATCAGCACGCACAACATCGATACCAGGATCATGTTGGCGTATTCAGCGAGGAAAAACATCGCAAACGACATGCCCGAGTACTCGATCATGTGGCCGGCGACGATCTCGGATTCACCCTCGACGACGTCAAACGGATGGCGGTTGGTCTCGGCCAAGCCGGCGATGAAATAGACGACGAAGATCGGCAGCAGCGGCAGCCAGTTCCAGGACAGGAAACTCAGGCCCATATCGGCAAAGATGCCCTTGTTCTGGACCATCACGATGTCGGTGATGTTCATGCTCGCCGACACCATCAGCACGACGACGAGCGCGAAGCCCATCGCGATCTCATACGACACCATCTGCGCCGATGCGCGCAGCGCGCCAAGGAATGCGTATTTCGAGTTCGACGCCCAGCCGGCGATGATGACGCCGTAGACCTCCATCGAGGTGATCGCCATCAGGAACAGCAGGCCGGCGTTGATATTCGCCAGCGCGACATCGGGGCCGAACGGGATCACCGCCCAGGCGGCCAGCGCCGGCATGATGGTCAGCACCGGCCCCAGGAAAAACAGGCCCTTGTTGGCCGCGGTCGGGCGGATGATTTCCTTGAAGATCAGCTTCACCGCGTCGGCAATCGGTGTCAGCAGGCCCCAGGGGCCGACGCGGTTGGGGCCCGGGCGGATCTGGCTCCAGCCGATTGCCTTGCGCTCCCACAGCGTGAGGTAGGCCACGCAGCCGAGCAGCGGCAGCAGCACGACGACGATCTTGATCAGGCTCCAGATCACGAGCCACAGCGTGGCGCCGAACAGCGCCGCGCCAGCCGCGTTGAACTGATCGATCAGGGCCATCATGCAAATGCCCTTTCGAGCGCCGCCATGCGCACCACGGTGAGCGCGCCGAACATCGCACCGAGCGTGGCCGTGTCAATGTGGCCGGCCGGCACGCGCACCGTGTTGTCGGCCAATGTCGGGTCGAGCCGGGCCGGGAGTTGCACCGATTCACCGCCTGCGCTTGACTGTGCGACGCGCACTGAATCGCCTTCGCGCAGGCCGAGTGCATGCCACAGCGCTGTCGGCAGGCTGGCCGCCGGCGCGCGTGCGTCGGCGCTGAGCTGCAATGCGGTCGCGCGGCGGACCAGCGCGTCGGTGGCGTAGATCGGCACATCGGCAATGCGTTCAACGTGCAGTTCGATGCCGGCGGTGACCGCACTGGACGCGCTGACCGTGACCGACGAGGCCGGCATCGAGGTGGCGTTTGACAACCGTGCCGCGAGCGTGGTCTCGTCGCCAAGCGCTTCGGCACGGACCGTCTCTGCCGTCTCGAAATCAAAACCCGACAGGCCGAGCAGGTTGCCGAGTACACGCAAAACCTTCCACGCCGGGCGGGTCTCGCCGAGCGGTTTGACGACGCCGCGGAAGCCCTGCACGCGGCCTTCGGCGTTGACAAAACTGCCCGCGGTTTCGGTGAAAGGCGCGATCGGCAGCAGCACGTCTGCGCCGTCGACGGCAGCGTCCTTGAACGACGTGAAAGCAACGACCATCGCCGCCGCCTGCATCGCGGCGTGGGCCGCGGCGCCATCGGCCATATCGAGCACCGGCTCGACGTTCAGCAGCAGCAGCGCCTTGAGCGGTTGTTTCTGCGACTGCGGTTGCCCCATCATCTGCGAAGCATCGAGCCCGCCGCTGCCCGGCAGCGCGTTGACGAGTTGCGCGCCGACGCTGTTGGCGGCTTCGCAGAAATAGCCCACGGTAGCGCCGGTCTGCGTGCCGATCCACTGGGCCAGCGCGAGCAGCTCGGCGGCTTGTGGATGTTGAGCCGCAGCATTGCCCAGGAAGATCGCCTTGCGTTCGCCGCTGAGAAGCGAGCCAGCCACCAATTGCGCGGCCTCTGTCGCCGTGCCGCTGAACGGGCAGACGACACCCCCAGCGGCCGCCACCGCCGCCGCGATATCGGCCAGCGACTGCACCCAGGCGCTTGGGCGCACGGTCAGGCGTTGCGCGATCGGCATCAGCCAATCGTCGTGCACGGCATGCACGCTGATGACCTTGGCCCCGCGCTTGGCGGCATGGCGCAGGCGGGTGGCGAACAGCGGGTGGTCCTTGCGCAAGAACGAGCCGATGACCAGCACCCGTTGCAAGTTCGACAGGGCGGCGATCGGTGTGCCCAGCCAACGTGCTGGCCCGATCGCTGCGCCTTGCACTGAGCCTTGAGTTGACCCATCCCGGCGGAAGTCGGCATGCCGCAGCCGGTGGTCGATATTCTGGCTGCCCAGGCCACGCACGAGCTTGGCCAGCAGGTGCAGTTCTTCGACGGTGCTGTGCGGCGAACCGAGCGCGCCAACAGCCGCCGGGCCGTGGTCGGCGCCGATCTGCTTGAGGCCGTTGGCGACATATTCGAGCGCGGTTGTCCAGTCGACCGCGCGCCACTGCCCGCCCTGCTTCAACATCGGCGTCGTCAGGCGCCGGTCGCTGTTCAGTGCTTCGTAGCTGAAACGGTCGCGGTCGGCGATCCAGCATTCGTTGACGGCGTCGTTTTCCAGCGGCACCACACGCATCACCTTGTTCGCCTTGACCTGCACGACCAGGTTAGCGCCGGTGCTGTCGTGCGGGCTGATGCTCTTGCGGCGCGACAGCTCCCAGGTGCGCGCGCTGTAGCGGAAAGGTTTGCTCGTGAGCGCGCCGACCGGGCAGATGTCGATCATGTTGCCCGACAGCTCGGAGTCGATCGTGGTGCCGGCAACTACCGTGATCTCGCTGTGCTCGCCGCGGTGGATCATGCCGAGCTCCATCACGCCCGCAATCTCTTGCCCGAAGCGCACACAGCGGGTGCAGTGGATGCAGCGGCTCATCTCTTCCATGCTGATGAGCGGGCCGACGTCCTTGTGGAAGACGACGCGTTTTTCTTCGGTGTAGCGCGACGCCGATGCGCCGTAGCCCACCGCCAGGTCTTGCAACTGGCATTCACCACCCTGGTCGCAGATGGGGCAATCGAGCGGGTGGTTGATGAGCAAAAACTCCATCACCGACTGCTGCGCCTTGATCGCCTTGTCGCTCTTGGTGCGCACGATCATGCCGTTGGTCACCGGCGTGGCGCAGGCCGGCATCGGCTTGGGCGCCTTCTCGACATCGACCAGGCACATCCGGCAGTTGGCCGCGATGCTGAGCTTCTTGTGATAACAGAAGTGCGGGATGTAGGTGCCGGCGGCGTCGGCCGCATGCATGACCATGCTGCCTTCGGGCACGCTGACCGGTTTGCCGTCGAGGGTGATTTCGATCATGTCGAGGCCGTCAATCGCGCGTGGGGGCCAACCAGGCAGGTTTTGTGTTCGATGTGGTGCACAAACTCGTCGCGGAAATGTTTGAGCATGCCCTGTACCGGCATCGCTGCGGCATCACCCAGCGCGCAGATCGTGCGGCCCTTGATGTTGTCGGCGACGGAGTCGAGCAGGCCCAAGTCTTCGCTGCGGCCCTTGCCATGTTCGATGCGGTCGACGATGCGCCAGAGCCAGCCGGTGCCTTCGCGGCAGGGGGTGCACTGGCCGCAACTTTCGTGCTGGTAGAAGTAGCTCAGGCGCAGCAGGCTCTTGACCATGCAGCGGCGTTCGTCCATCACGATGACGGCGCCGGAGCCCAGCATCGAGCCAGCCTTGGCGATGTCGTCGTAATCCATCGTCGTGTCCATCATGATCCTGGCCGGCAACACCGGCGCCGACGAGCCGCCGGGGATGACCGCCTTCAGAGCCCGCCCGCCGCTGACACCGCCGGCCAGCTCGAGCAGCTTGGCGAAAGGCAAACCGAGCGGCACTTCGTAGTTGCCTGGGCGCTCGACATCACCGACGACCGAGAAGATCTTGGTGCCGCCGTTGTTCGGCTTGCCACACTCAAGATACGCCTGGCCACCGTGGTTGATGATCCACGGCACCGCGGCGAAGGTCTCGGTGTTGTTGATCGTGGTCGGCTTGCCGTAGAGGCCATAACTCGCCGGGAACGGCGGCTTGAAACGCGGCTGGCCCTTCTTGCCTTCGAGCGACTCGAGCAGCGCCGTTTCTTCGCCGCAAATATAGGCGCCGAAGCCGTGAAAGGCGTGCAGCTGAAAGCTGTACTTGGAGCCGAGGATCTGGTCACCCAGCAGGCCTGCCGCACGCGCTTCATCGAGCGCTTCTTCAAAACGTTCGTAGATCTCGAAGATCTCGCCGTGGATATAGTTGTAGCCGACCTTCACGCCCATCGCATAGGCGGCGATGGCCATGCCTTCGATGACGATATGCGGGTTGAAGGCCAGGATGTCGCGGTCCTTGCAGGTGCCCGGTTCGCCTTCGTCGGAGTTGCAGACGAGGTACTTCGCGCCGGGGAACATGCGCGGCATGAAGCTCCACTTCAGCCCGGTCGGGAAACCCGCACCACCGCGCCCGCGCAAGGCGGAGAGCTTGACTTCGGCGATGACCTGGTCCGGCGTCAAACCTTCGCCGCCGTCAAGGCCGAGGATCTTCTTCAGCGCTGAATATCCACCGCGTGCAATGTAGTCCGCCAAGCGCCAGTTTTTGCCGTCCAGGCCGGCGACGATCTGCGCGCCGAGATGGCGGCCGTGGAAGCAGGTTTCGGTACCGTTGGCCTGGAATCTTGAGAGGTCAAGCATGGCTGGCCTTCAGCAGATCGACCAGTTCGTCGAGGCGGTCATTGCTCATGAAGCTCAGCATCTGGCGGTCATTCACCAACATCACCGGCGCGTCGGCGCAGGCGCCCAGGCATTCGCTGGGCTGCACCGTGAAGACACCATCGGCGCTGGTGCCGTAGGGCTCGACGCCGAGCTTGCTGCACAGATGCTCAAGCGCCGTTGCGCCGTCACGCAACTGGCATGGCAGATTGGTGCAGACGTTGAGCTTGAAGCGGCCCACCGGATGCTGGTTGTACATGTTGTAGAAGGTCGTGACCTCGTGCACCGCGATCGGCGGCATGCCGAGATAGGCCGCGATCGCGTCTTCGGCTTCTGGGGCGACATGGCCCTGCTCGTGCTGCACGATCGCCAGGCAGGCCATCACCGCGGACTGTTTTTGGTCGGCCGGGTATTTGGCGACTTCCTTGTCGAAGCGCGCGCGGGTGGAGTCATTCAAGGTCATCTGTCGATCTCGCCAAACACGATGTCCATGGTGCCGATCACCGCCACCGCGTCGGCGATCATGTGGCCACGCGCCATCTCGTCGAGTGCCGCCAGGTGCGGGAAGCCCGGCGGGCGGATCTTCAGCCGATAAGGTTTGTTGGCGCCGTCGCTGATGAGGTAGATGCCGAACTCGCCCTTGGGGTGCTCGACCGCTGCGTAGGCTTCGCCTTCGGGCACGTGGAAACCTTCGGTGAAGAGCTTGAAGTGGTGGATCAGCTCTTCCATGCTCGACTTCATTTCCAGCCGCGACGGCGGCGCCACCTTGTGGTTGTTGGTGATCACCGGGCCCGGGTTGGCGCGCAGCCAGGCCGAACATTGCTGGATGATCCGGTTCGCCTGGCGCATCTCTTCGATGCGCACCAGGTAGCGGTCGTAGGTATCGCCATTGACACCCACCGGCACATCAAAGTCCATCAGCGCGTAGACCTCGTACGGCTGCTTCTTGCGCAGGTCCCAGGCGATGCCCGAGCCGCGCAGCATCGGCCCCGTAAAACCGAGATTGAGCGCGCGCTCGGGCGTCACGACGCCGATGCCGACCGTGCGCTGCTTCCAGATCCGGTTGTCGGTGAGCAGGGTCTCGTAGTCGTCGACGTTTTTCGGGAAGCGCCGGCAGAAGTCGTCGATGAAATCGAGCAGGCTGCCTTGCCGGTTTTGGTTGAGCGCGTTGATCGCCTTCTGGTTCTTGATCCGGCTGACCTGGTACTGCGGCATCGTGTCAGGCAGGTCGCGGTAGACACCACCCGGGCGGTAGTAAGCCGCGTGCATGCGCGCGCCCGACACCGCCTCGTACATGTCGAAGAGATCTTCGCGCTCGCGAAAGCAGTAGATGAGGATATTCATCGCGCCGCAATCGATGCCATGCGCACCGAGCCAGAGCAGGTGGTTCAGCAGCCGCGTGATCTCGTCGAACATGACGCGGATGTACTGCGCACGCAGCGGCACATCAACACCGAGGAGCTTTTCGATCGCCAGGCAGTAGGCGTGTTCGTTGGCCATCATCGACACATAGTCGAGGCGGTCCATGTACGGCAGCGACTGGATGTAGGTCTTGCTCTCGGCGAGCTTTTCGGTCGCGCGGTGGAGCAGGCCGATATGCGGGTCGGCGCGCTGGATGACCTCGCCGTCGAGCTCGAGCACCAGGCGCAGCACGCCATGCGCCGCCGGATGCTGGGGCCCGAAATTGAGGGTGTAGTTTTTGATCTCAGCCATGAGTCAGCCTGATTCGCGCTGCGCGCTCAGTGCAGCCCGCCGTACAAATCTTCGCGCACGACGCGCGGCGTGATTTCGCGCGGCTCGATCGTCACCGGCTGGTAGATCACACGTTTGCGCTCGGGGTCGTAGCGCATCTCGACGTGGCCGGAAACGGGGAAGTCCTTGCGCATCGGGTGGCCGATGAAGCCGTAGTCGGTGAGGATGCGGCGCAGGTCGTCGTGGCCTTCGAAGATGATGCCGTAGAGGTCAAACGCCTCGCGCTCGAACCAGTTCGCAGCACTCCAGACTTCCGTCAGCGAGGCCACCGCGGGCAGCTCGTCGTCAGGCGCAAAAACCTTCAGCCGAAGGCGCCAGTTGTGCGTGATGCTGAGCAGGTGCACGACGACGCAGTAGCGCGCGCCCTGCCAGGGCTGGTTCTTGTAGTCGGCGTAGTCGACGCCGCAGAGGTCGATCAGTTGCTCGAAGCGCAGCACCGGGTCGTCGCGCAGCAGCAGCGCCAGGCGCGGATAGTCGACTGCCGCGATGTCGACCGTGATCTCACCGCGCTCGCGCCGCAGCGATTTCATCGCGCTGCCAAGCTGGGCTTCGAGAGCGGCTTGCAGGGTGTCGAGCTTTTGGGTCATCTGCGCATCGACCGGTCAACGCGCGATCGTATTTTCACGGCGGATCTTGGCCTGCAATTGCAGGATGCCGTAGAGCAGCGCTTCGGCCGTCGGCGGGCAGCCGGGCACGTAGACGTCCACCGGCACGATACGGTCACAGCCGCGCACGACCGAATAGCTGTAGTGGTAGTAGCCACCGCCGTTGGCGCACGAGCCCATCGACAGCACCCAGCGCGGCTCGGCCATCTGGTCGTAGACCTTGCGCAGCGCCGGCGCCATCTTGTTGCACAGCGTGCCGGCGACGATCATCAGGTCGCTCTGGCGCGGGCTCGGTCGAAAGAGCATGCCGAAGCGGTCGATGTCATAACGCGCCGCACCGGCATGCATCATCTCGACAGCGCAGCAGGCCAGGCCAAAAGTCATCGGCCACAACGAGCCGGTCTTGGACCAGTTGATCAGCTTGTCGACCGAGGTGGTGACAAAGCCTTCTTTGAGTACGCCTTCGATGCCCATGTCAGTTCATTCCCAGTTGGCTCGTTAGGGACTGGGATCACTCCCAGTCCAGAGCGCCCTTTTTCCACTCGTAGACAAAGCCCACGACGAGGATCGTCAGGAACAGCATCATCGCCCAGAAGCCTGCCGGTCCGATCTCGCGCAAGGCCACCGCCCACGGGAAGAGGAAGGCGATTTCGAGGTCAAACAGGATGAACAGGATAGCCACCAGGTAGTAGCGGACGTCGAACTTCATGCGCGCGTCTTCGAAGGCTTCGAAGCCACATTCGTAGGGGCTGTTCTTGGCCGCGTCGGGGCGGTTCGGGCCAAAGACAAAACCCAGCACCTGCGGTGCGACGCCGACGCCGATACCCACGAGTATGAACAGGATGACCGGCAGGTACTCTTGGAGGTTCATCGCTCGGGCGCGCTTGGTCGGGTGCTGAAGGAGTCGACCCACCACACCTGCTGTGGCTGCCGCTCCCGGCTGCGTTGTTGATTGTTGGTGCCGTCGGCGAGACTCGAACTCGCACAGCTTTCGCCACTACCCCCTCAAGATAGCGTGTCTACCAATTTCACCACGACGGCGGTGCTCAAAAACTGCCCGGTTGGCATGAGGAAAAGGCTCACCCGGCAGCCTTGAATTCTAGCTTCAAAACAGCCACCCTCTGGCCTGCGCGGGCCGGCCTTGCGGGTTGGCGCGGCGCGCTATCTGGTCGGAGCCGCGGGCACGCCTGATCCCGAGGCCGGCAGGGCTGGGGTTGCTGCATTCGGAGCAGCCTGCGTTGCCGGCGCCGCGGGAATGGCCCCGGTGGCAGGTGCCGATGCCGCCGGCGCGCTGGCCGCCGGCGCGCCGCGGTCAAGAATGCTGCCGCCGTCGGTGACACCGCGCATCGATGTGCTGTTGCCCATGAAGGCCAAGGCCAGCGTGCAGCAGAAAAATACCGCGGCACAGATCGCCGTCGATCGCGACAGGAAGTTGGCGCTGCCGGTGGCACCGAACAGGCTGCCCGACGAACCGCTGCCAAACGAAGCGCCCATATCGGCGCCCTTGCCATGCTGCACGAGTACGAGGCCGATCATGGTCAAGGCTGAGAGCAGCTGCACCACAAGAACGAGGGTCATCCAAACTTGCATGGTCAAAAAACTCCGGGTCGGTGTTGCTTGGGGTCAGCCTGCTGCGCGGCAGATGGCGACGAAGTCGCTCGCCTTCAATGCCGCACCGCCGACAAGGCCGCCGTCGATATCGGCCTGGGCAAACAGGATCTTGGCGTTGTCGGGTTTGACACTGCCGCCGTAAAGAATCTTCATCACGTCGGCATGCGGCGTGGCTGCGTGCAGTTGCGCGCGCAGCAGCGCGTGGACTTGTTGCGCCTGCTCGGGCGTTGCAGTCAGCCCGGTGCCGATGGCCCACACCGGCTCATAAGCGACGACGATCTCGCCGGCGCAGTGGGCCAGGGTGTGGATCACTGCCGAGAGCTGGCGCTTGACGACCTCGGCGGTCTGGTTGGCTTCACGCTGGGCGCGCGTTTCGCCGACGCAGACGATCGGCGTCACGCCATGCGCCAGCGCGGCCTTGGCCTTGTCGGCGACGATCTGGTCGGTCTCGCCGTGCAGCGCGCGCCGCTCCGAATGGCCGACCAGCGTGTAGCGGCAGCCAAATTCGGCGAGCATCGACGACGAGACCTCGCCGGTATACGCGCCCTGCTCGTGCGCCGAACAATCCTGCGCGCCCCAGCGGATGTCGCTGCCGGCGAGTGCGACCGCGGTCTCTGACAGGTAGGGCATCGGCACGCAGACCGCCACATCACACTGGTACGGGCGGCCGTGCACGATGGCGTCGAGCAAGGCGGCGTTGGCACTGTGGTTGCCGTGCATCTTCCAGTTTCCGACGACGAGTTTTTTGCGGGCCATCAAATTTATCTCCAGCGCAGCACGATCTTGCCGACATGCGTGCTCGACTCCATCAGCGCATGGGCCATGGCCGCATCGGCGGCTTCAAAAACCTGGTGGATCACCGGCTTGACGCGGCCGGCTTCGATCTGCGGCCAGACCTTTTCACGCAGGGCCTTGGCGATCGCCGTCTTGTAGGCCACCGAGCGCGGGCGCAAGGTCGAGCCGCTGATCGTCACCCGCTTGCGCAGCAGCAGGCCGGCGTCGATCGCGCTCTGGGTGCCGCCCTGCACCGCGATCACCGCGATGCGGCCATCGTCGGCGATGCATTCGAGCTCGCGCCCGATATAGGCACCGGCGACCATGTCGAGCACGACATCGGCACCACGCCCGCCGGTCAAACGTTTGACCTCCGCGGCAAAGTCCTGAGTGCGGTAGTTGATCGCGTGGTCGGCGCCGAGGGCCACGCAGGCGGCGCACTTCTCGTCGCTGCCGGCGGTGACGATGACCTTGCAGCCAATCGCCTTGGCCAGCGCGATCGCGGTCACACCGATGCCGCTGGAGCCGCCTTGCACGAGCAGCGTCTCGCCGGCCTGCAGCCGGGCAATGTCAAAAACGTTTTGCCAGACGGTGAAGAAGGTTTCGGGCAGCGCTGCGGCTTCGATATCGCTCAAGCCCGCCGGCACCGGCAGGCACTGGCCGATCGGCGCGACACAAAGTTGCGCATAACCGCCACCGGCCACCAGCGCGGTGACGCGGTCGCCGACCTTGAAACCCGCCGCTGCGAGCTCGGCCGTGTCGCCACCAGCCACGGAGCCCGCGACTTCGAGGCCCGGCAGGTCCGACACGCCGGGCGGCATCGGATACAGGCCCATGCGTTGCAGCACGTCGGGCCGGTTGACGCCGCTGGCAGCGACATCGATGAGCATCTCGCCAGCGCGCGGCGCGGGTGCCGGCCGCTCAGCAGCGACCAGCACCTCGGGGCCACCAGGCCGCGTGATCTCTATCGCGCGCACGCCGCTTTACTCGGGCTGCGACGACGGGTTGCGACCACCTTCGCCGGGACCTGCACCGCCCTGATCACCACCGGCCGGTGCGCCACCAGCCGCCGCATCACCCGCCGGCGCATCAGCCCGCGGCTCGCGGCGCGGGCGGTCGTCGCGGTCGCGGCGCGGACCACGATCGCCACGGTCCCCTCCCCGGCCACCACGGTCGCCGCGATCGCCAAAGTCGCGCCGCGGGCGGTCTTCTTCGACATACCCTTCAGGCCGCTCGAGCAACGCCTTCATCGACAGCTTGATGCGGCCCTTCTCGTCGGTCTCGAGCACCTTGACCCGCACGACCTGGCCTTCCTTGAGGTAGTCGCCGATATTTTCGACACGCTCGAAAGCGATCTGGCTGATGTGCAGCAGGCCGTCCTTGCCGGGCAGGATATTGACCAGCGCGCCAAAGTCGAGCAGCTTGGTGATCGGGCCTTCGTAGACCTTGCCGATTTCGGCTTCGGCCGTGATCTCGGTGATGCGCTTCTTGGCGAACTCGGCCTTGTCGGCGTCGGTCGAAGCGATCGTGATCGTGCCGTCTTCGTTGATGTCGATCGTGCAGCCGGTTTCTTCGGTCAGCGCGCGGATCGTCGAGCCGCCCTTACCGATGACGTCACGGATCTTCTCGGGGTTGATCTTCATCGTGTACAGGCGCGGCGCGAACTGGCTCACCTCAGCCTTGGCCACACCCATCGACTCGACCATCACGCCCAGGATATGCAGGCGCGCTTCTTTGGCCTGCGCCAGCGCGACCTGCATGATTTCTTTGGTGATGCCCTGGATCTTGATGTCCATCTGCAGCGCGGTCACGCC
>JANPDN010000019.1:0-2455 GCA_031431555.1 Rubrivivax sp.
GCCCCTGCGGGGGGCTGGAAGAGAAAGAAACCGAACAGCCAAAGCCGTCAGACCAAGCCGGTCTGACTCAAGCCAACAGGCCTCCTCGAAAGCCGGTGCGGTTCATGCCGCTGGGGGGCGGCCGCGTGCGGGAACCTCGTCTGGCCCGCTGTTGCCCACGGTGTCGATCGTCGAGCAGACGATGGCGCTGGCCCGGCACTCGCTTGCGCTGGCGCTGGTCGGCGCTGCGTTGATCATTGGCGGCCTGCTGGCCGAGCGCCTGTGGCAATCGGCCGCCCACGAGGCCGCGGCGAATCGCCATGCGCGAGCGCAGCGGTTGGCCGGCGATGTGCGGCTGGCCGATCAGCGCCTCACGTTCGCCGCGCAAATGGCCGTGGCCACTGGCGCGCGTCGCTGGGTAGACGCCTACGACACCCACTTGCCTGAACTGGACGCCGCGCTGGAAGGGGCGAAGGCGCTGGCGCCGCCCGAGGCAGCCGGACACTTTGACAAGCACACGCGTGCGGCCAACGAGGAACTGGCAAGCATGCGCGAATCGGCCTTCGAGGCGGTGACCGTGGGCGCAGTGGACGTTGCACGCACGATCTTTGACGGCAAGCGGTACCAGGACAACACCCGGATGCTGGCAGCCGCCACCGCTGAATTTACGGCCTCCACCGTGGAGGCGACCCAAGCCGAACTCGCTGCACTGAAGCAGCGCGCACTGATCGTCAGTGCGATGTTGCTGCTGTGTGCGTCGCTGCTGGGCGTGGCGCTGTGGCGTCGCCTGGCCGACCGGCTCGGGCGCTCGCGTACGTTTTTTCTAGACGCCGAAGACCGCATGCAGCGCCTGGCGTCGAGCGACATGCTCACCGGTCTGGCCAACCGCGCCGCACTGCACGACGCAATGGCCACTGCAATGGCCCGCGCCGCACGTGACGGTCATCGACTGGCGGTGCTGATGATCGATCTCGACCGCTTCAAACCGGTCAACGACCGCCACGGTCACATGGTCGGTGACCTGGTGCTCAAGGAGGTGGCGCACCGGCTGAGGCACTGCCTGCGACGCGGTGAGCTGCAGGCGCGTTACGGTGGCGACGAATTTGTTGTGGTGATCGAGGAAAGCGGCGACCCGGGAAGCGTGCAGCGCGCCGCCAACCGGATCGTCAAGTCGGTCGGCCAGCCGATGACGATCGGCAAGCTGTCGATCGGCATCGGCGCAAGTGTCGGTATCGCCCGCTACCCCGACGATGCACGCAGCGAAGACGAATTGCTGCGCAAGGCGGATTCGGCGCTCTACCGCGCCAAGGCCCGCAGCCGCGGTGGCGTGTGCTTCTACGAAGTCAAACTCGACGAGCAAGTGGCCGAGCGCGCAGCGTTCGAGCAGGCCATGCGCGAGGGTATCGCGCGCGGCGAATTTGTGCCGTTCTACCAGCCGATCGTCGACCTCGCCGGTCGCAGCGTGCAGTCGCTGGAACTGCTGTGCCGCTGGAACCACCCGCAGCGGGGGCTGTTGGCGCCGGTTCAGTTCATTGCCTTGGCCGAAGACCTGGGCCTGATCGGGCCGCTGATGCTGTCGCTGTTGCGCCAGGCCTGCGTCGATCTGCAGCGCTTTCCAGCGCACTGGCGACTGTCGATCAACGTGGCACCGCAACAGATCCTGGATGCCACGCTGGTGCCCCAGCTGTTGAGTGTGCTGCGCGAACACGCGGTAGCGCCGCAGCGACTGGACGTTGAGCTGACCGAGACTGCCCTGGTCAGCGACACGGCGCGGGCGCGCCAAGTCCTGCAGGCCATGAAGGACGCGGGCATCACCGTGACGCTGGACGACTTTGGCACCGGATATTCGAGCCTTTCCTACCTGGCCGAGATGACGTTCGACAAGATCAAGATCGATCGATCATTCGTGCGCACGCTTCACGAACGCCCGGAGAGCGCCAAGATCGTCGACGCGGTGATTGGCTTGTCGCGCAGCCTGGGGGTGCAGACGGTTGCCGAAGGCGTGGAGACCGAGCGCGACGCGCAGGTGCTGCTGAAATTGGGCTGCGGCTTGGCCCAGGGCTACCTCTTCGGTCGCCCCGTTCCTGCCAGTCAGGTCATGCCGGCGGAAGAGGTGGCGACTGCTTGAGCCGCCGCCGCCGTGCGCGGCCGACCCCGTCGCAGGGGTTTTTCCGGCGCCGCCCCATCAAGCGGTCATCAGGCCGCGCGCAACCAGCCAGTCGATGGTCATGCTGCCGGCCGCGGCCAGTTGGCTTGGCTGGCCGGCGTAGTAGTGCGTGGCGCCGTCGATCAGATGCAGCGCCTTGTCGGATGTTGTCGCCGCTTCGAAGACCCGCCGCGGGTGCGATGGCGGCACCGCATCGTCGGCGCCGTTTTCGATGACCAGCAACGGCACGGTGATCCGCGCCGCGCAGGCCAGCGCATCGGCACGGGCATCGTCGATCGACCATTGTGAGAGCCACGACCGCAGCGTGCA
>JANPDN010000020.1:0-9349 GCA_031431555.1 Rubrivivax sp.
CGAGCGGATATGCGCCGAGTAGCTCGCCGGCTCCAGGCCGTCCCAGGTGAACAGCGTCAGCGTGACGTCGGTGATCTTCATCGTTGCGGCCTGTGGCGTGGCGTGAATCGGTGCGCTCGACTACTCGGTCAGGTTGTTGGCGCGGATCACCGGCGCCCAGGTCGCCACGTCTTTGCGGATCAGCGCGGTAAACGCCTCCGGCGACATCGTGGTGGCGATCTGGTCGGGCCCGATCGCAGCACGCACCTGCGGCGTCGAAATCGCGGCGACGATCGCCGCATGCAGCTTGTCGATGATCGGCCGCGGCGTGCCGGCGGGTGCCGCAAAACCATGCCAGTAGGTGAAGACCTGGTCGGCAAAACCGGCCTCCTTGAAAGTCTGAACCTCGGGGAAAGCCGCCAGCCGCTCGTCGGCCGAAGTCGCGATGACCTTCAGCGCGCCAGAGCGAATGTGCTGTACCGGCGTCGCGATGCTGCCGGCAAACATCGGCAGGTGGCCGCCGAGCACGTCCAGCACCGCCGGGCCTTCGCCTTTGTACGGCACATGTTCGAGCACCACGCCGAGGGCTTGTTTCATGCGCTCGAGCAGCAGGTGCGGTGAACTGCCCGCGCCGGCCGTGCCGTAACTCATGCGGCCTTGCTTGCGGATATGGGCGATCAATTCGGCGAGGTTGTTGGCCGGGAAATCCTTGCGCACCGTCAGCGATACCGGCGAACGAAAGATCGTGGTGATCGGCTGAAAGTCGTCGAGCTTGTAGCGGATGTCCTTGTAGACCGCGACGTTGGTGCCGATCGTCGGCCAGCCGACGTACAGCAGCGTGTAGCCGTCGTTCGGCGACTTGGCAACCAGCTCGGCGCCGAGCATCGAATTGGCACCCGGCCGGCTTTCGACGATCACCGGCTGGCCAAAGCTGGCACGCAGCTGGTCGGCAAACGCACGCGCCAGGCCGTCGGCACTGCCACCGCCCGTATAGGGCAGGATGATGCGGATCGGCTTGGACGGGTATACGTCCTGCGCCAGCGCCAGCGGCAGCACCAACGGCGACGAGGCTAACGCTGCAAGTGAGTTGACAGCGTGGCGGCGGGTGATCGGCATCATGGTTGCTTCTCGGGTCAGGGTTCGTCGAAGAATTCAGCGCGTGCGCGCCAGCGTGACGCCGTCGCCAATGTGCAGCAGCGACAGGTCGATGCGCTGGTCGTGGTGCAGTTTGGTATTTAGCTGCTGCAGGGCGACCGTATCGGGGTCGGTGGCCGGTCGCGCCACGCTGCCGCTCCACAGCGTGTTGTCGATGGCCATCAGGCCGCCGGGGCGCAGCAGTTGCAGGCAGCGTTCGTAGTAGCTGTCGTAAGCGCTTTTGTCGGCGTCGATGAAAGCGAAGTCGAATTGCCCGGCCTGGCCGGCGGCGAGTTGGGCATCGAGGGTCTGCAGCGCCGGCGCCAGGCGCAGATCGATCTTGTGCTCGACACCGGCTGCGGCCCAGTACGGCCGGCCGATGCGGGTGTACTCGTCGCTGATATCGCAGGCCAGCAAGGTGCCGTCAGCGGGCAGGGCCAGCGCCACGGTCAAGGCGCTGTAGCCGGTGAAGACGCCGACTTCGATGGCCCGCCGCGCGCCGGTGAGCTTGACCAGCAGCGCCATGAACTGGCCCTGGTCGGGGGAGATCTGCATGCCCGCCGCGCGGTGCGACGCGGTCACTTCGCGCAACGCAGTCTGCGCCGGATGTTCGCGGATCGACTGGTCGATCAGATACTGGTAGAGCGTGTCGTCGACGTTCAGGCTGCGGCGCGACATCGTGCTCACCAGGTGTTGCGCAACTCGCGCAGTTTGACGAATACGGTTTTGGCGTCGGCTTGCGCCGGCAGGTCGGGGAATTTTTCGCGCAGCCTGGCCAACACGCTTGCGCTGCCCAGGCGCATGAAGGTGTTGAACTGCTTTTCTTCGCCGAGTGTCGTCACCCGCGCGCGGGCCGGGTCTTGCGCTGCCGCTTCGGGCAAAAGCGCCCGCGCGGCCGCGTTGTCGGGCTCGCGGTCGAGCGTGAATTTCAGGTTGTTCTCGATGTAGTCATGGCCTGGATAGATCTGCGTGTTGTCGGGCAGCTTGACCAACTGCTCGACAAAGGTCGTGTACAGGTCTTCGGCATTGCCGCCGTTGTGGCAGTTGCCGGCGCCGGCGTTGAACAGCGTGTCGCCGGAAAACAGCGCCGGCTGTTCGCTGTGCGAACGCAGGCAGATGTGGCACATCGTGTGGCCGGGTGTGTCCAGGCATTCAAGTTCGACCGTGCGGCCGACCTTGATCATGTCGCCCGCCTTGACACCGCGGTCGACACCTTCGATGCGCGCGCCGGCGAGGTGGTGCGCAATCAGCTTGGCGCCGGTGGCGGCGATCACCGCGGCGTTGCCGCCGGTGTGGTCATGGTGTTCGTGGGTATTGAGCACCTGCGTGATCTGCCAGCCACGGGCCTTGGCCGCGGCGAGGCATTTTTGATGATCCAGCGGGTCGATCGCCAACGCCTCGCCGTTCTCGGGGCAGGCGACGAGGTAGTTGTAGTTGCGGTAGGCGTTGCCGGTCCAGATGCGCTCGACGATCATCGTGGTGTCTCAAGGAGTTGGTTCGATTGTAGGAATGGCGCGCATCCGGGATGCCAGCTGGCTGAACCAGGGCCCCAGGCTCAGTTCAGACTAGCGTGCGTGATGCGCTCGCTGTCCAGTGTGCGCGCAATCCACGCCGCGGCCGCCAACAGCCGCTGGTCGTCGCCCGGCCGAGCGACGAGCTGCACGCCGAGCGGCAGGCCATCGCTGTCTAACGCCGCAGGCAAGCTGATGCAGGGGCAACCCAGCAGTTGCCAGGGGCGGCACATCAGCGGGTCGCCGGTGCTGGCCAGCGCCAGCACCGGCGCGGCGCCCAATGCGGCCGGCGTGATGAGCACATCGGCATCACCGAAGAGCGACTCGACGCTGCCCAGCGCCTGCCGAGCGAGTTGCAAGGCCTGTGCATAGACAGCGGAGTCGATGCGCTGACCTTCATCTAGAAAAGCGGCCAGCGTCGCCGACAACATCGCACGCCGATGTGCAAGTTCTGGCGCCAACGCGCGCGCCGTCTCGAACTGCTGCACGATGCGCTGGGCATCAAACAGGCCGTGAAAAGTGCTCGGCCAGGCGGCGTCGGCGACCACCGCGCCGGCCGCCGACAAGCGCGTGGCCGCACCGGCGACGGTCGCGACCATGACCGGCGACAGCGCGGCTTGCCGTGAGGTCAACGTCATCGCGATGTTCGGCTTGCGGCTGGGCGCAGCGGGCCTTTTGTCGTCGACACCAAGATCCACACCCGCATCGACCACCGCACCCAGTGCCGCCGCAAACAACGCCACATCGCCGACGCTGCGCGCAAACAGGCCGATCTCGTCGAGCGTGTCGGAATTGACCTTCGCACCGGCGCGTGGAATCCGCCGCGGTGATGGTTTGTAGCCAATGACACCGCAGTACGCCGCCGGCCGGATCACCGAGCCTGCCGTCTGCGTGCCCAGCGCCAGCGGCACCAGGCCGGCGGCAACCGCGGCGGCCGAGCCGCTCGACGACCCGCCAGGGCTGTGCGCCGCGCCATGCGGGTTTTTTGTTGCCGCCGGCACCATATTCGCAAACTCGGTGCACACGGTCTTGCCCAGCACCCAGGCGCCAGCGGCGCGGGCCAGCGCGACGCATGCGGCGTCGGCCGCCGGCACCTGCCCGGCGTAGATCGGTGAACCGTATTCGGTGCGGATGCCGGCGGTGTCGAGGTTGTCTTTGACGGCGACTGGAAGGCCATGCAGCAGGCCGCGCAACGGACCACCCGCGGTGGCGTGCCGATCGATCAAGAGCGCCCGACGCCGCGCCGCGGCAGCGTCAAAGCAGGCCCAGGCGCGCAGATCATGGTCACGCTCGGCGCAGCGCTCGATCAGCGCTGCAGCCAGCGTCGACGCTGTCAGTTCACGCCGGGCGAACGCATGCGCCAGTTGTGTCGCGCTCCACGCATGCAGCGGCAGGGCCATGACAGTCTCAAGAGTCGATCTTCACATTCGCGTCCTTGACGACCTTGGCCCATTTGACCTGCTCGGCGCGGATGAAGTTGTTGAACTTGTCGGGCGTGCCGCCGCCGTCTTCGGCGCCGTAGGTCTCGAGCCTTTCGATCACGTCGGGCATCAACAGCACCGCGTTGACATCGCGGTTCACGCGCTCGACGATCGCTGGCGGCAGCTTGCCCGGGCCGACGAGACCGTACCAGGTGGTCGCCTCGAAACCATCAAAACCTTCTTCCTGCATCGTCGGCACGCCGGGATGGCCCTTGGCACGCTGGGTGCGGGTCTGCGCGATGGCGATGACGCGGCCATTTTTGACATGCGGCGTGGCCGCGGTCATGGTCTCGAAGCTGTACTGGATCTGGCCGCCGATCAAGTCGGTGAGCAACGGGCCGCTGCCCTTGTACGGGATGTGCAGCGCATCCACACCGGCGCGCAGCTTGAACATCTCCAGCGCCAGATGCTGGGCCGAGCCCGCGCCCGCCGAGCCAAAACTGACCTTGCCCGGCTGCGCTTTGCACAGCGCGACCAGGTCCTTCACCGTCTTGGCGGGTTGCGCCGGGTTGGCGATGAGCAGGTTCGGCGTCACGCCGACCATCACGATCGGCGTGAAATCGCGCTCGATGTTGTAGCGCAGCTTGGGCTGCAGGCTGGCCGCCAACGCGTGGCTGTTGATATGCGCCATCAGCAGCGTGCTGCCGTCTCCCGGCTGGGTGGCGATGTACTCGGCGGCGAGCACCCCGGCCACACCGGCCTTGGTCTCGACGATGACCTGCTGGCCCCACATCGTGGTGAGCTTGGCCGCCACCACCCGCGCCAGCGCATCGGTGCCGCCACCCGGCGGGAAGCCGACCACGATGCGCACCGGGCCGCTGGGCCAGGCCTGGGCGTGCAGCGCCGGCAGTGCGAGGGTGGCCGCGGCGGCGGCACCGGCCTGGATGAGAGAGCGTCTTTGCATGGTCGTTTCTCCGTTGTCGCCAAGTTCAAGCGTGGTTGAAATTCAGGCTCCGGCAGGCTGCGCCGGATTCGTCGGGTTCGCCGCAAAATAGTTCATCGCCGCCTGCACTCCGCTGCCGGCCAGCGCCACGCCGGCAAGCTTCAAGCCCATTTCGCAGCCAGCGAGCGCGGCCACCAAGGTCAGATCGTTGCAGTCGCCCAGATGCCCGATGCGGAACATGCGGCCCTTGAGCTTGCCCAGGCCGGTGCCTAACGAAAGATCGAAGCGGTCATGGATCACCCGCCGCACGACATCGGCGTCCACACCCGGCGGCAGCACCACACCAGTGAGCACCGGCGAAACTACCGCGGCTTCCACGCACTGGATCTCCAGCCCCCAGGCAGACACCGCAGCGCGCACACCCGCGCCCCAGCGCTGGTGGCGGGCAAAGACCTGCGGCAATCCTTCTTCGAGCAGCATGTCCAACGATTCACTCAAGCCGTAGAGCAGATTGGTGCTCGGTGTGTAGGGCCAGTAACCGCCGCGGTTGAGCTCGATGATTTCGTCCCAGGCCCAGAAGGCCTTCGGTAGCCGGGCGGTCTTGGCCGCGGCCAGCGCCTTCGGCGACACCGCGTTGAAGCTGATCCCGGGCGGCAGCATCAGGCCTTTTTGCGATCCGCTGATGGTGACATCGACGCCCCATTCGTCGTGCCGGTAATCGGCGCTGGCCAGGCCGGAAATGCTGTCCACCAGCAGCAGTGTCGGGTGGCCCGCAGCGTCGATCGCGCGGCGCACCGCGGCGATATCGGAGGTCGCGCCCGTCGAGGTCTCGTTGTGGACCACGCAGACCGCCTTGATCAGGTGCCCGGGGTCGGCGCGCAGGCGGTCTTCGATCAGCGCGGCCTGCACGCCGTGCCGCCAGCCGACGGCCAAGCCGCTGGCATCGGTGCCGGGCAGCGTCAACGTTTCGGGTTGCAGGCCCAGGCGCTGCGCAAGGCGGCACCACAGCGCGGCGAAGTGGCCGGTTTCGTACATCAGTACCGCGTCGCCCGGCGACAGCACATTCACCAGCGCCGCCTCCCACGCCCCGGTGCCCGAAGCCGGGTAGACGATCACCGGATGCGCGGTTTGAAAAACCCGCTGCAAACCGGCCAGGAGCTTCAGCCCGAGGACACCAAATTCAGGCCCGCGGTGGTCGATCGTCGGCAGGCTGATCGCACCCAGGATGCGGTCGGGCACAGGGCTCGGGCCGGGGATCTGCAGGTAATGCCGCCCACTGGGATGCTGGTTCAACTTCATCGTCGCTCCATGATTCTTGCGGCCGCAGTTTTGCATACAGAATCGCCGCCGATGGCCAAGATTCCCGCAACCGCAACCGCATCCACTGCTGAGGCCAACGACCTCGCCCGCCGGTTGGCACAGCAGACCCGGGGCGAAGTGTTTTTCGACGCCGCATCACGCGGCCGCTACGCCACCGATGCGTCGATCTACCAGATCATGCCGCTGGGTGTCTTCGTGCCGAAGACCGCAGACGATGTGGCGATCGCGATCGATGTCGCACGCGACCAGAAAGTGCCGCTGCTGCCGCGCGGTGGTGGCACGTCGCAATGCGGCCAGACGACGGGCGCGGCGCTGGTCATCGACACCAGCAAATACCTGCGCGCGGTGCTGGCCTTTGACGCCGACGCGATGACCGTCGAGGTCGAGCCCGGCATCGTGCTCGACGATCTCAATGCGGGGCTAAAAGCCCATGGGCTTTGGTATCCGGTGGATGTGTCGACCAGCGCGCAGGCAACGCTGGGCGGCATGGCCGGCAACAACTCTTGTGGCAGCCGCAGCATCGCCTACGGCAATATGGTCCACAACGTGCTGGGCATCGACGCCTGGCTGGCCGACGGCCGCTTGATGTCATTCGGCCCGGTGGCCGCCCTGGGTGCGCCTGAGCGTGCGATCGCCGACTTCGTGCGCGGCCTCGCGGATCAACACCGCGGCGAGATCGACAGCCGCTGGCCAACGGTGATGCGCCGTGTCGGCGGCTACAACCTCGACATCTTCAACCCGCGCAGCGAAAAACCCTACACCGACGACGGCAGCGTCAACCTGGCGCACCTGCTTGTCGGCGCCGAAGGGTCGCTGGCCTTCACCCGCAGCCTGAAGCTCAAGCTGGCACCGCTGCCGCGCAGCAAGGTGCTCGGCGTTGTCAACTTCCCGACCTTTCGCGCGGCGATGAACGCGGCCCAGTTCATCGTCGCGCTCGGGCCGAGCGCGGTCGAACTGGTTGACCGCACGATGATCGATCTGGCGCGGCAGAACCCAGCCTTCAGGCCGGTCATCGAAGCGGCGCTGGTCACTGCCGCGCAGACACCGGCGGCGATCCTGCTCGTCGAGTTCAGCAGTGAAGACGCCGGCGCAGATGCCGGCAAACTGAAGCGCCAACTGCGCGCCCTCGTCGACCTGATGGGCGAGCAGCTCGCACTGCCCGGCAGCGTCGTCGAGATGCACGACGCCGCGGCGCAGAAGGCGCTGTGGGACGTGCGCAAGGCCGGCCTGAACATCATGATGAGCCTCAAGGGCGATGGCAAACCGGTGAGCTTCATCGAAGACTGCGCGGTGCCGCTGGAACACCTGGCCGACTACACCGACGCGCTGACCGAGGTCTTCGCGCGCCACGGCACGCGCGGCACCTGGTACGCCCATGCCTCGGTCGGCACCCTGCATGTGCGGCCGATCCTCGATATGCGCCAAGCCGGGCCGAATGGTGGCGCCACGAAGATGCGCAACATCGCCGAAGAGGCCGCGACGCTGGTGCGCAAATTCAAGGGCGCCTACAGCGGCGAACATGGTGACGGCCTGTGCCGCGGCGAGTGGATCGAATGGCAGTTCGGACCACGCATCAACGACGCTTTCAGGGCCATCAAGCAGCACCTCGACCCGGGCAACTTGATGAACCCGGGCAAGATGATCGATCCGCCGAAGATGGACGATGCAGCGCTGTTCCGCTTCGCGCCGGGATACAAGACGATTGCGCTGAAGCCGGTTTTCGACTGGCAGGCTTGGAATGTGCAAAACGATGCCGCCACGGAAACAACGAGCGCCCCCGGCAGCGGCGGCGACAACACCGGCGGCCTGGCCAAGGCGGTCGAGATGTGCAACAACAACGGCCATTGCCGCAAGTTCGACGCCGGCACGATGTGCCCGAGTTTCCGCGTCACACGCGACGAACAGCACCTCACCCGCGGCCGCGCGAATACGCTGCGCCTGGCGCTGTCGGGCCAGCTCGGGCCCGACGCGCTGACCGGCGACGCGGTGCACGAAGCGCTCGATCTTTGTGTCGGCTGCAAGGGCTGCAAACGCGACTGCCCGACCGGCGTCGATATGGCAAAGATGAAGCTCGAGGTGCTGGCACAGCGCCGCAAGCGCCATGGCCTGCGTTTGAGTTCGCGCCTGATCGCGCATTTGCCCGAGGTCGCTGCGCTGGCCAGCCGCCTGCCTTGGCTCTTCAACCTGCGCAACCGGGTGCCGCTGCTGCGCCGGCTCGGCGAGCGCGCGCTCGGCCTCGCAGCGGCACGTTCGTTGCCGACGTTTCGCAGCGACACCTTCTGGCGTGGCGCTGCGGCACTCAAGCTCGCCAGCCACGACGAGATGCAACGCGCGGCCAAACCGGTGCTGCTTTTTGTCGACACCTTCAACGGCCAGTTGGACAGCGAAAACGCCTTCGCCGCAGTGCGGGTGCTGCAAGCCGCCGGCTACACCGTGCATGCAGCGCGGGGTGATCGTGGTGCTGGCGGCGCTGGCAACGCTGACGGCAGCGAGGCCGGCCACGGCAAGCCGCTGTGCTGCGGCCGCACGTTCCTCGCCGCCGGCATGGTCGACGAAGCAAAGCAGCGCATGCAGCAACTGCTGGCCGCGCTGCTGCCGGCCGCGCAGCGGGGCATCCCGATCGTCGGCCTGGAGCCATCGTGCCTGCTCACGCTGCGCGACGAGATGCTGGTGCTCGGCCTGGGCGACGCCGCGCCGGTGGTCGCCGCGCAGGCGTTTTTGCTCGAGGAATTCATCGCCCGCGAAGCCGCGGCCGGCCGCTTCAAACCGGCGCTGAAACCGGCGTCGAAAGCGATGCTCGTGCATGGCCATTGCCACCAGAAAGCCTTTGCCGCAATGCAGCCGGTGCTCGACGTGCTGCGCCTGATCCCGGATGCGAGCGTGACGCTGATCGAATCATCCTGCTGCGGCATGGCCGGCAGCTTTGGCTACGAGGCGCAGCACCAAGCGGTGTCGATGCAGATGGCCGAGCTCAGCCTGCTGCCCGCGGTGCGCGCCGCGCCCGACACGATCATCGTCGCCGACGGCACCAGCTGCCGGCA
>JANPDN010000021.1:0-67922 GCA_031431555.1 Rubrivivax sp.
ATCGACGTACGGCGCAGCGCCGGCGCCACCGCCGCACCGGGCTGCCAGCGCAGGTGCGGCACAAAGTCGTGCGCATCAAACGTCCACAGCGCCTTGTCGAGCAGGTCGAGCTCGGCGGCGTCGCCGATTACCCGCACCCGCACCGCTTGCCGGCTCGCCTTGCGCAGCAGCCGGCAGGCATAACCGATCTTGTCGGCAACGCCGGTGTGAAAGCTGATCTGGGGCAAGGCGATCGCTGGCAAAACGCGCCCGCTTCAGCCCGCGCGGCCGAGCACAAAGTGGGTCAGCAGCGCCACTGGCCGGCCGGTGCTGCCTTTGGCCGTGCCGGACTTCCAGGCGGTGCCGGCGATGTCCAGGTGCGCCCAGGGATATTTTTTGTCGGTGAAACGCTTGAGGAACATCGCCGCCGTGACGGCGCCGCCGGCGCGGCCGCCGACATTGCCCATGTCTGCGAAGTTGCTTTTCAGGGCTTCGTCGTATTCCTCATCGAGCGGCATCCGCCAGCAAGGGTCCAGGCCCGCGCGGCCAGCGTCCTTCAACTCCTGCGCCAGCTTGTCGTCGGGGCTGAACAGGCCCGAGCGCACGGCGCCGAGCGCGATCACGCAGGCGCCGGTGAGGGTCGCGATATCGACCACTGCCGCGGGTTTGAATCGTTCGGCATAGGTCAGCGCGTCACACAGGATCAGCCGGCCTTCGGCGTCGGTGTTGAGGATCTCCACCGTCTGCCCCGACATGCTGGTGACCACGTCGCCCGGCTTGACTGCCCGACCGCTGGGCATGTTTTCACAGGCCGCGATGATGCCGACGAGGTTGACGCGGGCCTTGAGTTTGGCCACCGCGTGCATCGCACCGAGCACGCTGGCCGCACCACCCATGTCGAACTTCATCTCGTCCATCTCGGCCGCCGGCTTGATCGAGATGCCGCCGGTGTCGAAGGTGATGCCCTTGCCAACCAATACGATTGGCGCGTCTTTCTTGGCCCCGCCCTGCCAGTGCATGACGATGAATTTGAGCGGCTCGTCAGAGCCTTGGGCCACGGCCAGGAAGGCGCCCATGCCGAGCTTTTCGACATCCTTGCGGTCGAGCACCTCGACCTTGAGCCCCAAGCTCTTGCCCAGGCGCCGCGCCTCGCTGGCCAGGTGGCTGGGAGTGCAGTGGTTGGCCGGCCGGTTGGCACATTCACGCGCCAGGTTCTGGCCTTCGACGATGGCAGCACCTCGCAGCAGCGCCGCGGCCGCGGCGGCCTGTGCGGCCGCGTTGCAGACCAGCGAGACCTTGTTCAGCAGCGGCGCAGCGGGCGCGCTCGGCTTGGTGTGA
Source organism: Rubrivivax sp. (assembly GCA_031431555.1). GTDB lineage: Bacteria > Pseudomonadota > Gammaproteobacteria > Burkholderiales > Burkholderiaceae_C > Rubrivivax. Next base: position 1,318 of record JANPDN010000021.1, read on the forward strand.
CGGTAGAGATAAGCCGCCTCGCCGGCGGCCAGGGCCAGTGCTTCGGCCTGCGCCGGCGCGACATCACCGAAGTCGCCATCCGCACTGGCGAGCGCCACCGCGACATGCCGCGCACCGCCGGATTTCAACATCGCCAGGCCCGTGCCTGCGGCCTTGTGGAAAGACTTCGGCGTCGCATCAGCGGCGATCACAAACACCAGCCGCGGCGCCTTGACACGCGCCACGCGGTGCAGCAGCACCGACTTGGCCGGCTTCATTTCGATGTCGCCAGCGCCCACGGTGTCGGCCAGCGCGCCTGCAACGGCCTTGTCCAGGCCGGCCTTGTCGGCGTCACCGACGAGCACCACGATCAACGCATCGGCGTCGATGCGGCCCAGCCCACTGGCCGCGGCCACATGCACGTTGAAGTCCATAATTCGCACCCGTTGGTAAAACAAAGATGTTATTCGATTCAACCGTACGCAAAGAGCTTGCACGCACCTTCGCCGCCACGCTGGTGGTGATCCTGACCATCGTCATCACGATGATGTTGATCCGCACGCTCGGCCAGGCCGCTGGTGGCAGCGTGGCGCCGCAAGATGTCGTGCTGCTGCTGGGTTACACCGCACTCGGCCACCTGCCGACGATGCTCAGCCTGTCGCTGTTCATCGCGGTTGTCGTGTCGCTCGGGCGCATGTACCGAGACAGCGAAATGGCGATCTGGTTTGCCAGCGGCCTGAGCCTGGGTCGCTTCGTGCGCCCGGTGTTGTGGACCGCCGCGCCGGTGTTGCTCGTGATCGCGCTGCTGATGCTCATCGTCTGGCCCTGGGTCAACCGGCAGAGTGTCGAGCTGCGCGAGCGCTATGAGCAACGCTCCGACCTGTCGCGGGTCACGCCGGGTGTCTTCCAGACTTCGGCCGACGGCAGCCGGGTGTTTTTTGTCGAGCGCGAGAGCAGCGACGGCGTGAACGCACGCAACGTTTTCATCCTGACCCAAGCGCATGGCGTCGAGAGCGTGACCTCGGCGCGCAGCGGGCGCCTGGAGCCCGACGGCGACGACCGCTACCTGGTGCTTGAGCGCGGTCAGCGCAACGAGTTTGATCCGGTCAAGGGCGAAAGCACGCTGTCCAGTTTTGAGAGCTACCGCCTGCTGGCCGATGAACAGCGTGTGCGCCGCGCCGAGAAGCGCCCGCCCAAAGCGATGCGCACGATCGACCTCGTGCGCCAGCCAGAGCCGCGCCATGAAGGTGAACTGGCCTGGCGCTTCGGCATGCTGCTGGCCGCGGGCAACCTGCTGCTGCTGGCGCTGGGTCTGTCGGCGACCAATCCGCGCCGCGCGAGCAACTGGAACCTGATCTTTGCACTGCTCGCATTTGTCGTTTACCTGAACCTGATCAACCTCTCGCAGAGCTGGGTCGGCAGCAGCCGCATCTCGATGGGCGCAGCACTCGTCGCGCTGCATGGCGGCGCTTTTGGGCTGGCGTTGCTGCTGCTGTGGTGGCGCGACCGCGCGGCGACGCTGCACCTGTTTCGTCGTCGCCCGGCCGCGGCCGCCGCGCCGGTGGCGGGCTGAGCTCGGCCGCCGATGCGCACCGTTCGCCGCCTGCTTTATCGCGACATCGTCGGCTCGGTGTTTTTTGTCGCGCTGGCCTTTTTGGCGCTGTTCTTTTTCATCGACTTTGTCGACGAACTCGACGACGCCGGGCAGCGCGGTCGGGGTGTCGGCCGCGTGCTGCTGTCGGTGGCTTTGCAGATGCCCGGGCATCTTTATGAACTGATGCCGATCTCGGTGTTGATCGGCACCATTTACGCGCTGGCGCGCATGGCGCAGACCTCGGAGTTCACGATCCTGCGCACCGGCGGGCTCGGGCCCGGCCTCGCGCTCGGCCTGCTCGCGGTGCTGGGCGCGATGTTCGCGATCCTGACCCTGGTCATTGGCGACTATGTCGCACCGGCCAGCGAGCGTGAAGCGGTGCTGCTCAAGGCACGCGCTGGCAGCACCGTGGCGCTGGGCCGCACCGGCGCCTGGCTCAAGGAGCGCCGCCAGACGCCTGACGGCGAGCGCAGCTTTTCGATCAATATCGCCGCCGCCGGCGGCGCCGGGCTGCTCCAAGGCGTGCGTATCTTCGAGTTCGACGCCGACAGCCGGCTCGTCGCTCGCATCGAGGCCAAAGAAGGCCGCGTCGACAGCAGCGGCTTGTGGACCTTGACCGGCGTGCGCGTGACGCGCTGGCCGGTGGCGGCCTCGGCGGTGGCTGCGACGCCGGCGTCGGCACCAGGAGCGGCCACCGCGTCTGCTGGCGCGGACACCGCAGTTGGCCATGAAATGTTGCCTTCGTTTTTATGGGCCAGCGGGCTTGACGCCGGCGTCGTCTCGGCCGCGGTGCTGCCCCTGCGCACGATGTCGACGGTCGAACTCTGGCGTTACAGCAGCCACCTGAGCGACCAGGAGCAGGCGGCGCAGCGTTACCAGATCCAGTTCTGGAAAAAAGCGCTCTACCCGCTGGCCTGCCTGGTGATGGTCGCGCTGGCACTGCCGTTCGCTTACCTTCATGCACGCGCCGGCGGCGTCAGCATCAAGGTCTTTGGCGGCATCATGCTCGGCATCAGCTTCGTGCTGTTGAACAATGTCGCCGGCCATGTCGGCCTGCTGCGCGACTGGATCCCCTGGGTCGCGGCTGCCGTGCCAAGCCTGGTTTATTTGCTGCTTTCGTTGGCCGCCTTTGCGTGGCTGGTACGTTACCGATGAGCTCTGGACTGATCCTCTTCGCGCATGGTGCCCGCGACCCACGCTGGGCCGAGCCGTTTGAAGCCGTGGCCGCGCGCATGCGCGCTCTGCGTCCCGGCCTGCTGGTGCACAACGCTTATCTCGAATTCATGGCGCCGACCCTGCCCGACGCCGGCGACGCGCAGGCCGCCGCAGGCTGCACCCAGGTCGACGTGCTGCCGCTGTTCCTGGGGGCCGGCGGCCATGTCCGGCGCGACCTGCCGCTGCTCATCGATGCGCTTCGCCAGCGCCATCCCGGCACAGTCTGGACGCTGCATACGGCGGTCGGTGAAACGCCAGCGCTGATCGAAGCGATGGCGCTGGCAGCGATCGCGAGTCTGGATCTGCCGTGAATCTGCACCAGTTCAAATTTGTCCAGGAAGCGGTGCGCCGCAACCTGAACCTGACCGAAACCGCGAAGGCGCTTTTCACCTCGCAGCCCGGTGTCAGCAAGGCGATCCTGGAGCTCGAAGAAGAACTCGGCATCGACATCTTCGCGCGCCACGGCAAGCGCCTGCGGCGGGTCACCGAGCCGGGCGAGCTGGTGCTGAAATCGATCGAGATCATCCAGCGCGAAGTCAACAACCTCAAGCGCATCGGCGAGCAGTACAGCAAACAAGAAGCCGGCACCTTGTCGATCGCCACCACCCACACCCAGGCGCGTTATGTGCTGCCGGCGCCGGTGGCGCTGCTGCGCCGGCGCTACCCGCAGGTGCAGGTGGAAATGCACCAAGGCACCCCCGACCAGGTGGCGCAGATGCTGCTCGAAGAACGCGCGGTGATCGGGCTGGCTACCGAGGCCATCGCCAACCACGACGAGCTGGTGACCATGCCCTGCTACGAATGGCAGCACATGCTGGTGGTGCCGCGCAACCACGCGCTGGCAGCGGTCGAACGGCCGACGCTGGAGCAACTCGCCGCCGAACCGCTGGTCACGTACCACGGCACGGTGACCGGCCGCTCGCGCATCGACGCAGCATTCGCCCGCGCGCGGCTCAAGCCCAACGTCGCGCTCGAAGCCCTGGACTCCGATGTCATCAAGACCTATGTGCGGGTCGGCCTGGGCATCGGCATCGTGGCCGAGATGGCGGTGCGCGAGGACGGCGCCGAAAGCGATCTGGTCGCGGTGCCGGTGGGCCACCTCTTCGGCACCAACGTCTCGCGCATCGCTTTCCGCAAGGGTGTCTATCTGCGCGAATTTGTGCTGACCTTTGCCGAGCTGATTTCCGACCGCCTGACGCGCGCGCTGATCCAGCGTGCGATGGCCGGCGGCAACCCCGAACACTACGAACTTTGATCTCGAACACCGACCACGATGACGCCCCAACTCAAGAGCCGCCTGCCGAATGTCGGCACCACCATCTTCACTGTGATGTCGGCATTGGCCGCCGAATGCAAGGCGGTCAATCTCGGCCAGGGGTTCCCTGATTTTGATTGCGACCCGGCCTTGCTCGACGCCGTCACCAGCGCGATGCGCGAGGGCCTGAACCAGTACCCGCCGATGGCCGGTGTGCTGCCGCTGCGCGAAGCAGTCGCGGCCAAGATCGAGGTGCTCTACGGCCACGCCTACGATGCCGGCAGCGAGATCACGATCACCGCCGGCGCAACGCAGGCGATCATCACTGCGGTGCTCGCAATCGTGCACCCGGGCGACGAAGTGATCGTGCTCGAGCCCTGCTACGACAGCTATGCGCCAAATATCGAGCTCGCCGGCGGCCGTGTCATGCGTGTGCCGCTGACGCCGGGCAGCTTCCGCCCCGACTTCGGCCTCATCGCGGCGGCCATGAGCCCGCGCACCCGCGCGATCATCATCAACTCGCCGCACAACCCGAGTGCCACGATCTGGACCGCGGCCGAGATGACCGAACTCGCCACGTTGCTGGCGCCGACCGATGTGCTGTTGATCAGCGACGAGGTCTACGAGCACATGGTCTACGACGGCGCGCCGCATGTCAGTGCGGCGTCTGTTCCCGCGCTGGCCGAACGCGCATTTGTGGTCTCGAGCTTTGGCAAGACCTACCACGTCACCGGCTGGAAGGTCGGCTACGTGGCCGCGCCGGCCGTCTTGTCGGCCGAGTTCCGCAAGGTCCACCAGTTCAACGTCTTCACCGTCAATACACCAGTCCAATATGGGCTCGCGCGCTTCATGGCCGACCCCGCGCCGTATCTGCAGCTGCCGCACTTCTACGAGCGCAAGCGCGATCTTTTTGCCAACGGCTTGGCGCAGACGCGCCTGAAGCCGCTGCGCAGTGAAGGCACCTACTTCCAATGTGTCGAGATCGGCGGTGTCAGCAGCTTGAGCGAAGCCGATTTCTGCCAATGGCTGACGCGCGAGATCGGCGTCGCTGCGATCCCGCTGTCGGCGTTTTATGAAGGCGGTTTCGAACAGGGCATCGTGCGCCTGTGTTTTGCGAAGAAGGATGAAACGCTGCACGCCGCGCTGGCGCGGTTGACGAGCGTGTAGCGCCGGACTCGGCTGTGGTGGCTGTGGTGGGTGTGGCAGCTGCGGCGGCTGTGGTGGCAGCAGCCGGCTGCCGCGCCGACGGCTTCAGCGGTCCTTGTTCGGCGGCCGGAGTTCTTCGAAAAACCCGAAGTCGCTCACCGCATTTTTCGGGCCGGCATCAAGATCGAGATCGACGGGCGACGTCGGCCGGTCTTCGACGACGATGTCCAGCCCGCTGCTGCCGAGGTCATCGCTCAAATAGGGCCGCGCTTGGGTGCTGTCGTAGGCCGTGCCATCGCTCAAGGGCAGCAGCACATCGACGCGGGCGCCATTGCGGTCGCTCTGTTCGAGCAGGTCGCGCGCCAACGAGTACAGAAAGAGCACTTCCCGGTAGGCGGGGAGGTCGAACATCTCGCTGCCGTCGCTGCGAAAAAGTTGGGTCTCCAGCGTGGCCATCACGTCCACCGGCTCCGGCCAGTTGCGCTCGATCTGGGCCATCACCTCGGGGTACTCCTCGAGGCTGCGCTGCACCGCCTGCGCGTCGGCGTCCCAGCCCGGCGCGACGGCATTGAAGCGGTGGTTGAACCGGTCGCGGGTGCGCTCGTAGGCGGCCTCGTCGCCAAGCCGGCGGTAGATTTCCATCAGCTTCAGGTAGGGCAGCGGCACCGTGCCGCCACTGCTGCGCAGATGGCCGACCAGCAGGTCGATCGCCGCATCGTCCTGGCCGAGCACGATGAAAAACTCGGCCTGCTGTTCCAGGTCGAGCAGCTCTTCGATCGACACGTCGCGCGACGACGCAGCGATGTGCACCGTCGTCGCCACCGGCATCGGCACGGTGCGCTGCAGGGACTGCGCAGCGATTTCTTCAGGCGTCGGTGCTGGCGCCGCTGGCGGCGCGCTCCGACGCGCCGGCGCGAGCGCGATCGTGACCTCTTCGCGTGGCGATGCGGCGATCGCCGCTGCGGCCGCGGCGGCTGCCGGCAGAGCCAGGTCAACCGACCTTGACACTGGCGGCGGCGCTGGCGCCGCCGTCGACGCCGAAGCTGGTTCGGCAGCGCCGGCGACCGGCGCCGCCCCGGCCTTTTGTGCCGTCGCCCACCAATCGGCGTCTCGCGTGGCGCGTTCGCGGCGCAGCTTGACGGCCTGCCAGAGGGCCAGGCCGGTCAGCGCCAGCACGGCCCCCAGCAGCATCGGCGCCCAGCGGCCGCGGTCGTCAGCGTCAGCCAGCGTGGCGCTCAGGCGGGTGATCATTTCGCGGCTGGCCTGGGCTTCCTTGCGCAACGCGGCGAGGTCTTTTTCCATCGCCGCCATGCGGTCGGTGGCCTGCGATGCCGCGGCCTGGGCGGCGATGGCCGTTTGCTCGGCCAGCTTCAGCGCCGCTTCGCGCTCGGCTGCCGACGCTGCGGCTGCTACCGCTGCGGCTGCGCTGATCACCGGGTCGTCCAGGCGCAACCGCGGCCGTGCGACGTCGCCACCCGCAGACACGGCAGCGGCCTTGGTGACGACCGCCTTGCGCGGCGGGCGCGGTGCCGGCTTGGCGGCGTCGGCAGCGGCTGACAACAACTTCGACTGGCGTGTCGCCGGCGCTGGCGGCGGCGGCGTGCGCGCAGCGTCGGCCGCAGCCGGCGACGGCGCGCTGGCTGGCGCGGCAGGCGGGGTTGGCTGCGCCTGCACGGCGCTTGGCACCTCGGCGACCGCCGGCATCAACGGGTTCATGCCCAGCGGGTCGGCAAACAGCGTGAAGCGGCGCGAAACCCGTGATTCGCAGCCGAGGTTGACGGTGACCAACACCACCGGCTCGTCGACCGGCACCAGGGTGCGCACCCGTACCTGGGGCGCACCGCCGTTGGACTCCAGCGACGCGCCGATCGCGCCACGTGCCAGCGCGGTATCGCCGACGATGACTTCGGCCGAGACACATTCGGGCAGCAGCACCTCGCCGGCGTCGAGCCGAACGGCAACCACAAAGTCCAGCGCCTGGCCCAGCGTGGCGGTTGGTTGGGATCGGCCAAAACCAACCGCAGCGGCAGGCCCGCTCAGCGTCGCGATGGCCAGAATCAGCAGGGCATGGTGGTGGCGTCGCAAAGGTGTTCCCGAACGAAAGGCAGCGCGATCTGGTTATCAAAATCACTCTAGCACGAATGGTTACAACGGCACCCCCCCGAGTGCCGGGGCAAAACCCTGTCTCGACACCGCAATCGTCGTGCCGCCGGCTGGCGCGAGAATAGGCCTCCCCGCAAAGCGCGCCAGCCTGGTGCGGCGGGCCTGCGATGCACCTGCCTGCACTGACCACCGAAGAGCGCCGCAATATCGATTCCGGCGCCTGGTTTGCCAAACTCTCGACGCCGCTGCGCGAGGCGATTCTTTCGCGCGCCGTGGTGCGCCGGCTGGGTGATGGCGCGGCACTGGCGGCGCGTGGCGCCCAGGCCCAGGAATGGTGTGGCGTCGCGCTCGGCGCAGTGCGCATCAGCTCGGTGTCGCTGTCGGGCAAACAGGTGGCGTTGACCTATTGCGAACCCGGCACCTGGTTCGGCGACATCTCGCTCTTCGACGGCCTGCCACGCACCCACGACGCCGACGCCCATGGGCAGACGACGCTGCTCGTCGTGCGCAAGGCGGACTTCCACGAACTGCTGGCCCAGCATGTCGAGCTCTACGACGCGCTGCTGCGTTTGAACTGCCGCCGTCTGCGCCTGATGTTCGATCACTACGAAGACCTCAATACTCGCCCGCTGCAAACCCGTCTGGCCAAGCAGTTGATGCTGCTGGCCAAGAGCTACGGCATCAATGAGGGCGAAGAAATCCGCATCGGCTTGCAGCTGGCCCAGGAAGACCTGGCGCAGTTGCTCGGTGCCTCGCGCCAGCGGGTCAACCAGGAGCTCAAAGGCTTCGAGCGCGAAGGACTGGTGCGTGTCGAGCCGACGCGGCTGATCGTGCTCGCACGCGACAAGCTGATGGCGATCGCCGAGCGTTAAGTGCCCGCCCCTTTTCCCCATAACGAGAGCCCCACGATGGACCAGTTCACCGGCACCAAAACCGTCGCCGAGAGCCATGCTTTTGATGTCGCCGCGCTGCAAGCGCATTTGCAAGCACATTCGCAATCGCAGCTGCCGGGTTTTGCGGGGCCCTTGAGCGTGCGCCAGTTCAAGGGCGGGCAGTCGAACCCCACCTATCTGCTCGAGACACCGGGCCAGCGATATGTCATGCGCAGCAAGCCCGGGCCGGCGGCGCGGCTGCTGCCGTCGGCACATGCGATCGAGCGCGAGTTCCGGGTCATGGGCGCCTTGGCCGGCAGCGGCGTGCCGGTGCCGCGCATGCATCTGCTGTGCACTGACGAGTCGGTGATCGGGCGCGCTTTCTACATCATGGAGTTTGTCCAGGGCCGCGTGCTCTGGGACCAGGCCCTGCCGGGCATGCACAACAACGAACGCGCCGCGATCTACGACGAGATGAACCGCGTCATCGCGGCGTTGCATCAGGTCGACCCCGGTGCGGTGGGCTTGAGCGACTACGGCAAACCAGGCAACTATTTCGAGCGCCAGATCGGCCGCTGGAGCAAGCAGTACCAGGCCTCGGTCACCGGCCCCATCGACGCGATGGACCGGCTCATCGAATGGCTGCCGCAGCACATCCCGGCCGGCGCGCGCGACGCCTCCGAGGTGGCCATCGTGCACGGTGACTTTCGCCTCGACAACCTGGTCTTCCACCCGACCGAAGCGCGCATTCTGGCGGTACTCGACTGGGAACTGTCGACCCTTGGGCATCCGATGGCCGACTTCAGCTACCACTGCATGGCCTGGCACATACCCCACACGATGGGGCGCGGCATCGGCGGCGTGGACGCCGCGGCCTTGGGCATCCCGAGTGAGGCCGAGTATTTGCGTCGCTATTGCCAGCGCAGCGGGCGCGCGACCGAAGCCGATGCTGTCGCGCTGGCGGCAGACTGGAATTTCTATTTGGCCTACAACCTGTTCCGTATCGCCGCCATCCTGCAGGGCATTGCCAAACGGGTTGTCGACGGCACTGCGTCGAGCGCCGAAGCGCGCAACGCCGCCGCCGGCGTCGGCGGGCTCGCCGCACTCGGCTGGACATTTGCACAAAAGGCCTGAACGGCCGCAGGAGCGAACCATGGACTTCAATTTCACCCCCCGCACCCAGGAACTGCAAGCGCGTGTGCGCAGCTTCATGGACCAGCATGTGCGACCTGCCGAAGGGCAGTGGTGGCAGGAGCTCGAAGCCAACACCGCCGCCGGCAAACGCTGGACGCCTCTGAACGTGATCGAAGAACTCAAGCCCAAGGCACGCGCCGCCGGCCTGTGGAATCTGTTCCTGCCCGAGAGTGAATACGGTGCCGGCTTGACCAATCAGGAGTACGCGCCGCTGGCCGAGATCATGGGCAGCGTGCCCTGGGCCAGCGAGGTCTTCAACTGCTCTGCACCCGACACCGGCAATATGGAAGTGCTGGTGCGCTACGGCAGCCCCGAGCAACGCAAGACTTGGCTCGAGCCGCTGCTGGCCGGCGAGATCCGCAGCGCCTTTGCGATGACCGAGCCCGCGGTCGCGTCGTCGGACGCGACGAATATCGCCGCGCGCATCGAACGCCGCGGTGACGACTACGTCATCAACGGCCGCAAGTGGTGGACCAGTGGTGCTGGCGACCCGCGCTGCAAGATCATGATCTTCATGGGCAAGACCGACCCCGACGGGCCGCGGCACGCGCAGCAGTCGATGATCCTGGTGCCGATGGCGACGCCCGGCGTCAAAGTCGTGCGCGCGCTTTCTGTGATGGGTTACGACGACGCGCCGCATGGCCACATGGAGGTGGATTTCGACAACGTCGTGGTGCCGGCGAGCAACATGCTGCTCGGCGAAGGCCGCGGCTTCGAGATCGCCCAAGGCCGGCTCGGCCCCGGCCGCATCCACCACTGCATGCGCCTGATCGGCCTGGCCGAACGCGCGCTGGAGCTGATGTGCAAACGCGCCAGCTCGCGCGTCGCTTTTGGCAAGACGGTGGCCCAGCAAGGCGTGACCCAGGAGCGCATCGCCGAGGCCCGCTGCATGATCGAACAGGCGCGCCTGTTGACGTTGAAGTCGGCCTGGATGATGGACGTCGCCGGCAACAAGGCGGCCAAGGCCGAGATCGCGATGATCAAGGTCGTGGCACCGATCATGGCCTGCCAGGTCATCGACTGGGCGATGCAGGCCCATGGTGGTGCCGGTGTCAGCCAGGACGTGCCCCTGGCCTACTTCTACGCCGCGGCGCGTACTTTGCGGTTTGCCGATGGGCCCGACGAAGTGCACCGCAACGCGATCGCAAAGATCGAACTCGGTCGCCACGCGGCCTGACCGCTGCCGCAGCGCTTTGATTGCAGCGCAGGCTAAGGCGGCGGCGGCGGGTCGCCAGGCATCGCCGACGCCGACCACAGGCTCGGCTGGGTGCTGGGCGCGTCGTTGCCGCCAAACTCTTCTTGCACACGCCGCGCTTCGCGCAATGCGGACTCGAAGACCTTGAGCCAGGCCTGGATGGCCTCGACCGTGGGCTCCGCGCAGGCGGTGCGCAGCATCAGGCGGCCGCGGCCGATCATCAAGACCAGCGGGTCGGAAGGCGTGCCGGGCGCGGCGCGCAAGGCGGTGCCGAGGGCGCCGTCGAGCCAGCGCTGCAGCCAGGGTTTGGACCCGCTGACGGCGACATAACGCTCACGCAAGACACCGAGTTCGGAGCCGCTGAGCTTGGGAAACATCACCAGCCAGCGCATCTCGGGCGGTGTGGCCGTGTCGATGCGGGTCTGCACCCCTTCGACATACTCGTCAAAAACGGCCTTCTCCAGCGAGACCGAGAGTTCACGGTTGATGACGAGCAATTGCAGCGTCGGTGGCAAGCCGGGTTCGGCACGCAAACGCAGTTCGCGGCCGGTGACATAAGGCCGCTGCGACGGGCCCCATTCCAGCCGCCACGGCAAGGCGCCAAGCCGGCCGTCGATGACCACGCCGTCTGCCTTGGACACGGCACGACAAGCGAACTGGCGTTGTGTCGCCCAGTCCATCAGCGATGCGTGGTCGGACTTCGGCACCGAGCCGCCGCCCAACCATTTTTTCAGGTTCTCGAGCATCGTTTAGAGTGGTCCGACTTGAGCCGATTCCCAGGAGCAAAACAATGATCGAAGTGTATTCGTGGCCCACGCCGAACGGACACAAGGTTCACATCATGTTGGAGGAATGCGGACTTCCTTATCGTGTGCACGCAATCGATATCGGCGCTGGTGACCAGTTCAAGCCGGAGTTCCTGGCGATCAGCCCGAACAACAAGATCCCGGCGATCACCGACAGCGACGGGCCTGACGGCAAACCGATCGCGCTCTTCGAGTCGGGCGCGATCCTGCTCTATCTGGCGGGCAAGACCGGGCGCTTCATGCCCGCCGATACCGCCGGCCGCTACGAGATGCTGCAGTGGCTGATGTTCCAGATGGGCGGCGTCGGGCCGATGCTCGGTCAGGCGCACCACTTTCGCATCTACGCGCCAGAAAAAATCCCCTACGCGATCGACCGCTACACGAATGAAGCCAAGCGACTTTATGGCGTGCTCGATCGGCGCATCGCCAAAAGCAGGTATCTCGGCGGGCCGGATTACGGCATCGCCGACATGGCGGTCTTCCCGTGGCTGCGGTCCTGGAAAAACCAGGGCATCGACTGGAACGACCACCCCAGCCTCAAAGGCTGGTTCGACGAGATCGCGGCGCGGCCCGCGGTGCAACGTGGTGTCGAGGTGCTCGCCTCGCTGCGCAAACCGCTCGACGACGACAAGGCGCGCGACATCCTGTTCGGCAAGACGCAGTACCGGCAACGTTGATCGGTATTGGCCTGGCCTTCGGCCCCGAGATCGGCAGCGACCTCGTGTTGTCGTGACGCCGCCGGCTACTTGAAGTCGCCGCCGAAGCCGATGACAAAAGTCTGCGGCTTGAGGTGGCGGCGCAGCGCAGCGTTGACTTCCGCCAGCGTCACCTTTTCGATTGTCGCGTCAACCCGCGCGACGACGTCAAAACCGCGCGCGAGGTCGAGGTTGTTCGCCAACGCGCCGGCCAATGAGCCGTCCTGCGCGCGCCCGAGGCGGCGGAAACTGAGCAGGCCAGTTTTGGCTTGGGCAAGTTCGGCGGCAGTGAAACCGTCCTTCAGCGCCCGCTCGATCTCGTCCTTGAAAGCCGCCTCGACCTTGTCGCGGTTGGCCGGCGCAAAGATCGCATTCGCCTGCCACAGCGAAGCTTGTTCGCGGCTGCTCCAGCTGATCCAGCTGCCGACGTCGTAGGACAAGCCGCCCTTCTCGCGGATGCGCACCCACAGGCGCGAATTGCCGCCGTTGCCGAGCACAAAGTTGGCCAGCATCAACGGCACATAGTCGGCATCGCCGTCAGACAGCGCCACGCGCTGCTGTACGAGCATGGTCGCGTTTTGTTTGTCGGGTGTCGCAAACACCAGCCGGGTCGGCGCGGGCTGCACCAGCGGCTGTGGGATGCGCGTGTAGGCGGCTGGCGCCGACCAGTTGCCCAAGGCCCGTTCGAGCGCAGCCCGCACCGCGGCAGCGTCGAAGTCGCCCACCGCCGCAAACTCAGCGCGGCCGGCGCCGACGAAGCGCGCGTGGAAGGCACGCAGCCGCTCGACGCTCACCGCTTTGACATCCTCGATGCTCTCGTCAAAGCTGCGTGCGTGGCGCAGGTCACCACGCGGATAGGGGTTGCCGTGGCGGCCGAGTGCGTTGGCAACAATCGCCTCGGGCTCCTTGCGCTGTTGTTCGTAGGCGCTCAGCGATTGACGTTGCAGCTCGTCGAGCACCGTCGCATCGAGTGCCGGCTGGCGCAGCAACTGGCCAACCAGTTCGATCGCCGCGGGCAATGATTCGCGCTTGGACTGCACTTGAGCAAACAACACGCCGCTGTTGAAGCCAAACGACAACTCGGTGCGCAGCGCATCGAGCCGGTCTTGCACCTGCTGGCGTGTCATCGATGTACTGCCTTTGTCGAGCATGACCGCCAGGAACGCTGCGACTTCGCCCTGCCCCTTCAGCGAGTCGGCGTCGCCGATGCGCAGCCGCAGCGTCGCTGCAACAACATTGCCGCGCGTCGGTTTGGGCAGCAGCGCAAATTGCACGCCACTGCCTTCGATGCGACCCCGCTGGGTGCGCGCATCGATATTCTGCGGCGTCGCTGCAAAGGCTTCGACCTGCGTTGCGGCCGCCTGCGGCTTGAACGCCTGCATTTGCGCAGCGACGTCGACGCCGGCCGGGGCCGGTGCACGCAGCGGTTTGTCGGTGGGGATGAAAGTGCCCAGCGTGCGATTCGCCGGCAACAAGCGCTCGACGGCAAAACGCTGCACGTCGGCGAGCTTCAAGTCGCGCACGCGGTCGCGCAGCAGGAAGAACAGCCGCCAGTCGCCCTGCGCCACCGCTTCTGACAGCGCGACGCCGACCTGCTCGGGGTTGCTGTATTGCTGCTCCCAGCCCTTGAGCCACTTCGACTGCGCGCATTTGAGCTCTTCGTCGCTGACCGGATCGGTGGCCGCCGATTCGATCGCTGCGAGCAGTGCTGAACGCGCCGGTGCAGGGTCCTGCCCCGGCGCGAGCTCGGCGCCAAATGCGATGAAGCCGGGGTCGTGCAAAGTTGGCGTCCAACCCCAGACGCTCGCGGCCAGGCTGCGTTCGGTCAGGCGTTTGTGCAGGCGCCCGCTGGGTGCGTCGCCCATCACCAGCACCAGCGCTTCGGCAGCGGCGTGGTCGGGGTGGGCGCCGGGCACCGTGGGGTAGGCCGCCAGCAGCGACGCGGTGCCACCGGGGCGGCGCAGCGTGACCTCACGCTCGCCGTCCTGCACCGGGTCGATCGTGTACAGGCGCGGCAGCGTGCGCGCGGGTTTTTTGATCGCGCCGAAGTTCCTGACGATCAACGCGCGCACGGCGGCAGGGTCGAACTTGCCAGAGACGATCAGGGTCGCGTTGTCGGGCTGGTACCAGGTCCGGTAGAAGGCTTGCAGGCGGCCGATATCGACGTTCTCGACATCAGCGCGCGCGCCGATCGTGCTCTTGCCGTAGTTGTGCCAGCGGTACATCGTAGCCATCGCCTGTTCGAACAGCACATTGCCCGGGTTGTTCTCGCCCATCTCCATCTCGTTGCGCACCACCGTCATCTCGGTATCGAGGTCCTTGCGCGCGATGAAGCTGTTCACCAGCGCGTCGCCCAACCAGCCGAGATACCAGCGCAGGTTGTCGTCGTTGCTGGCAAAACTGGCGTAGTAGTTGGTGCGGTCGAGCCAGGTCGAGCCGTTGGCGCGCAGCCCGCGTTTGTTGAATTCGGCCCAGGCGAGTGGGTGCCGCGGCGTGCCCTTAAAGAGTAGGTGTTCCAGCAGATGCGCCATGCCGGTTTCGCCGTAGTTCTCGTGCCGGCTGCCGACCTTGAGGGTCAGGTTGACGGTGGTCGTCGGCTTGGAGTCGTCGGGCGCCAGCAGCACCTGCAAACCATTCGGCAGCCGGTATTCGGTGATGCCTTCGACGGCGCGCACTTCGGTCAGGATCGGCTGCGCCTGAGCCGACGCCGGTGGGGCCGCAAACACCGCACTGACGACCAGCGCCATCGGGCCAAGAAATTTTCGCAGCAGCATGTTCATAGTCGAGATAGTGGGGTGGCCTGCCCGGCAGGACTCGAACCTGCGACCCCCAGCTTAGAAGGCTGGTGCTCTATCCAGTTGAGCTACGGGCAGAACGTGGTTCAGGCCGATTCGCTTCGCGGCTCGATTACTGGTTCGCGGACCGATTCAATTGTCGGGCACGCTACCGGCGCAGAGGCCTGTACAGGCGCCAGGCCGGGAATGGTCGGGGTGAAAGGATTCGAACCTTCGACCCATTGCTCCCAAAGCAATTGCGCTACCAGGCTGCGCTACACCCCGACGAGGCGCCGATTGTAGCCAGCGGGCTGCGGCACTCTGGCCGCGTGCGACCAAGGCCGCAGCTATTGCACGATCAGCGGGATGCACAGTGGTGCAACAAGGATGCCGCAGGCCGACAATGGCGGCCTGCCGTGTTTCCACCCAGAGGCCCCCAATGACCGAAACCAAACCCAACCCCGAAGCCCGACCCGACGTCCGCCCGGGTGCCGCATCCGCCTTGCGTCGCCAGGGCAGCGACCGCTACGCGATGCTGCGCGCGACCGCTGCCCGCAGCCACCAGCTGCGCGCGCTGACCCGCGCTGCCGACCGCTTCTTGGCCCAGGGCAGCAGCGACGACAGCGTCACCGGCGCCTGGCTCATCAGCTGCGCCGAGACCCACACCGTCGAGTTGCTCGCCGATATCGGCGAGATCGCGCAACACCTCAAGGACGGCACGCTCGAGCCGGCCCTCGTCAAGCCGGTGCAGCGCCTGCGGGTGTTGGCGCACCAGTTGCACGCCTGCATGCGCGGCGCCGACCACTACCTCGAACAGGAAGGCGGCGACAGCCAGGAAACCGGCAGCTGGTTGATCGCCACCGCGCTCGGCCTGGCCGACACTTTGGCCACCGAACTCGACGACCTCGCGAGCAGCCTGCGACGATCATCCAACGACCCGGTCATCGATGCCGACCACGCGGCGATCACGCGCCGCGCAGCGGCAGCGACGCGCATCAGCTAGGCGTCGGTTCAGCGTTCAAGGTCGCGCGCTTTTGCTCGGCGCTCAGGCGCTCACGCGCCCAGGCACTCATGCGATCGGACCCTTTCAGGCGCGTTCGGCCTTCGCTGCCGGCGCCGGCACATCAAGCTGCTCGCAGACCGCGATGCACTGTTTGATGTGCTGCTCGCAGACCAGGCGCAGCGCCGAAAACGTCAATACCGCCGACACCGCCTGCCCAGCCACGGGCACGTACTTCGCCGCCTGCTGGGTGGTCAGCCGCACCCCGACGACCTTGAGCACCAGCAGCACCGCTTTTTGCGTCACGACACGGCCGACGAGCAGGCCGCCGGCGGCACTGACCGCCTTGTAGACAACGATGCGCCGCTCTGGCGCGAGCTGTTCGATCTGCGCCGGCGTCAAGCCAAAGGCGCGGTTGATCTCGGGCAGCAGCTTGACCAGCACCGCGACGTCGGTGAGCCAGTCCAGGCCCGGCACCGGGACCATCGAGACGCCGGCCGCCATCAGCGCGCGCTGGGTCACGAGACGGCGGCATTGTTTGGCCACGACACCGATCTCCTGCGCGCCGACTGGCACCAGTTGCCAGCCGGTGTCAGCGCCACGCGCCGCGCGGGTGGTCATTTTGGCGCCCGATCGAGGATCACGATGCCGTCGGCATCGGCACACAGCCAGTCGCCCGGCCGCACCGGCACGCCTTGCACCAGCAACGGCACGTCGCGCGCGCCTTCGCCGCGCTTGTCGGGCGGCATCGGCATCAGCGCCAGCGCGCGGATGCCCAGGTCGCAGGCGTTCAGCTCAGCCACATCACGCACGCAGCCGTTGACGACGACCCCGGCCCAGCCGTTTTGCGCCGCCGCTGCAGCCAGGTTGCCGCCGAGCAGCGCGCGGCGCAGCGAGGCACCACCATCGACGACGAGCACCCGGGCTTCACCAGCGGAGTCCACCGCGGCCTTGACTGCCGAGTTGTCTTCGAAGCAGCGCACCGTGCTCACCAGTCCAGCAAAATGCGCGCGGCCACCAAAGGCCAGAAACACCGGCGGCAGGACACGAAACGCGCCGCTGGTATCGAGCTTGTGTTCGTCGCAAAGGTCGCAGGTCAATGGCAGCGGGTTCATGACTTTTGCGCAGCAGCGCGTTGCAGGGCGGAGGCGCGAATTGCACTCAGCGTGGTGCGCGATGTGGAGACGTCGGTGGCGAGTTTCAAGTGGATCAGCGCCGGGCGGCCAGCCTGCAGCGCGCGCACAAACGCCGGCTCGAACTGCGCCGTGATGTCGACCCGCTCGGCGTGCCAGCCGTAGGCCAAAGCGAGCGCGCAGAAGTCGGGGTTGAAGAGGTCGCTGCCGCTGACGCGGCCGGGGTAGTCGCGCTCCTGGTGCATGCGGATCGTGCCGTAGCTGCCGTTGTCGACGACGATGCTGATCAGCCGCTTGGCGCCATAGGCGGTGGCCGTGGCCAGTTCCTGCCCGGTCATCAAGAAGTCGCCATCGCCGGCGACATTGATCACGATGCGGTCGGGCTGCAACAGCGCCGCCGCCACCGCTGCCGGCAGGCCATAACCCATCGCGCCCGAGGTGCACGCCAGCTGCGTGCGGCCGTGATGCTGGAGGCCGCTGTATTGCACATACCGGTGCAGCCAGCCGCTGAAATTGCCGGCGCCGTTGGTGTAGATCGCGGCCTCGCCGACAAGCCGCTGCACGGCCTTCATGACCACCGCCATGTCCATCGGCTCGACCGCTGGCGCGATCTGGTTGTGGATGTAGTCGGCATGCGCCGAAGCGGCCCAGTCCGACCAGGGCACGCTGGCCGGCGCGGCCAGGGTTTCAAGCGCCTTGCCGGCACAGGCCGTTGCCGATTGCAGCATCAGGTCGGCGGCGTAGACACGGCCCAGCTCTTCTGCGCCGGCGTGCATGTGCACGAGTTTTTGTTGCGGCCGCGGCGCTTGCAGCAGCGCATAACCGCCAGTGGTCATTTCGCCCAAGCGCACACCGACGGCGATCACCAGATCGGCGTCGCGCACACGAGCTGCCAGCGCCGGGTTGATGCCGATGCCGACGTCGCCGGCATACAGCGCGTGGCGGTTGTCGAACGTATCCTGGAAACGAAAACCACAACCCACCGGCAGGCTCCAGTTTTCGGCAAAACGCTGCAGCGCCTGCGCCGACTCGGCCGTCCAGCCGCTGCCGCCGGTGATGAGAAACGGCCGCTGCGCGGCCATCAACATCGCACGCAGATCACGCAGCGCGCCCGGCGCCGGCCAGGCCAGCACCGGCTCGACGCGCGGCAGCACCGGCGCCCTGGTGACCTCGGTGAGCATGTCTTCGGGCAGCACCAGCACCACCGGGCCGGGGCGGCCCTGCATCGCGGTGCGAAAAGCGCGCGCCAGATATTCCGGGATGCGGTCGGCGCTTTGCACCTCGCCGACCCACTTGGCCATGCCCAGCGTGCCCGGGCCGAACATCTGGGCGTAGTCGACTTCCTGAAAAGCCTCGCGGTCACGCTGGTCGCTGGCGACCTGGCCGATGAGCAGCAGCATCGGCGTCGAATCCTGGAAAGCGGTGTGCAGGCCGATCGCCGCGTTGCTGGCCCCCGGGCCGCGGGTGACCAGGCAGACCCCCGGCCGGCCGCTGAGCTTGCCCTGGGCTTCGGCCATGAAGGCCGCGCCGCCCTCTTGCCGGCAGGCGACAAAACGGATGCGGTCGCGGTACTCGTGAAGGCCGTCGAGCACCGCGAGATAACTCTCGCCGGGCACGCCGAAGCAGGTCTGAATGCCTTGTTCGATCAGGGCCTCGACAAGCGCGTGGCCGGCGCTGCGCGGTCGGATGCCGACCGATGCCGATGGGGTCGTTGGATTCATGGCCAGACTGTAGCCCGACCGCACCACACCCTGGTCGGCGGAGGCGCCCAATGCTTCAGGCCGGCGCTGGCTGCGCCCGCGGTGTGGTGCTCAAACCGACGATCGCCGCCGAGGCGATGCCCAGGCCGAGCGCTGCTGCAGCACCGACAAACACTGCGTTCGGCTGGCCATGGTCGAGCAGCCAGCCGAAGACCGGCGCGGCCAGCGCGAATCCGACATCCAGGCCGGCATAGACCGTGCCGTAGACCCGCCCGGTGGCCCCGGGCGGCGACGCCCGTTTGATCAGCATGTCGCGCGACGGCCCGGCGATGCCGGTGCCGAATCCTGCGAGCGCTGCTGCTGCAGCGGCCAGCATGCCCGGCAGCCAGCCACTCGCCGCGACGAGCAGCATCACGGCACCTGCGGCCAACGCCGCGGCGATGGTCAGCTCGAGCCGCTTCACCCGCGCGACGACAAAGCCGCCGACGACCATGCCCGCCGCGCCGCAGAGCATGAAGCCGGTGACGACAAATGCCGTCACCGACAGCGGCAGGCCGTACATCTTGCCCAAAGCCGGGCTGGCAAAACTCTGCATCGCCGCAAGTGCCGCGGTGCTCCAGAAGAAAAACGAAAAGCACAACCACACCGAAGGCAGCTTCAGAAACGCCAGCGGATGTTCGTGCGGCGCCAGCGCCGGCGCGCCCGGTTTTTCGTGCGCCCACAAGCCCTTGCGGTCGTCGATCGCATCACGCTGCCAGACGAGCAGGGCCAGTACCAGCAGCGCCCAGATCGCGGTGCCGACATAGGCCCAGCGCCAGGAGCCGAAGACCGCGGCGAGGCCGATGAGGAACACCGGCGCCATCGCCCAGCCGAGGTTGCCGCTGATGCCGTGGACCGAAAACGCGTGGCCCAGCCGCGGCTGCGATACGCGCTTGTTGAGGATCGTGAAATCGACCGGGTGGAAAGGCGAATTGCCCAGGCCGGCCAGCGCCGCCGCGAGCATCAAGCCGTTGTAGCCATCGGCGGTGGCGGCAGCGATCGAGGCCAGCACAAAACAGCCCAGCGCCAGGTACAGCACCGGGCGAGCGCCGACGCGGTCGACGACAAACCCGGCGGTCGCCTGGCCGATGCCGGAGATCACAAAAAATACCGTGACCAGCAGGCCGAGCTCGGAGTAGCTCAGGCCGAAGTCGCGGATGAAAGCCGGGAACAGCGGCGGCAGCAGCATGTGGAAAAAGTGCGAAGTGCCATGCGCGATGCCGATCAGGCCGATCGTTCGCGCGTCTTCGCGCAGCGGTGTGGCGGCAGCGGTGGCAGCGGCGGTCGAGGTCATGTCCCCATCGTAGGTGCGGCCATCGCGGCCGGATTACGATAGCGGGCCAACTTCTGTCGCTATCGTGCCAAAGCCAGCCCAACCCAGCCAGCCGTCCCAGCCACTGGCCCGCCGAACCCAGCGCAAGCCGGCGCCGCGGACACACCGCGTCGAAGCGCTGACGCCGCACCTGTTTGTGCCCAGCCCGGCGCGCCCGGTGCGCGCCAAGGTCTATCCGCTGGCCGCGTCGACCGAGGTCGCGCCGCACCGTCACCCCTGGGCGCAACTGGCGTTTTCAGCGGTCGGCGTGCTGCGCTTGAGCACGGCATCCGGCACCTACCTCGCGCCCCCTTCGCGTGCGGTCTGGGTGCCGCCGGGTGTCGAACACACGATCACCGTGCTCGAAGACGCCGAACTGCGCACGCTGTACCTGCACCAGCCAGCTGGCAGCTGCGGCCCCGATGTCGACCCCGCAGCGCAGGCGCCGTGGCGGCAGTGCCGCGTGCTCGAGGTCTCGGCGCTGCTGCGCGCTTTGGTGCTCGAACTCGACACCCGTGCCGACGATGAAGGCGCGGCGTCAGGATCGCCGGTATCACGCACATCGCAACCAGCCCCGGCCACGAATGAACGCGAACAGCTCATCAGCCGCCTCGTGCTCGACGAGTTGCGGCGCGCCCACCCGGTGCCGCTGGGGGTCGACCTGCCAGCCGACAAGCGCCTGCGCGGCTTGTGCGAAGCGATGCTCGCCGACCCCGCCCGGCACCAGACGCTGCAGGCTTGGGCGCATGACAGCGGCGCCAGCCCGCGCACGCTGGCGCGGCTGTTCCGCAGCGAGTTGGCCACGAGCTTCGGCCAATGGCGCCAGCGTGTGGTGCTCGCCCAGGCGCTGGCGCTGGCGGCGCAGCGGCGGCCGATGGGTTGGATCGCGGCTGAGCTGGGTTACGCCAGCCCGAGCGCTTTTGCAGCGATGGTCAGGCGCGCCGTGGGCCAGCCGCCGAGCCGCTTCTTCGCGTCGGCCGGTTGAGGCCTGCCGAAGCCCCGCCGCGCAGCGGCTACGATGGGCGCTGGCGCCTCGACTTTGCCAATATCCCCAGGACCCTCCAGGACCCCCGATGACCACCGTGGCCTTCGACTACACCCGCCAGGACGCCAGCGGCGCTTCTTGCACCGCGCAGGCCTGGGCGCGTGTGCCGCCGCCGCAGACACCGTCGCAGCGCCGCGCTGCCAAGGCCCGTGCCGCAGAGATGCTCAAGGCCCGCGGCGCGGTGCTGGTGGCGCATTTTTATGTCGATGGCGACTTGCAGGACCTGGCGCTCGAAACCGGCGGCTGTGTTGCCGATTCTCTGGAGATGGCCCGCTTCGGGCGCGACCACGCGGCGCAGACCTTGGTCGTTGCGGGCGTGCGTTTCATGGGCGAGTCGGCGAAGATTTTGTCGCCGCACAAAACCGTGCTGATGCCCGATCTCGAAGCCACTTGCTCGCTCGACCTGGGTTGCCCACCCGACGAATTTGCCAAATTTTGCGACGCCCACCCCGACCGCCAGGTTGTCGTCTATGCCAACACCAGTGCCGCGGTCAAGGCACGCGCCGACTGGATGGTCACGAGCTCCTGCGCAGTGGCCATCGTCGAACATCTCAAGGCCAAAGGCCAGAAGATCCTCTGGGCACCCGACCGCCATCTGGGCCGCTATATCCAGGAACAGACCGGTGCCGACATGGTGCTCTGGGACGGCGCCTGCATCGTGCACGACGAGTTCAAGGGGCTGGAGCTCGAGCTGCTGCGCCGGCAACACCCGCAGGCGCAGGTGCTGGTCCACCCCGAGTCGCCGCAGAGCGTGGTCAACCAAGCGCACCTGGTCGGCTCGACATCGCAGTTGCTCAGGGCGGTGGTCGACGGCAGCGCTGCCGAGTACATCGTCGCCACCGACAACGGCATCCTGCACCGGATGCGCCAGCTCGCGCCGGGCAAGACCCTGATCGAAGCCCCCACCGCAGGCGCCAGCGCCACCTGCAAGAGCTGCGCACATTGCCCGTGGATGGCGATGAATGCGCTGCAAGGCGTCGTCGACTGCCTGGAGTCCGGCCGCGGTGAAATCAAGGTCGAAGAAGCGGTGCGCGTCGACGCGCTGGGTTGCATCGAACGCATGCTGGACTTCGTGAAAAACAACCCGGGCGCGATCGCGCAGCCGCGCGCGGGCTTCGTCGCAGGCATCGGCAGCGCCTGAGACAGCGCGCACGACGGCGCGGCCGCGGGCGCTTCGGCGCGGGCTGCGCTCAAGGCCCGGCAGGGGCGGTCGATATGGCGAACACAAGCCATCCTGGCCCCGCGATGGGCAGCGCCATGAACCGCACGCTCGATTTCACCTCGGTCCGCAATCACCACGAACATGCCGTGTACCGCGCCGTCATCGAAACCGCGCCGCAGTACCCTGGCATCTCGACGCGCGCCGAACTGCTGGTCGATGTCGCCTGCGTCGCCTTGAACCGCTTGCCGCCACGCTACATCCGGCACGAGGCCGACTTTGCATTTTTCCTGAGCGAACGCGAGCGCGCTGACATGGAGCTGGCGATCTCCGAGGCGGTCGAGTTTGCCTTCGGTTTTGTCCAGGCCCGCACCGCAATGAGGGCGCGTGGTTAAGCCTACGCCCAGCGCCCAGCCTGGCCGGGCCGAAGCCGCTTTGGCGGCCGCCTGGCGGCTGGCCTACCTCGACCCGCCGCGGGCCCGCGCTGCGGCGCAGGAAGCCTTGGGCCTGGCTGCAGCCGATTCCGTCGAAGCCGGCTGGGCCCATTGGCACACCGCGCTGGCCGACGTGCGCACCGCGGGTGAACACGATCTTGCCGTGTCAAATACGCTGGCCTGCCGACTCTTCGAACAGCACGGCGACGCACGTGGACTGCGGCTGTGCGACGAGGTCGAAGCGATCCGCCTACGCCGCCTCGGCGACTTGCAAGGCGCTCTGGCGTTGCACATCCGCGCCGATTCTGGTCAACCGACCGAGCCGCCACCCTTTGACCGCTATCTGGCGCACAACTCGCGCGCGATCACCAACAAACTGCTTGGACACAGCGACATGGCGCTGTCAAACTTCTACGCCGCGCTCGAAGCAGCCCAGCAAAGCGGCGACGACGGTTTGATCATCAACGCGCTGGGCAATCTGGGCGGTTTCCATCAAGACCTGTTCAACCTCGAAGACGCCCGCGATCTGAGTGAAGAAGCCCTGGCCGCGGCCCGCAAGATGGGTGCGAAACCGGTGGTCACTGTCGCCGGCGCCAACCTGGTGATGCTCTACTTTGCGTTGGGGCAGCCGGCCAGGGCGCTGGAGATGGCGCAGTTTCTCGAACGCCACCCCGACGAGCAGTTGCCCGACGCGTTGGCCCGGGTCTCGCTGCCGCTGGCCCTGGCCTACCTGGGCAGCGGCGATATCCAGAGCGCCGAAGCCTGGCTCTCGCAAGGTGCCACGGCAGGCGTCGCCGATGGAGACGGGCTTGTCTTTTGGGCCTGGCTCTCGGCGCGCACTCGGCTGGCCCGGGGCGACGCCGCCGCGGCGCGGCGGGTCGCCGAAAGCGTGCTCGGCCCGCGTGTTGGCTCGACCGCCCTGCCCTACGAATCGATGGAGTTGCTGCGCGCCGCTGCCGACGCCTGCCAGGCGCTCGGCGACCACGCCGCCGCGTTGACCTACACCCAGCAGGCGCACACCCTGTACGAGCTGCTCGTCGGCCGCAGCGCCCGCGCCCGCTATCGCGCGCTGCAGGCCAATCACGACTACGCACAGGCGCGGCGCGAGCGCGACCTCGCCCAACAACTGCGCCGCGAAGCCGATACCGATCGCAAGCGCCTGGCCGCGCTGAACCAGCAGCTCGAAACCAAGATCGCCGAGACCGAAGTCCTGCACGAGCGCTTGCGCGAACAGGCCGTGCGCGACCCCCTCACCGGCCTGCACAACCGTCGTTATCTCTTCGAGGCCGGGCCGGGTTTGATTGAACTCGCGCGCCGGCGCGGCAAGGAGCTGTCGCTGGTGCTGCTCGACTTGGACCACTTCAAACTCGTCAACGACTCGCTCGGCCACGCCGCTGGCGACCAGATGCTGTGCGACTTCGCGCAACTGCTCGCGGCGCACGTTCGGCGCAGCGACCTGCTCTGCCGCATCGGTGGCGAAGAGTTTGTGATCGTGATGCCCGATGTCGAACTCAACGCGGCCATCAACTCGACCAGACGCTTGCTCGACGCCTTCCGGGCGCTGTCGATGCGCCACCGCGGCCAGCAGATGCCCTGTGCTTCATTCTCCGGCGGGGTGTCGGTATTCCCCGAGCATGGCGACACCATCGAGCGCCTGCTCGGCCTGGCTGACAAGGCGCTCTATGCGGCCAAGGAATCCGGCCGCGGGCGCGTCGAGCCGGTGACCTCGGCCTTCAGCACCTTCACCTGAGCGGCTGGCCTTCGTTGCGGTGCTCGGCGCTGCGTGCCGGGCGGGTCAGTACGGTCGGGAAACTCACCGGCAGCGTGTGCGGGAAATCGCGGCTGAAATGCAGGCCGCGGCTCTCGTGGCGCATCAGCGCTGAGCGCACGATCAACTCTGAACAATCGACCAGATTGCGCAACTCCAGCAAGTCGCGGTTGACACGGAAGTTGGCGTAATAGTCGTCGATCTCACCCTTGAGCAAGTGGATGCGGTGCAGCGCGCGCTCGAGCCTGCGGGTGGTACGCACGATGCCGACGTAGTTCCACATCAGCAGGCGCAGCTCGTCCCAGTTGTGGGCGATGACAACCTGCTCGTCGGCGTCCTCGACCTGGCTTTCGTCCCAGGGCGGCGGCCGGGTGCCGACCACCGGCGCTTGGGCCATGACCGCAGCGGCGCAACTGTGGCCAAGCACGACACATTCGAGCAGCGAATTGCTCGCCAGCCGATTCGCACCGTGCAGGCCGGTGTAAGCCGTTTCGCCGACCGCATAGAGGCCCGGCAGATCGGTGCGGCCGTCGAGATCGGTGACGACCCCGCCGCAGGTGTAGTGCGCCGCCGGCACCACCGGGATCGGCGCGCGAGCGATATCGATGCCCAGCTGGCCACAACGCGCGTGGATGGTCGGGAAGTGTTCGCGCAGGAAAGCCTCGCCCAGATGGGTGGCGTCGAGCCACACATGGTCGAGCCCATGTTTTTTCATCTCGAAGTCAATTGCTCGCGCAACGATGTCACGCGGCGCGAGTTCTGCCCGCACGTCGTGCGCCGGCATGAAACGTGCAGCCTCACCATCGGCGTTAGGCAGCTTGAGATGGGCGCCCTCGCCACGCAGCGCCTCGGTGATCAGGAAGCTGCGCTCCAACGGGTGATACAGGCAGGTCGGGTGGAACTGGATGAACTCCATATTCGCGACCCGGCAACCGGCGCGCCAGGCCATTGCGATGCCATCACCGGTGGCGGTATCGGGGTTGGTGGTGTAGCGGTAGACCTTGCCGGCGCCGCCGGTGGCCAGCACGACCGCGGCGGCGGGCAGGGTTTCGACGCAGCCGTTGTCGATATCCAGCGCGTAGACACCGTGGCAGCGTGGTGTGGCGCCCGCAACGGATGCAGATTTGATGTGCCGCGAAGTGATCACGTCGACCGCCATCCAGCGCTCGCGCAGCGTGATATTCGGGTGCGCCTTGGCCAGGCCCAGCAGCGTGTCGTGGATCGCCTTGCCGGTGGCATCCGCCGCGTGCGCAATGCGGCGCACCGCGTGGCCCCCTTCGCGAGTCAGGTGCAGGCCTTGCGGGCCGTCGGGATCGGCAGAAAATGGCACGCCGCTGGCGACCAGCCATTCAACCGCCGCCGCGCTGCGCTCGGCGATAAATCGCGCGGTGTTTTCGTCGACCAGCCCGGCTCCGGCGTCTTGCGTGTCGCGCACATGCGACTCGATGCTGTCGTCGGCACCGAGCACACCGACGATGCCGCCCTGCGCCCAGGCGGTTGCGGCCTCGTCGAGCCGGCGCTTGGCGAGCACCGTGACCGGGCCATGTTCGGCCAGCTTCAGCGCCGTTGCCAAGCCGGCCAGGCCGGCACCGACGATGACGACACCAGCACCAATTAAGTTATCGTCCATCGCGCCAATTCTACGGACAGGGGTGTTTCGCCCTCGACGCCGCGACATGGATAGCCCCAAGCCTTCACTCAGCCCCGACGCCTGGCAGTCAACCCGCGCACTGACCGGCATGGCCACGCGCGTGATGGGCGCTGAGAACTATCTCGGCCGCGACGCGCCCCAGGTCGGCACGCCGGTCGGCGAAAACCGGCACGAGATCTTTGCCGTCTGCCCGCCCGCCGAAGCGCTGCAGATGCAGTTGCAAGAGCACACCGGCGCGTTCATCGCGCTGCACGATGTCGGCGCGACGCGGCAGCGCAGCCTGCTCGCCGAACTCGCCGCCGCGCTGCGCCTGCCGGTTCAGTCGCTGGTCATCCGCCGCCAGGGCTATGGCGTCACACTGGCGACGATTCCTTTCATCGAACTGCCCGCCGCCAAGGGCACCCCCGTGCGCATCTACAGCGGCACCGATGTCGACGCCGACTCGGCCAGCCGGCGGCCAATCGGGGAGACCCTGCTGGCTTTTGGCCGGCTTGGTGTGCTGCTCGTGCCAGCCCTGCCCGACCATGTGCTCGATGGCCACTTCAAGCCGCTGCGTGAACGCCTGATGACGCAGCCGTGGAGCAACCGGCAATTGCTCTTGGTGCCGACTGCCAGCGGCGTGCCGGCACTGGCCGAACTCGCCCGGCGCCTCGTCGCCGGTACCACCGTGGCGGCGACCACCACGCCGGCAGCGGCACATGTCGGCGCGATCTGGTCGGTGATCCAGGGCGCCTGGAATATTGCCCGCGGCGGGCCCGCCGCCGCGCCCAGCACAGCGCCGCCACCCGCACCCTTCACGCCGTATGAAGATGCCGGCGCGGCGATCTCCGAGGCGATGCCGCTGCGCCCGATGCCTTCGCCCCAGGGCCAGCGCCGCGATCTCGACGACGAGCAGATCAGCCGCTATGTGCAGACCTGCGCCCGCATCAAGGGGGTCATCGGCTGCTGCATCTTCGACATCGCACGCCGCGAGCCGCTGGCGCATGCTGGGCGGCTGCGGCACGGCAGCGCGCTGGCAACACAAGGCGCAGCGCTGATCGGAACTGCAGCGCATGCCGGCGGCTACTTTGGCGGTGCCGTGGAGCATGCCGAAACGCTGGTCACGCTGGAACACCACATGCTGCTCGCGCGGGTCTTGCACCAGCAGCCGACACTGGCGATGCTGGCCGTCTTCGACCGCAAAGAGTCGAACCCGCTGACGCTGCGCGCGCAGCTGCAGCGGCTCGAGCCGATCCTCGATGCTGCCGGCCCGGCGGCGAGGGCCGGTAGCCCCTGAGACGCGCTGTCAGCGCGAGCTAACCGGCCAACTGGCCCGTTAGCCAGCGGGTCAACAAGCGCGTCAGTGCACGACCCGCTCGAAGTCGAACTCGCCGTCCTTCAGATCCACCGGGATCACATCCTTGGGCCCGAAGCGGCCTTGCAGGATCAGCTTGGCAACCGGGTTTTCAATGCGCTGCTGGATCGCGCGTTTCAGTGGCCGCGCGCCGAATACCGGGTCGAAACCGACCTTGGCCAGTTCGGCCAGCGCGGCTTCTGAAACGTCGAGCTTCATGTCCATCTTTTCGAGCCGCTGCTCCAGCGCGCGCAACTGAATCCTGGCGATGCTGGCTATGTTTTTCTCGTCGAGTGCATGGAAGACCACCGCCTCGTCGATGCGGTTCAAGAACTCCGGCCGGAAATGGGCCTTGACCTCGCCCCAAACCGCGTCACGGATCAGCGCATGCGGCTCGCCGGCCATCTGCATGATCAGCCCGGAGCCCAAATTGCTGGTCATCACGATGACCGAATTTTTGAAGTCCACCGTGCGGCCCTGGCCGTCGGTGAGGCGGCCATCATCGAGCACCTGAAGCAGCACGTTGAAGACATCCGGATGCGCCTTCTCGACCTCGTCGAGCAGGATCACGCTGTACGGCCGGCGGCGCACGGCTTCGGTCAACTGCCCGCCTTCGTCGTAGCCGACATAACCCGGCGGCGCGCCGATCAGGCGGCTGACCGAATGTTTTTCCATGTATTCGCTCATGTCGATGCGCACCAGGTTGTCGACGCTGTCGAACAAGAAGCCTGCAAGCGCCTTGCACAGCTCGGTCTTGCCAACGCCGGTGGGGCCGAGGAAGAGGAACGACCCGAGCGGGCGGTTCGGGTCGGACAGGCCAGCGCGTGACCGCCTGATCGCATCGGCCACCGCGACGATGGCCTGGTCTTGACCGACCACACGTTCGTGCAGTTTGGTCTCCATCTGCAAGAGCTTGTCGCGCTCGCCCTGCATCAGTTTGCTCACCGGGATTCCGGTGGCGCGCGAAACCACTTCCGCGATCTCTTCGGCACCGACCATCGTGCGCAACAGTTGCGGGCCTTGGCCCCCTTTGGCCTTGCCCGACTCCTTGGCCTGCGCTTCGTTGAGGCGTTTCTCCAGCTCCGGCAGGCGGCCGTATTGCAACTCGGCGACCTTGTTGAAATCGCCCTTGCGCTTGAGCTCTTCGATCTGGTGGCGGATGCGGTCGATCGCTTCTTTGACCTGCGCCGAGCCTTGCGCCGCGGCCTTCTCGGCCTTCCAGATTTCTTCCAGGTCGGCGTACTCGCGCTCGAGTTTGCCGATCTCTTCTTCGAGCAAAGCCATGCGCCTGATCGAGGCTTCGTCTTTTTCCTTGCGCACCGCCTCGCGTTCGATCTTGAGTTGGATCACGCGCCGGTCGAGTTTGTCCATCACCTCGGGCTTGGAGTCGATCTCGATCTTGATCTTGGCCGCAGCCTCGTCGATCAGGTCGATCGCCTTGTCGGGCAAAAAGCGGTCGGTGATGTAGCGGTGGCTGAGTTCGGCCGCGGCGACGATCGCCGGGTCGGTGATCTCGACACCATGGTGGACTTCGTAGCGCTCTTGCAAGCCGCGCAGGATGGCGACCGTCTGCTCAACACTCGGCTCGCCGACGAGCACCTTCTGGAAGCGGCGCTCGAGCGCGGCGTCCTTCTCGACATATTTTCGGTATTCGTTGAGCGTCGTCGCGCCCACGCAGTGCAGTTCGCCACGCGCCAGCGCAGGCTTGAGCATATTGCCGGCGTCGATGGCGCCCTCAGCCTTGCCGGCGCCGACCATCGTGTGCAGCTCGTCGATGAACAGGATGATGCGGCCGTCGTCGGCCGAGACTTCCTTCAGCACCGCCTTGAGCCGCTCTTCAAACTCGCCGCGGAATTTGGCCCCGGCCAGCAGCCCGGCCATATCCAGCGACAGCACGCGTTTGTCGCGCAGCGAATCGGGCACCTCGCCGTTGACGATGCGCTGCGCCAGGCCTTCGACGATCGCGGTCTTGCCGACACCCGGCTCGCCAATCAACACCGGGTTGTTCTTGCTGCGCCGCTGCAAGACCTGGATCGTGCGACGGATCTCGTCGTCGCGGCCGATCACCGGGTCGAGCTTGCCCTGGCGGGCGCGCTCGGTGAGGTCGAGCGTGTATTTTTTCAGTGCCTCGCGCTGGCCTTCGGATTCGGCCGAGTCGACCTTCTGGCCGCCACGCACCGCATCGATCGCGACTTCGAGCGATTTGCGGCTCAGGCCATGGCCGCGCACGACGCCGCCGATATCGGTTTTGCTGTCGGCCAGCGCGAGCAGAAACATCTCGCTGGCGATGAACTGGTCACCACGCTTGCCGGCTTCTTTTTCGGTCGCCTGGAGCAATTGCAGCAGGTCGCGGCCGGGCTGCACGACCTGGCCGCTGCCCTGCACCTGGGGCAGGTTGCGCGCAGCCGTTTCCATCGCCAGCCCCAAGGCCGTGGTGTCGGCACCGGCACGGTCGAGCAGCGCGCGCGGGCCGTCTCCTTGAGCCAGCAGCGCCGCGAGCAGATGCGCCGGCTCGATATACGGGTTGTCGCGCGCCACCGCTGCGCTCTGCGCGTCGGCCAAGGCTTGCTGGAAGGCGGTGGTGAATTTGTCGATTCGCATGGCGGATTCTCCGGCCGCTCGTGCGGCGCTGTGGTTGGACTGCACGTAAGGGGTGGCCGCGACATTTCAAGTCAAACCTAGAATGCCGGTGTGGACATACATCAAATCCAGGTGCGCTACGACGCCATGGCCGACCGCCTGCTGGTGCAGGTGCGCACCCGTGCCGGCGAGCTTTATGCCGTGTGGTTGACGCGGCGCATGGCGCTGCGCCTGTGGCCGCCGTTCCAGCAGGTGATCACGCGCATCGGCGTGCAGCGCACGGCGCCCGACGCCACCGTGCTGCCCGAGGCGCGCGACATGATGGCCCAGGCCGCCCGCGAACGGCCGCTGCCGGCAGCCGACTTTGCGACCAAGTTCGATCCCAGCCCGGCCGCGCAGCCCCTCGGCCCAGAGCCGCTGCTGCCGGCGTCGATCGATATGGCGCCGGGTGCCAACGGGGTGGGCCTGCTGCTCAAGATCCGCGAGCACCGCGGCCGCAGCCTCGAGTTGCGCCTGGGCGACGACCTCGCCACGGCCTTGCTGCGCTTGATGGAAAAGTCGCTCGCCGCGGCCGAGTGGGGCATCGTCGCCGCGCCGTCTGCGAACGTGACGGTCGAAGCTGAAAGACCGGTCGGGCCGCTGAACTGAAGTTCGATTGCCGGCTCAGCGCCGGTCGGCAAGCGTCGCCGCCAACAGCGGCTTTTGCACCTTGCCTAGCGCCGTCTTCGGCAGCGCATCGACAAACACGATGTCGCGCGGCTGCTTGAAGCGTGCCAGCTTGTTGGCGCAGGCGGCGCGCAGCGCATCGCTGTCGGGCAACGCGTCGGGTCGCATCACGACCACCAGCACCGGCACCTCGCCCCAGCGTGCATCGGGCAGGCCCACCACCGCGCATTCGGCCACGCCGGGCAGCGCGGCGACGAGATTTTCGATCTCTGCCGGATGGATATTTTCGCCGCCGGAGATGATCAGCTCCCTCTTGCGGCCGACGATCTCGTAGCCACCATCGGCCTGCATCACGCCGATGTCACCGGTGGCGAACCAGCCGCCTGCATCGAACCCGGTTTCGGCGCTGCGGTGGTAGCCGCGCATCAGGTTCGGCGCGCGCAATGCGATCCCGCCGTCGCGGGCCAGGCGCACCTCGACACCCGGCGCCGGCCAGCCAACACGGCCGGGATTCAACAGCGCTTGATGCGGCCGCAGCGCGATCGACACCGGCCCGGTTTCGGTGCTGCCGTAGACCTGCGTCACCGGCACCCCACGCGCATGAAAGGCGTTGATCAGATGCCGCGGCACGATCTGCGATCCGCAATTGATGAACTGCAATGAAGCCAGATCGGCTCCGGCCCAGCGTGGATGTTCGATCAACGCGCGCATCACCGCTGGCACGAGCAGCGTCGTCGTCGGCCGCCACTGCTGCACATCGTCAAACCAGGCCTCGGCATCAAATCGTTGGTGCAGCCGCAGCGCTGCGCCCGCCGCCAGCGCCGGCAGGGTCTGGATGCAAAGGCCGCCAACATGGAACAGCGGCAACGTCGCCAACACCCGCGTGCTGGCGCTGAAATCCTGGACGGCAATCGCGGCATCGATATTCGCCTGCACGCCGCGCACGGTGTGCATCGCGCCTTTGGGCTGTCCAGTGGTGCCCGACGTGTAGACGAGCAGCAGGTCGCCGTCTTCGACACCCGGCGCCGGCCCGTTGGCGAGCTTGACGGCCGCCAGGATCTGCGCCGCCAGCGTCTCGAAGGGCGGCTGCGCCAGCAGCAACCCGACGCCGGCATGTTCGAGTATCTGCACCAGCTCAGGCGCAGCGAAGCGCCAGTTCAGCGGCAGCAGCACCGCGCCGATCTGCCGGCAGGCGGCGAGCGTTTCGATCATCGTGATGTGGTTCAGCGCCAGCCAGGCGACGACTGATCCGCGGCCCGCGCCGCGGGCGCGCAGATCGCCGGCAGCGGCGGCGATGCGCGCCGCGTCGAGCCCGCGCTCGAAAGTGACCTGCGAGGCAGGCGATGGCGCCGACGCTGGCGCCGAAGTCAACGCCATGGGCACGCCGCTACTCGATGACCTCGTCGCGCTCACCGGGCTCGTACAGGCATTCGCGGCCGAGGCGGTCGACACACAACTCGGCCGTCCACGGCAGCATCAACGAGCCGCAACGCGAATCGCGGTAGATGCGCTCCAGCGGCAGGCTCTTCAACATCGACTGCCCGCCGCAGGTGCGGATCGCCAGCCGGGCGATATCGTTGGAGCTTTCCATGATCGTCTGGTGCGCGGCATACAGGCGCATGCGCATGTCGCGGTCGGGGTCGATCTGCGCGTCGCGTGCGTTCTGCAAAAACAGCGCGCGGGTCTGCTCGAGCTGGATCCGCATCTGCGCCACCGCAACCTGCTTGGTCGGGTACATACGGCGCTTGACGGGTGGCATGCCGGGCACTTCACCGCGCAGGTACTGCACCGTGAAGTCGTAGGCCGCCTGCGCCAGGCCCATGTAGGTCGGCGACAGCGTGCTGAACATGTGCGGATAACGCGCGGCCGACTGAAAGTACAGGCCCTCGGGAATCAGCAGCGCGTCGTCGTCGACAAAGACGTCCTTGAAATCGAGGTTGCGCGAGACCGTGCCGCGCATGCCCAATGGGTCCCAATCGCCGAAGATCTTGACGCCGTCCGCCTTGGCAGGCACCGCGAGGTAGAGCGAATCACGCTGCGTCGCGCCGGGCACGGCGAGTGTGCAGAGCACGCCGTAAAAATCGGCGGCGCCCGAGAGTGACGCAAAGATCTTGCGGCCATTGACCAGATAACCACCGTCGACACGCGTGGCCAGGGTGCCAAACGGCGCCTTGCCCGCCGCTGCGCTGCCACCTTCTGAGAACGGCTGCGCGTAGACCTGGCCTTGATTGACGATGCGGCCGAAGTGGATTGCCCGGCGGCGCTCGTGGCTGGCGCGCTGCTCGGGCGTCATGTCCAGCGCGTCGGCGATGAAGCCGGCCCACATCGTCGTGCTGACGTGCATGTTCCACGTTAGCGCCGTCGCGCCGCAGTGGCGGCCGATCTCGGCGGCGACCATCACGTAGGTGGCGAAATCAGCACCCAGCCCACCTTGCTCGCGCGGGATGCAAATTTTCAGCAGGCCGGCAGCACGCAGGTCGGCGTAGTTTTCGAAAGGGAACACCGCATCGCGGTCGATCTGCGCCGCGCGGGGTGCAAACCGCTCGCGCCCGAGCGTGGCGGCGATGTCGATCAGCTCGCGCTGCAGCGGGGTCAATGTCGCCGGGTTGCCGGCGATGTGCGCGATGGTCGGCATGGCGGGCCTTTTTTTTTGCGGCGCTCAGGCCACGGCAAAGTGGCGTTGCAAGAATGACAGCAGCGCCGCGTTAAAAGCCCGCGGCTGCTCGACATTGGCGACATGGCCGGCACCGGCCAGCAACTTGAACTCGGCGCCGGCGATGCGCTGGACCATGCGCTGCATCACCTCAGGCGGCGCGGTGCGATCGAACTCGGCCGCCAGGCACAGCGTGGGCACCTTGATTGCATCGAGCGCGGCGCGGCCATCGAAGCCCACGATGGCTTGCAGCGCGGCGCGGTAAGTGGCCTCAGGCACCTGCGCCATCACTGCAGCGGCCTGCTCGATCGCCGCGGCGCTCGCTGTCGGGCCGACCATGCCCGGGACCAGTTTCGCCGCCAGGCCGGCCATGCCTTGGCCGGCATCGAGCAGGCTCAGGCGGTCACGCACAAAGTTGCGTTGCCAGTCGCCATCTGGTTTGCCAAATGCCGGCGAGGTGCAGGCCAGCACCAGCCCTGCGACCACGTCCGGGTCGATGGCGGCCAGCGCCTGCGCGATCATGCCGCCCATGCTGTGGCCAATCAGCACGGCCCGATCGAAGCCGAGCGCACGGACCGTCGCGGCCACCGAACGGGCCATCACTTCAGTGGTTAGCCGCTCTGGCAACGGCGAGCCGCCGTAACCCGGCAGGTCAACGGCGATGGCGGTGTAGCCGGCCTCGGCGATCGCGGCGGTCGTGCCCGACACGCCGCTTGACCAGATCACGCGGCTGCCACCCACACCGTGCAGCAGCAGCACCGCGATCGCGCCGTCGCCACGGCGCTCGTGGGCCAGCGGCGTTGCGGCGGGCATCACGGCAGGCATCACAGCAGAAGTCACAGCAAGCGCCCCGCGTCGACCACCGGCACGCCGTCGAGCAGCACCGTGCAGCCGCGCAGCGGCAGGTCGAAGTGGCCTTCGGTGTGGCGGCCGGCGGCCTCGTTGGCGCCGGTTGAATACAAGAAGTTGCCGGCGAAAGCACGCAGCTCGGTGCCGTTGAAATCACGCTGGTCGTAGAAGGTCATCGCGTCCCAGCGTGCGCGCCGGTTCAGCCCCCAGCCGAGATGTGAGACCGCATACGCGGCGTGGTCGCCCCAGGCCGCGAAGTAACCACGCATCATCTGCGCGTCGGGGCTGTCGCCGACGATATCGACTACATGGTCATCCTCGATCATCAAGCGCACCGGGTCTTGCAGATAACGCTTGAAGGTCAGGTTCACATCGCCGCGGTCGAGCACCAGCCTGCCGCTTACCGACCCCGCCGCCGGGAACGCCAGCACCAGCCCGCCCGGCCAATGTGACAAGGTGCCGGGCTTGGCTGTGAAGCCCCAGACACCACCGACGCGTGCGCCGGCCAACGCAACCTGCAAGTCGGTGCCGGCGGCTGAAGTGACCTGCATCGACGCCGCCGCGCGCAGGCGCCGCATCGCGTCGCGCACCGGCGCTTCGTCTTCGGCCCTGGGCTCGCAGCGCTCGAGGATTTCGACCGCCTCGTGGCTGATCGCCAGCACCCGCGCACCGCCACGCAGGATCGCCGGCAGTTCGGCGGCATGCTGCAAACCTTCGATCGTGCAGTCGGCGACAAAAACTGATCCGGCGAGAGCTGCGACCACCGGCGCCAGGCCGTCGATGGCCTGGGATGCGCCGGTCGATCGCACCGGCACCGGTGCTTTCAGCGCGCGTGCTGGCAGCACCAGATGGAACGGCCGCGCGCCGATGCGCAGCAGCGCGAGCTCGCTCAGGCGCGGCAGTTCGGGCCGGGTCTGGGTTTCCGACAGCACCGCGCAGGCGTCCCCCAGCTGCACACCGCAGAGCCGAAAGACACGCTCGAACAAATCGATGTGCACGCCCTCGATGCGAACCATGCTCGATGTCACTGGCATCGTCACAGGATTTCCCCCAGCAGATGGTAGTGGCCACCATTGAAGACCAGCGGCGGCAGCGCCGATTCACCCGCGTTGAGCACCTGCCCGATGAACAGGCGGTGGTCGCCGACCTCGTGCTGCGCCAAAAGTGCGCACTCGAAAAACGCTGCCGCGCCGGCCAGCACCGGCGCCTGGCCGTCGCCCCAGGACCAGCTGCCTTCTGCAAATTTGTCGGCCTTTTGCGACGCAAACCGGCGCGACAGATCGACCTGGTTTTCGGCGAGCACATTGACGACAAACTTTGGCGCGCGGCTGAAAGCAGCCAAGTTTGCGCTGGCCAGCCGCAAGGACCATTGCACCAGCGGCGGCGCCAGCGACAAGCCGCCGAAAGAGTTGGCGGTCAGCCCCACCGGGGCGCCGTCGGCATCCAGGCAGGTGATGATCGTGACGCCAGTGGTGAAGCGGCCGAGCGCCTTGCGCAGCGCTTGCTGCGCTGAAGGCAGGGTCTGGGTTGGCGACAACGGTGGAAAACTCATGCCGGGAGTGTAGGCAGATGGGGATGGGTCCAGCGCGTGTTCATCGCCTGCTCATCGCGTGCCGACGCTTGCAATGCGCTCGCCCTGCCCGCACCCAGCGTCAAGCCGCGGTGTTGCCGGCAGCGCCGGCGTTGTCGACCTGAATCCCCCAGCGACGCAGCGCGTCGTCGTCAGTGACTCGCGCATCGACCCAGACTGCACCGGCCGTGGTACTTTCTTTTTTCCAGAACGGGGCCTGCGTCTTGAGATAGTCCATCAAAAATTCGCAAGCCTGGAAAGCCTGGCCGCGGTGCGCTGATGTCACCGCCACGAGCACGATCTGGTCGAGCGGCAGCAGCGGCCCGACGCGGTGCACGACCCGCGCCGCGCGAATGTTGAAACGCGCTTTGGCCTGGTCGATCATGGCTTCGATCGAGGCTTCGGTCATGCCGGGGTAATGCTCGAGCTCGAGCGCGGTGATCGTCGCGCTGCTGCTCGGCACCGCGGCGTCACGATCACGCACCGTACCGACAAAACTGACCACCGCGCCGACGCCGCCATCCCCGGCGCGCAGCGCAGCGACCTCTGCCGCAAGATCGAAGTCGGCGGTCTGGATCGACACGCGAGGCATCGGCGTCGCCGTCGTCGTCGCTGTTGTCATCGCTGACGTCATCAACCGCCGGTCACCGGCGGGAAAAAAGCGAGTTCGTCGCCGTCGACGACAGGCTGCATGTCGTCGCACATCTGCCGGTTCAAGGCGCAGCGCACCGAGCGCCCGCGCGCCAGCAGTTCGGCATGCCGGCCGCCGCGCGCGACGAGTCTGTCGCGCAGCGCGCCGACGGACATCGCGCCATTCATCTCAAAGACCTCGCCGGCACCGAGCGCTTCGCGCAGCGAGGCGAAATAGCGCAGGTTGACGCTCATCGCTGGATCAACGCCGGCAGCGGCAGAAAGCTGACCAGGTCGCCGCGCCGGATCGCCTGCGCCGGCGGGTTGTCGACGAGGCCGTCGCCCCAAACGACCGAGGTCAGTACGGCAGAGCTCTGGTTGCTGAACAGGTCCAGGCCACCATCGGCGTTGAAGCGCACGCGCAGAAACTCGCGCCGCCGATCGGGTTTTGGCCAATCAAAATCGGCCCGCAGCGAGGTCGCGCGCAGTGGCCCGCTGGGCAGCCCTTGCAGCGCGCACAACAGCGGCACGACCGCGACGAGGTAGGTCACGAAGCTCGACACCGGGTTGCCGGGCAGGCCGACAAACAGCGTTTCGTTGTCGTCGCCGCAGCGCACCGCGCCAAAGGCCAGCGGCTTGCCGGGTTTGATCGCGATCTGCCAGAGGTCGAGCCGGCCCTCGGCCTGCATCGCGGGCTTGAGGTGGTCTTCTTCGCCGACCGAGACCCCACCGCAGGTGAGGATCAGGTCGTGGCCCTCGGCGGCGTTGCGCAAGGCCTCGCGGGTGGCGTCGAGTTGGTCGACGACGATGCCCAGGTCAGTGACATCACAGCCCGCCGCCTGCAACAGCCCGCGCAGCGTGAAGCGATTCGAGTTGTAGATCGCGCCGGGCTTGAGCGGCTCGCCCGGCATCGCGAGTTCATCACCTGTCGAGAACAGCGCCACCCGCGGGCGGCGCAGCACTTTGAGTTGCGCGCGTCCGACCGATGCTGCCAGGCCGAGCGCCTGCGGTGTCAGGCGGGTGCCGGCGTTGAGCACGACCGCACCGGCTTGGATATCTTCACCGCGGCGGCGCACCCACTGGCCAGGCTCGGGCACGGTGTTCACGCGCACAGCGCCGTCGACCGCAACACATTGCTCCTGCATCACGACGGCGTCGGCGCCGGCCGGGATTTGCCCGCCTGTGAAGATGCGCGCCGCCGTGCCGGCCTGCAAAGCGCTGCCGACCACGCCCGCCGGGATGCGTTGTGAGACCGGCAGCAGCGTGCCCACGGCAGGCACATCGGCGGCACGCAGCGCGTAGCCGTCCATCGAGGTGTTGTCTTGCGGCGGCACATCGATCAGCGAGGCCACGTCTTCGGCGAGGACGCGGCCGAGCGCATCAAACGGTGACAGTTCCTCGGTGGCAGTGATGCGGTGTGAAGGCACCGCCGCCAGCAACTGCACAAGGGCCTCGTCGAGCGACAACATTGGCGGCGGCGCGGTCGATCGAGGCGGAGAAATCGGCGCGTTCATCGCAACAGTTCAGCAGTGTTCGACGATGTAGCGCTTGACCGCCGCGGCATCGGCGGGCATCACGACAAAGCGCTTCGGCCGGATTTCGATGTCGGCCAGCGCCGCGGGGCGGTCGGGCTCGCGGCCGATCGCCTCTTGAATCGTCGCTGCAAATTTCGCTGGCAGCGCGGTTTCGAGCACGATCATCGGCACGCCGGGTTGCAGATGTTCGCGCGCGACTTTCAGGCCGTCTGCGGTGTGGGTGTCGATCATCACGCCGAAGCGTTGCCAGGTATCGCGGATGGTGGCCAGCCGGTCGGCGTGGCTGCTCTTGCCGGAGACAAAACCAAAACCGGCGATGCGCGCGAACTCGGTCGCCGTGATCGTGAAGCCGCCGTCTTGGTTGAGCGCGGGGCCGAAGAGTTGCGCCGTGCGCGCCGCATCACGCCCGAGCAGGTCGAACACAAAACGCTCGAAGTTGCTCGCCTTGCTGATATCCATCGACGGGCTCGATGTCTCGTGCGTTTCTGCGCTGCCGCGGACGCGATAAGTGCCGGTGCGGAAAAACTCGTCGAGCACATCGTTTTCATTCGTCGCCAGCACGAGTTGGCGGATCGGCAGGCCCATCTGCCGCGCGACATGGCCGGCGCAGATATTGCCGAAATTGCCTGATGGCACAGCGAAATTCACTGCCTCGCCGTTCGACCGCGTGGCCTGGAAGTAGCCCGCGAAGTAATACACCACCTGCGCCAGCAGCCGCGCCCAGTTGATCGAGTTGACGGTGCCGATGTGATGCTTGCGCTTGAAGTCGAGATCCGCACTCACTGCCTTGACGATATCCTGGCAATCGTCGAACACACCAACGACCGCGATGTTGTGGATATTCGCGTCCTGCAGGCTGAACATCTGCGCCTGCTGAAAAGGGCTCATGCGGCCCTGCGGGCTGAGCATGAAGACATTGACGCCCTGCTTGCCGCGCATCGCATATTCGGCCGCACTGCCGGTGTCGCCGGAGGTTGCGCCCAGGATATTCAGCGTCTCGCCGCGGCGCGCAAGTTGGTACTCGAACAGCGCGCCGAGCAACTGCATCGCCATGTCCTTGAAGGCCAGCGTCGGGCCATTGGACAAGGCTTCGATCTGCACGCCGGCATCGAGCGGCTTCAAGGGCACGATCTGCGGCGTGCCGAAGATGGCTGCGGTGTAGGTCGTCGATGTCAACCGGCGCAGGTCGGCCGCCGGGATGTCGTCGATGTACAGCGACAGGATCTCGAACGCGAGGTCGGCGTAGCTCAAGCCGCGCCAGCGTGCCAGCGTCGCTGCATCGATGCGCGGATAGGCTTCGGGCAGGTACAGCCCACCATCCGGCGCCAGGCCTTCGAGCAGGATTTCGCAGAAGGCGCGGCGCGTTTTATCGCCGCGAGTGCTGATGTACCTCACGCGATGGGCCTCAAGCGATTTCCCTCATGCCAGCTCTTCTTTGCGCAAGCTGACGATCGGCGCCAGCACCGTCGGCAGCGCCTGCATCTGGGCGATTGCCTTGCGCATGCGGCCTTCAACCGTTTCGTGGGTCAGGATGATGACTTCGGTCTGGCGCTCGCCGTCGGCGCTTTCGCGCTGCAGCAGTGCGTCGATCGAGATGCCATATTCGGCCAGGATCGTGGTCACGCTCGACAGCACGCCGGGCTCGTCGCTGACACGCAGACGCAGATAAAACGCGGTGATGACTTCGTCGATCGGCAGGATCGGCGTATCGGCCATCGCGCTGTGCTGGAAGGCCAGCGACGGCACGCGGTGGTGCGCCTCGGCGCTGTGCAGCCGGGTGATATCGACGAGGTCGGCGATGACCGCGCTGGCGGTCGGCTCGGCGCCCGCGCCCTTGCCGTAATACAGCGTCGTGCCGACGGCGTCGCCCTGCACCACCACCGCGTTCATCGCACCTTCGACATTCGCGATCAGGCGATTGGCCGGGATCAGCGTCGGGTGCACCCGCAGCTCGATCCCGCCCGCGCCGCCGGCGCCGCCCGCACCGCCCACACCCGTGCGGACGTCGTCGCGGCGCCGCGCAATGCCGAGCAGCTTGATCCTGTAGCCTAACTGTTCAGCGTAGCGAATATCGGCAGCGTGCAGCCCGGTGATGCCTTCGACATGCGCCTTGTCAAACTGCACCGGGATGCCAAAAGCGATCGCGCTCATGATCGTCGCCTTGTGCGCGGCGTCGATGCCTTCGATATCGAATGTCGGGTCGGCTTCGGCGTAACCCAGGCGCTGCGCTTCCTTGAGCACCTCGTCGAAGTCCAGCCCTTTGCTGCGCATCTCCGACAGGATGAAGTTGGTCGTGCCGTTGATGATGCCGGCGATCCACTCGATGCGGTTGGCCGTGAGCCCCTCGCGCAGCGCCTTGATGATCGGGATGCCACCGGCCACGGCGGCCTCGAAGGCCACCACGACGCCCTTGTCGCGCGCGGCGGCGAAGATCTCGTTGCCATGTACCGCCAGCAGCGCCTTGTTGGCAGTCACGACATGCTTGCCAGCTGCAATCGATTCGAGCACCAATGCCTTGGCGATGCCATAACCGCCAATCAACTCGACCACAATATCGATCGCCGGGTTGGCGATCACCGCACGGGCGTCGGCCACGACCTGCACGGCGTCACCGACGATCGATCGTGCGCGCGCGGTGTCGAGATCGGCGACCATCGTGACTTCGATGCCGCGTCCTGCCCGCCGGCGGATTTCTTCCTGGTTGCGCTGTAAAACCTTGAAGGTGCCGGCGCCGACGGTGCCGATGCCCAACAGGCCGACCTGGATGCTTTTCATTTCGAGTGGCGCTTGCGGTAGTTGGAGAGAAATCGCTCGATGCGGCCGATGGCCTCGGTGAGGTCGTCGGCATTCGGCAAAAAGACGATCCTGAAGTGATCGGGCTCGGGCCAGTTGAAGCCGGTGCCCTGCACGATAAGGACCTTTTCTTCGGCCAGCAGTTCGTAGGCAAATTGCTGGTCGTCCTTGATCGGGTAGAGCTTGGGGTCCAGGCGCGGGAACATATACAGCGCGGCCTTCGGTTTGACCGCCGTGACGCCGGGGATCGCGGTCAGTAGCTGGTGGGCCAGGTCACGCTGCTTGCCCAGCCGCCCGCTGGGGGCGACGAGGTCCTTGATGCTCTGGTAACCGCCGAGCGCGGTCTGGATCGCCAACTGCCCAGGCGTGTTGGCACACAGGCGCATCGAGGCGAGCATGTTCAGGCCCTCGATGTAATCGCTGGCATGGCGCTTGTCGCCGGAGACGACCATCCAGCCAGCGCGGTAACCGCAGGCGCGGTAGTTTTTGCTCAGGCCGTTGAAGGTGACGAAGAGCACGTCATCGGCCAGCGCAGCAATGCTCGTGTGCGTCGCGCCGTCGTACAGGGTCTTGTCGTAGATCTCGTCGGCAAAGACGATCAACTGGTGCTGGCGCGCGATCTCGACGATGCCTTGCAGCAGGTCCACCGGATACAGCGCGCCGGTCGGGTTGTTCGGGTTGATGACGACGATGGCGCGGGTATTCGGCGTGATGCGCCGGCGGATGTCGTCGAGATCAGGCAGCCAGCCCGAACCTTCGTCGCAGTGGTAATGCACCGGCGTGCCGCCTGACAGCGACACCACGGCCGTGTACAACGGGTAGTCGGGCGACGGGATCAGCACTTCGTCACCGGCGTCGAGCAGCGCATTCATGCTCATCGCGATGAGCTCTGACGCACCGTTGCCGAGATAGATGTCGTCGACCGTCACGCCGGCGACCCGCTTTTCCTGGGTGTAGTGCATCACCGCCTTGCGCGGTGCAAACAGCCCCTTGCTGTCGGTGTAGCCCGCGGCGTCGGGCAGGCTGCGGATCATGTCCTGCACGATCTCGTCGGGCGGCTGCAGGCCAAACGCAGCGATATTGCCGATATTGAGCTTGATGATGCGGTGGCCTTCTTCCTCCATCTGGCGCGCCTTGTCGAGCACAGGGCCGCGGATGTCGTAGCCGACATTGGCCAGCTTGGTGGATTTGGCGATCGGCTTGAGCAAGGTCAACGCGGGGGTCTCCATCGGCCAGCGCGCCAAGTCGAACG
Source organism: Rubrivivax sp. (assembly GCA_031431555.1). Classification (GTDB taxonomy): domain Bacteria; phylum Pseudomonadota; class Gammaproteobacteria; order Burkholderiales; family Burkholderiaceae_C; genus Rubrivivax. The sequence goes on from JANPDN010000021.1 coordinate 43,248, forward strand.
GCATGCTGCGCTGCAAAAGATAGAATTTGACCACATGAAATTCCAGCCCGATATCGCGCTCGGCGTCAACCAGATCACCCGCCACGAAAGCCAGCGGCTGTGGGTGGCGAGCACGCCGTTTGAACACAGCCTGCTCGTGCCTTGGCAGGGCGAGGTGCAGCACTGGGATGGACGCGCACCGGCTGACCTGACCGCGGCTCATTTCGAACAACTGCTCACGCTCAAACCCGAGCTGGTGATCTTCGGCAGTGGCGTGAAGCTGCAGTTTGTCTCGCCGGCGTTGTACCGCGCGCTGATCGAGCGCCGGGTCGGCATCGAGACGATGGACACCGCCGCGGCCTGCCGGACCTACAACGTGCTGGCCAGCGAAGGCCGCTGCGTCGTTGCCGCGCTGCTGCTGGGCGGCTGATAGCGTCGTGATGCGGCGCCCGCCCCCTGCCGGGCCGGGCCACATCGCAGTTGACTTTATAATCTCAAGGTTTAGGCCGATCGCCAATATTCAGGGCGGCCGGTCTTCATCCAGAAGCTCGCTTTCGAGCCCACCCTCGCAGCCGCTTCGAAACCAGATCGCACATGACCCCAGTTGTCAACAAAGCCCTCCCGGAATTCGAAGCCAACGCCACCGGCGGCATCAAGTTCACGCCGCAGGCCTATCTCGGCAAGGCGGTGATCCTGTACTTCTACCCGAAGGACGCGACGCCGGGCTGCACCACCGAGGCGATGCAGTTCCGGGACCGTCACAAGGATTTCATCAAGGCCGGCGCCGTCGTCTTTGGTGTCTCGCGCGACAACATGACCTCGCACGACAAGTTCAAGCAGAACCTCGAGTTGCCGTTCGAGCTGATCGCCGATACCGAAGAAAAGCTGTGCCACATGTTCGGTGTCGTCAAGAACAAGATCATGTACGGCAAGAAGGTCAAGGGTATCGAGCGCAGCACCTTCCTCGTCGACGCCGAAGGCATCATGCGCGCCGAATGGCGTGGCATCCAGGTCGCAGGCCATGTGGACGAAGTCCTCAAGGCCGTGAAAGCGCTGAAAAAGACCTGAGCAGCTGTTTGACCACCACAACCAAACAGCCGTCCTGAGCCCAGGACGGCTTTTTTTCTTGTCGATTCGTCAGACCCCACATCTCCAACCGACACCCCCCGGATGCCCCTGCCCAAGCCCCCCACCAAAAAGGCCGCGCTGCTCGACGCAGCCAGCTACGAAACCCAGGCTGCGCCGCGCAGCGACAAACGTGTTGCCAAGGTCGCCGAGCCGGTGCTGGCGGCCGTCGCGCTGCACGCCGATACCGCGACTGCTGCCGCGCCGCGGCTGACCCACCCCACCGGCGCGCAGCGGTCGGCACACGCACCGATGCCGCTTGCGGCCAATCCAGCAGCACGCGCGCCGGCAAGCACAGTCGCACAAGCGGCTGCAAACCCATCGGTTGCAGTCAAGCCCGCTGCGCGGCCGGTCGCCGCAGCCCGGCGGGCGCCCCGCAGCGCCGGCCCGGCCAAGCTGTTTGTGCTCGACACCAACGTGCTGATGCATGACCCGACGAGCCTGTTCCGCTTTGACGAACACGACGTCTTCCTGCCGATGATCACGCTGGAAGAACTCGACGACCACAAAAAGGGCATGAGCGAGGTCGCACGCAATGCGCGCCAGGTCAGCCGCGACCTCGACGCGCTGGCCAGCTTCGATGGCAAAGGCGGCGCGCTGGACCCCAAAGCCGGCATCCCGCTGGCGCAGACCGGGCACCGCGAGGCGGGCGGCAAGCTGTTCTTCCAGACCACGCTGCTCGACTTCAAACTGCCGATCGGGCTGCCGCAGGGCAAGGCCGACAACCAGATCCTCGGTGTCGTGCAATCGCTGCGCGAGTCGCACCCCGAGCGTGACGTGGTGCTGGTGTCCAAGGACATCAACATGCGCGTCAAGGCGCGTGCGTTGGGCCTGCCCGCCGAGGACTATTTCAACGACAAGACTCTCGAAGACGGCGACCTGCTCTACACCGGCGTGCTGCCGCTGGCCGACGACTTCTGGGAGCGCCATGGCAAGACGATGGAGAGCTGGAGCCAGGGCGGCCACACCTTCTATCGCATCAGCGGCCCGCTGGTGCCGGTGCTGCTGATCAACCAGTTTGTCTATCTCGAATCGCCCGGCACGACGCCGCTCTATGCCCGTGTCACCGAGATCACCGGCAAGACCGCGGTGCTCAAAACGCTGCGCGACTACACCCACCACAAAAACGCCGTCTGGGGCATCACTGCGCGCAACCGCGAACAGAACTTTGCACTCAGCCTGCTGATGGACCCGGACTGTGACTTCATCACCCTGACCGGCACGGCAGGCACCGGCAAAACGCTGATGACCCTGGCTGCTGCGTTGAGCCAGGTGCTCGACGAGCGCCGCTACAGCGAGATCATCGTCACCCGCGTCACGGTACCGGTCGGCGACGACATCGGTTTCCTGCCCGGCAACGAAGAAGAAAAAATGGGCCCGTGGATGGGCGCGCTCGACGACAACCTCGAAGTCCTGGCACGCGGTGACACCAGCGCCGGCGAATGGGGCCGCGCCGCAACCAACGACCTGGTGCGCAGCAAGATCAAGATCAAGAGCCTGAACTTCATGCGCGGGCGCACCTTCCTCAACAAGTTCGTGTTGATCGACGAGGCGCAGAACCTGACGCCCAAGCAGATGAAGACCTTGATCACGCGTGCCGGGCCGGGCACCAAGATCGTCTGCCTGGGCAACCTGGCGCAGATCGACACCCCCTACCTCACCGAAGGTTCGTCAGGCTTGACCTATGCGGTCGATCGCTTCAAGGGCTGGCCGCACGGCGGCCATGTGATGCTGGCGCGTGGCGAGCGCTCGCGGCTGGCGGATTTTGCGAGCGAGGTGTTGTAGCTCGGGAATCGTTGCGTGCAGCGGCCGCGTGGTTCATGGCCTGTAGCGCGACAGCAGGCGCACGATATCCGGGGCCAGCGCGCGCGATGCCGGATCGACCCCGTCGGCCGCCTCGGCCATATCGAGCAGCGGGCCGAGAAGACCACCTTGTCCCGTCAAGTGGTCGTGCTCGGCAAGCCGGTTCACAAGCGCGAGCCAGCGGGCGCGCCAACGAGCGCGCTCTGCCAGCAGCCAGGGGGCATCCTTTTCGCCGGCGAGGAGCGGACGGCGGTACAGCGGCAGCGTCGCCCGCACGCGCTGGGCCCACTGGCTCGTGCCAGCCCCAAGGGATGCCAGGCTCCGGATCCCGGCTTCGAGAACCCACAGGTCCAACCCCACCAGCGCGGGATTGAGCGATACCTTGCCGGCGCGAACCTGCACCGCCTCGTCGTGGCCGATCAGCCGGCGCAGGCGCGACAGGGCCGCGTCGAGCGAGCGATGCGCCGCATCGCCGTCGGCGTCGGGCCACACCGCGTCGCACAGCCGCTCGGTGGGCACATCGTGACCACCCATCGCGGCCAGCGCCTTCAGCAGCTCGAGCAGCCGTTGTGCCGTCTTGCGGCCTTGTCCGACACGTGCGTGGCCATCGACGTCGAGCACAAAACCATCGAATACGCGGATGCGCACCGGCCACGGCCAAACCTGCACATCGGGGGTTGGCGGCGCCAGCCGCAGCCCGTGGATGAAACGCTCGAGCACCGGCACATGCCGCCCCTCGGCGAGCCCGAATGCAGCCAGTTCGGCAATCGCGGGCCGGTTCCAACCCGGCCCCCAGACATAGGCGGTATCGCCGCGCAGCGTCATGCAGCGGTCGAGCGCAGCCAGCGCGTCGGTGCGCGCCCCCGCCAGCAGGTGCAACAGTGCTTCATACGCCGCCACCGAGGCGGCCAGGATCGGCAGCGGCTCGGCGCTGAGCCGGCGCAACTCGTCGAGCGTGCGAAAGCCGGCCTCGACCCGCCCGCCGAGCGCTTGCGCGCAGCACACGCTGAGGCCTATCACGACCTGCAGCCAGTCGTGTCCGGCGGCGCGACAGACCTGCATCGCGAGCCGGCCCCGCTCGGCGGCCTCGTCGAAGCGCCCCTCTTCGTTCGCACAGCGCACCCATTCGAGATCGATGCAGGCCTGCGTGAAAGGCGAAGCCTGAGCCCGCTGCGGCTCAAGCTCTTGCGTCAGCATCTCGCGTGCCGCGCGGATGTGGCCTTGTTGCAGCTCAAGCGTGACATCCCAGCGCACGAAGTCCAGGAACGGCGGCGCGCGCCGGGCTTCGTCCTTGATGGCGCGGGCCTGCGCCATCGCCGCACGCGCCCCGACCCGGTCGGCCATGTAGACACGGTGGGTCATGAGCCAGAACCAGAACCACATGCGCTCGCCCGGCGGCAGGTGCACACGCTCGGCGATATGCTGTGTGCGCAGGATCGTGTCTTCGCACGCCTGCGTATCGCCGACACCCCAGTGAAACTGCAACAGGCAGGTGCCGGCGGCCACGGCCAGTGCAGCGGGCAGTTCGTCGAAGGGCAGCGCCGAGACCCGCCGGGCAAAGCCGATCAGCGCCGGATCGTTGGGCCGGATCATCAGGCGCGCGAGCGTCAGCGTGACCAGGCCGGTGGCCAGCGTGTGCAGGTCCAGCTCGGCCTGCACATCGAGCAGCGCCGCCAGCCGTTGGGCATGAGGCTCCAGCCAGCGCACGCCTTCGGGGGCGTTCCACCATCCGGAGAGCAGTGCGGCCGTCGTGCGTACCTGGCCGCGGTGGTCTGCGGCGCGCTCGAAGCCGACGAGCGCACGTTCGAGCGCGGCCCGGCCCGCGGCCGCGTCGCGCCCGGTCAAGGCCACGCCGTGCCAATACACGAGCCAGGGGTCGGCCGCGTGCACTGCAGCCGGCAGCGCGCTGATCCAGCCGGCGAGCGTCTGGTGGCGCCCTGAATCGACAAGGCTGTCGGCGCGCGCGAGCACGAGGCGGGCCGCATCAACCCAGGCTGCGGCGCGCGTGAAAAGCACAAACGCGTCGGTATCGTGCCCTGCGGCGTCGAGCAGCCGCGCCGCGCGGAGCACCCAGTCTCGATCGACCTCTTCGCCCCATTCCTGGCGCGCCCGCGCTTGAAGAAAGGCGCGGAAAAGCGGGTGAAACTGGTAGGTCGGCTCGGGTTCGAAACGGCGGTCGGTGAACAGGTGGCGCTGCACGAGCTGGTCGAGCAGGACACAGACCGCGGCATCGCCGCTCAACTCTGCGGCCATCGCGGCCGGCATGCGGGGCAGGTAGGACAGGCGAAACAGGGCCTGCCGCACCGTCGTCGGCGCAGACACAAACACCTGCGTCGCGAAGTAGTCGAAGACTGACTGCGGGCTGCCGGTCTGGGCCGCGGAGTGCAGACTGCCGGTTCCGCGCAGGCCTTCCAGCAGCAATACGATGCCTGCCGCCCAGCCCTGCGATTGCGCCAGCACGCTGTCGATCAGCGCCGCCGACGAGACACCGCTGCGCGCTGCCACGGCACGCGCCTCTTCGGGCTGGAACTGCAATGCAGGCCCATCCACGAGGGCGATCCGCCGCCCTGCCCGGGCGCGCGCCAGCGCCGCCGGTGGATCGTGCCGGCTGATCGCGATCGAGTGCACCCCCATGGGCTGCTCGTCGATCAGCGCCGCCAGCAGGGACGGCAGCACTTCGTCCATGCTCGCGTCCTGCACGTTGTCGAATACGAGCACCGTGTTCTCGGGCAAGCGTGCGAACAGGTCACGGCAGTAGCGCCGCGCGAACGGCAACGGATCGTGTGCCTGCTCGGGCGTGAACAGCGGCAGCGGCGGGGCAGCGTCAGCCACCGCCTCGGCAGCGAGGCTGAGGTAGTGGAAAAACATCGCCGGGTCGGCGTCGGCCGAGTCGACCTGAAGCCACACCGTCGGGCGCCCGCGAGCAAACAACCAGCTTGCCGCCAGCGATGTCTTGCCGGCCCCCGGGGGCGCCGAGATCCAGACCATCGGGCAGCCATGCGCGGCATCGAGCTGCTCAAACAGGCGCTGGCGCGGCAGCAGCCCCTCAGCCTGGGGCGGCGTCACTTTCGCCAGCCGCACACGCGTTTGTGGTTGCGCTAGCGGTTGCGCTTGCGGCGCCGCACTTTGATGCGATCGTGTCGCCATCGAGTCCTCCCTGACCCTGCAATTCTGCCGCGGCGCGCGATGAGGTCGCGCGAATCGGCAAGTGAATCGGCAAGTGAATCGGTGGCGAATCGGTAGGCAATCGGTGAGTCGCCCGCGCCCACAGTCCGGTTGCGGTCGACGGTTTCGCCGGCGTCGGGCCGCGGACTGCGGGCCGGCGATTGGAGAACCAACATGAAATATGTCCTGACCTGGTGGGAGCGCCCTGGCGGCTCCTATGCCGACTACGAGGCCGCGCAGAAGCGCGTGCTCGGGGTGTTTCAAAAATGGGAGATGCCGGCCAGCCTGAACATCCATCAATTCCTGGTGCGGATCGGCGAGTTCGGTGGTTATGCGGTGGTCGAGACCACACAGCCGGCGGACATCCACCGCCTCACCAGCGCTTTTGCAGTCTTCCAGTTTCGGCTCGAGCCGGTGCTGGATGTGATGGAGGCGGTGGCGGTGGAGGCGGCGGCGATTGCGTGGCGGGATGGGTTGGCGGCGTGACAGCAGCTTGGCAGCCGTTGCAGGCGAGGCAGCGCGGCGCGCCAACCTGCCCGTCGATGTCGTCATCGCGGTGAGTGAGCTGCGCCCCGAACTCATCGCGCCACCGCAAGCGGCCTGAGCACCGCGGCCTGCGGGCCGAGGGCCGAGGGCCGCGCTGGAGCGGTCGCGCGCGCGATGACGCTACTCAGCCCAGGCCAGGCTCGGGAGCCACCAAGCCGCGAAGGGCCTCACGCCAGTTCGCGACCATCACGCCCTGGTCCGTGAAATGCCCGGGGACCGCGCTGATGAGCATCGGTGTGCCCTGCCGCGCCGCCGCGGCGTGGCGTTGCCAGGTGTGCAGACCGCGCAGCCAGTCGCGCTGGAAGGTCGCACCAGACTTCATCTCCACCGGCCACAGCGCGCCGGCACGCTCGACCAGCAGGTCGATCTCGTTGCCGGTGTTGTCGCGCCAAAAGTGCATCGCGTTGGCGACGCCGTGATGGCGCAGGTATTTCAGGTACTCGGCTACCAGCATGTTCTCGAACAGCGCGCCGCGCATCGGGTGGATAGCCAGGGCGTCGGCCTGGGTAATGCCCAGCAGCCATGCCACGAGCCCGGTGTCGTGAAAGTACAGCTTGGGCGTCTTGACCAGGCGCTTTCCAAAGTTGCCGTGATACGGCGGCAGGCGAAACGTGATGTAGCTCGATTCGAGCACCGCCAGCCAGTCGCGCGCGGTGGTCTGCGCGATGCCCAGATCGTTGGCCACCGCGTTGAGGTTGAGCAATTGACCGGCACGCGCGGCCATCAATCGCATGAAGCGCTGAAACTGCAGCAAGTCCGCGATGCGGCTGATCTGGCGTACGTCGCGCTCGATATAGGTGGCCACGTAGCTGGCGTGCCAATCGGTGTGCGCCACGTCGCGATCAAACAGCGCCGGGTAGGCGCCGGTGACCAGCCACTCATCGAGCGAAAGCTTGTCGAAGATCGAGGCTGCTTCCGCATAGGCCAGCGGCAGCAGCTCCAGAAATCCGGCGCGGCCGGCAAGGCTCTGGCTTACCGCGGCCGAGAGGAGCAGGTTCTGTGAGCCGGTGAGCACCACACGGCCCATGGCCGGGCTAGCATCGACGACCGTCTGCAGGTAAGACAGCAGCGCCGGCACGCGCTGCACCTCGTCGATGAGCAGGCCACCGCGGTGCTGGGCGAAAAAGCCGCGCGGGTCGGCGGCGACGCGCTCGCGCACGTCCGGGTCTTCGAGCGAGACATAGGCATGGTCGGCGAAGGTGGTGCGTGCGAGGGTGGTCTTTCCCGATTGGCGCGGCCCGGTCAGCACCACCACCGGGAACCCACGCGCCAGACGCAGCAGCCGGGGGCGAGCATGGCGGTCGATCATGGATTTGCTACTTCAGCTTTTGAAGCTGAAATTGTAAGGCCGGCACCCACGCGACTGCCTCCAACTTGCTCACCCCCCGCGAAGGCGGCCGTTCGGAGCCGCGAGACCGTGGGCCGACATAGTCAAAGTTGACTATTCCCCCACCGGCCCGTTCGCCATAGATTCCCCACATTGAGCAAGAACACCGCGAGGCAACCATGAATTCACCGCAGGCCCTGGCATCGCTCCAAGCGCAATTCCCCGATCGCCTGATGCGGCCCGAACAAGCCGGCTACGACGACGCCCGCAAGGTTTTCAACGCCATGATCGACCGCTACCCCGCGGCGGTCGCCTACGCGCGGAGCACCGATGACGCGTCATTCGCCGTGCGTTGGGCTGCAGACCATGGCGCACTGCTCGCGGTGCGCGGCGGCGGCCACAACGGCGGTGGCCTCGGTGTCTGCGACGACGGCCTGGTGCTCGACCTGTCAGCGCTGGACCAGATCCACGTCGACCCCGCCACGCGCACGGTGCGGGTCGGCGGCGGCTGCCTCTGGCGCGATGTCGATGCCGCCACCGCGGCCGACGGGCTGGCGGTGCCCAGCGGCATCATCGGCAGCACGGGCGTGGGCGGTCTCACGCTCGGCGGCGGGATCGGGCACTTATCGCGCGAATACGGGCTGACGGTGGACAACCTGATCGAAGCGGAAGTGGTGCTGGCCGACGGCCGCATCGTGCGTGCCAGCGCCGACAGCGAGGCCGACCTGTTCTGGGCCCTGCGCGGCGGCGGTGGCAACTTCGGCGTCGTCACGCAATTCACCTTCCGCGCCCACCCTGTCAGCACGGTCATCGCCGGCCCGATGTTCTGGCCGCTGGAGCAAGCCGGCGACGTGATGCGTTGGTATCGCAACTTCATCAACACCGCGCCCGACGAGTTGAACGGCTTTCTGGCGCTGATGAAGATCCCGCCGGTGGAGCCTTACCCCGCCGCGCTGCACGGCATGTCGGTCTGCGGCATCGTCTGGTGCCATGTCGGCACGGCCGAGCAAGCGGCTCGCGACCTGGCACCAGCGCGCAGTGCCTTGCCGCCAATGGTCGATGCCGTGCAACCGATGCCCTTCACCGCGCTTCAAAGCGCCTTCGATGGCCTGTACACACCCGGGCTGCAGTGGTACTGGCGGGCCGACTTCGTCAAGACGCTCGGTGACGAAGCCATCGCGCTGCATGTCAAACACGCCCAGGCGCAGCCAACCGGGCATTCGACGATGCACCTGTACCCGGTCAATGGCGCCGCCGGCCGCGTAGGCGCCGGCGACACGCCGTTTGCGTACCGCGATGCCACCTGGGCGATGGTCATCGTCGGCGTCAGCCCCGACCCGGCCGAAGCCCCCTTGATCAGCAGCTGGTGCAAGGCCTATTGGCAAGACCTGCACCCGCACAGCGCCGGCGGTGCCTACGTCAACTTCCTGATGGACGAAGGTGCCGGCCGCGTGGCGGACAGCTACCGCGGCAATTACGCGCGGCTGGCGGCTGTCAAGAAGCGCTACGACCCGGGGAACTTGTTCCGGGTGAATCAGAACATCGTGCCGGGGTGATGGATGGCCCGGGCGGAACACGCGTCAAGGACCATGCACTATCGACCCGATTCAGCCGCACCGATGCGGCGCGACCGAATCGGTCAGTGATCGGTGGGTTGTACGCGACGACATTGGCACCAACGCGGCAGTCGCTGCCGAGACCAGCAAGCGGAGGCAAGCACCATGAACACAAGCGGTTTGCTCGGCACATTGCGCGCCGCAGCCATGGATGCCATGGCCGCCGCGCCGCCGAACCGTGAGCAGCACCGAGCCCCGTTCCGGCCAATTGGCATCAGCCCGTCGCTGGTCCCACGCACGACGCACGTCACGATGCGTTGGTTGCGGCCGTTTGAGGCGGCGCGCTGGCTGTGCCTGTGGGGCGGCAGCCTGATGCTGGTGGCAGCGCCGCAGGCCGCAGTGGCCGGGACGGCAAACGTGGAAGCCGAGGCCAAGACAATCTTCCAACACAACCTTGGCTACCACCCGCTGTCCCCGCCGCTCGAAGGTGGGTGGCGTTCACTGGGCAGCGGCGGCTTGAGCTACGAGGGTTCGGGAGTCGATGGAACTTTCGCTCAGATCCTGGCTGGCGGCAGCGCCTCATCGGGTCGGATTGGCGGATTCACACAGATCGCAGGGGAGGCCCACAAGGAGTACTGGAACACGCAGATCCATGTCGAACTGGACGCAAGTTGGAGAGACACCATCAGCGCGCCGTCATCCAGGTCGGCCGCGCCGGACGGCACGCCTGTCCCGGTGAGGATCACGCGGCTAGCACAGCAGCTCGGTGACCCCAACGCAAATGCCACGGTCAGTATCCTGGGTTGGACTGTGAACATGGCGGCCCAACCGAACGGGTTCTATTACAGCGAGGAAGTGGTGGAGAACTTTCTCACCGTTGGCGCGGCGGTGAACATTGGCCTGCGACTCCAGACCAGGTCAAGCATCTTCTGCTGTGAGATCAGAGGTCAGTACAAGTCAAAGCAATCCAACGTCATCGCTGCCTATGCCATCGAGATCCTGGACCCGCGCTTTGTGCTCAACGATGACGAAGGGCGCCAGGCACCGGTTCCGCGCCTGACACAAGGGCTGAACGATCAAAGGCCGCTGACGCCTCACACCGAAGAACGGACCGAAGATGGCAGGTCGAGGTACACCTTTCCGCACGAGGTCATCGGCAGCGACGGCGTGGCGCCGCGCTACTACATCGACCCACCGGTGGCCAGCGGCTACGAATACAACGTGCTGTCGGGGCCACTGTTCACCACCGTGCTGCTTCCGGACGTCGGCGACGGCCTCTACGGCATCGAAGTCTGGAACGGCACGGGCTGGGAGGATTTGGGCGTTCAAGTCAGGGCGGGGGAAAGCTTCGACCTCCGCTCACGCACCGACACCACCGGCATCAGCCGGTTCCGGGTAACCGGCATCGAAGAGTCGGCTGGCATCGACCCACACGGGCATCAATTCGTGACCGGCCTGACCTTCAATGCGTCCGGAGAAGTCCTGTTCACGCAGGAGTCGCTGGTGACTTCAGTGCCCGAGCCGGCAACCAATTTGTTGCTGATGGCCGGCGCAGTCGGCCTAATGCTCCGGTTCCGGTCGAGGCACTCGCCAGAGCCTGCACAGCGTGCACATCCTAGCTGGCCGCAACAGGCGGCTTGCGCCTGGTGCAAAGCTTATTGGGAAGACCTGCACCCGCACAGCGCCGGGGGCGCGTGCGTCAACTTCCTTATGGATGAAGGCGCGGGGCGTGTGGCCGATAAATACCGCGGCATTTCGCGCGGCTGGCGGCTGTCAAGAAGCGCTACGACCCGGGGTACTTGTTCCGGGTGAATCAGAACATCGTGCCGAGGGGATGGATCGCCCGGGCGGAACACGCGTCAAGGACCATGCACTATTGACCCGATTCAGCCGCGCCGATGCGGCGCGACCGAATCGGTCAGTGATCGGTGGGTTGTACGCGACGACAGTGGCGGCAACAACCAAGGAGGTACAAAAGTGAAACTGAACCAGATCGCAGCCGCCGCCTGCATCACCGCCGCTTCGGCCGCCGCATGGGCGCTGCCGACGGCCTTTGTGGGTACCGACCTGAGCCAGATCGTTTCCAGTCACTACGGCGCTTCGTTTTCGACCGAGATGCTTGGCTTGAACAACCTGAGCCAAGTGCTGGGGCGGACATCGACACGCGATTCCATCACACGCGAAGACACCGACCGCACCTTTTTGATCACCGGTGGGGCGCTTACGGAGATCGGTGCGTTCAACACCTCGCGTGGCATTGGCACCGGCATCTATGGCCGCGGCTTCAACAATCTTGGCGACGTGGTCGGCAACGTCTTCACCGCCGGCACCGGCACAGAGCGCGTGCACACGCCTGCCCTGTACAGCGGCGGTACCGTCAGCACCTTGAGCCTGCCCTTCACCCGCGGCTTTGCTTCGCTGATCAGCGATACCGGCCACATCGCCGGCTCCCGCGTCGACCCGGCCACGGGGCGCCCCACAAATTTCTTGCTGCGCGGCGACGGCAGCTACGCCGAGTTTTTGCAGGGTCGGTTCGGTGAGATCACCGGCATCACCTCTGGCGGCACCGTGGTCGGATGGGACAACCTGCTGGGCAGGGGATCGCTGGGCTACACGTTCAATGGAACGTCGCTGACCTATCCCTTGGAGCCGAGCAACCCGGCAGACGCGGAAAACGGCAGGTTCGAGATGCGGTTCTCGGCGGTGAACGACGCCGGGCACATCGCCGCCACGCTGCGCCAATACATCGGGCAAAGTTGCTATGACGACCCATTTGCCGGCACCGTATGCTTCGACAACCATACCAAGGAGGCAGGTACCGTTCAGGGCGCTGGCTTCACACCGGCCCCAGACCTGTCGATCTTTTCCCAAAACTTCGGCACCGTCACGTCAGCGCGCGTGAACGGCATCAACAACCGCGGCACGCTGATCGGCTACGACGATTTCAGGCAAAGCGCTTTCCTCAGCGACGGCACCACCACGGTCACGCTGAACGACCCAAGACGGATCGGCAGCAGCAACTTTTATGGCGACCTGATCGACATCAACGATGCCGATCAACTTCTCGGCCGGGTCAACGGCAGCGGCAACCCGTGGGTCCTGCTCAACCCCGTGGGCGTCAACGCCCAGGCGCCGCTGCTGCCGGCCGAACAGACCCCTACCGCAGATGGCGGGACAGCCTTCACGTTCACGGTCTTTGTCGCACCGGCGACACCCTTGTTCTTCGACCCGCCGGTGGCCATCGGCTATGAATACGAAATCCAGTCCGGCCCATCGTTCGCCAGCGTGCTGCTGCCCGACATCGGTGATGGCAAGTACCGGCTGGAGTTGTGGAACGGCAGCGCCTGGGTCGACGCGGGCATTGAACTTGAGGCCGGTGTCAGCTTCGATTTCCTGGCCCAGGTTTCACCTGACGGCGTGCGCAAGTTCCGCGTCGTCGGCATCGAGACTTCCGCCGCGCTCGACCCCGACGACCCCACTGCCTTTGACACCGGGCTCACTTACAATGCCTGCGGCGAGCTGACGCTGACGCAGACCTCGCTGTCGGTGGACGTGCCGGCGGTGCCGGAGCCGGGCGCGGTTGTGCTGCTTGGGCTGGGGCTCGCGATAGTTGCGCGGGCCGCGCAGCACAAGCGGCGCAACACCACGACGCATGATCTCCGCGCGTGACAGCCAGACCCATGTGATCGGCTTACCCAGCGAAGGTTTCTAGACGCCGTCGCGCACCCGCAGAGAACTGGCAAAACGTGGCACACCGGCCTCGGTGCTACCGCGGTGAGTGAAGGTCACGACCGCGCCGATATGCGGCGGTGACGCGCGCCGGGCATCGCTGAAACCGGTGCCGATGAGGCACTCCACGACCTTCGTCGGTGCGCACCCGCAAAGCGCCCACCTGGGCCAGGTGTTTGCCAGACCCGGCATGGTGGGCGATGACGGTGGCTTCGACGTCGTGCAGCGGGTTCGGTTTCAATAGCGCTCGGCTGCAGCCGGTTTCGTAGGAAGCGTCGGCGCGGTGCAGCATCAGCCACTCGCTGTTTCGTTGGACGCTCAAGCCAGCGCGGGGGCTGACACCGCAGGCCGCGCCGCCAGCGCAGCCGCGAGGAGGAATCGGCGTCGTGTCAGGGTATCGATGGGCAGCGCAGGCTTTCGTTGCTCGTGAAATTGCTTGGTTCGCAGTTTTCCCGTTTCCCCTTCGACGGTCGATCGCACCGACGCGAGGCCACCTGGTTGCCCAGCGCACCGCCGTCCTGCGGCTGCAGCTCAACTCGGCGTGAAAAGATCCTTGATCTGCTGCAACGCCGCCGGGTCTTCGATCGTCGTCAGGTCACCGGCATCGCGGCCTTCACAAACCGCTTGGATCGCCCGCCGCAGCAGCTTGCCGGAACGTGTCTTTGGCAGCAGGGTCACGAAGCGCACCCGCGACGGCCGGGCGACGGCGCCGAGCTGGTCGTCGACGACCTTCATGATCGCGCCTTCGAGCTTCAACGCCGCTGCCGGGTCGGCGCTAAGCGTGGCGTCGCGCAAGACCACAAAAGCCATCGCAACCTGGCCCTTGAGCTGGTCGGCCACGCCCACCACCGCGACCTCGGCGACCGCCGCGTGGCTGGAGATGCTCTCTTCGATCTCGCGCGTGCCCAGCCGGTGCCCGGCGACGTTGATGACATCGTCGGTGCGGCCGAGGATGAAGAGGTAGCCGTCTTCGTCGCGGATAGCCCAATCAAAGGTGTTGTAGACCAGCTTGCCCGGGATGCTTTGCCAGTAAGTCTTCACAAAACGATCGTCGTCGCGCCAGACGGTCTGCATGCAGCCCGGTGGCAGCGGGCCTTCGATGGCGAGCACGCCTTTTTGCCCTGCGCCAGTCAACTCGGCGCCGGTGTTTTCGTCGATCAGTTTGAGGTCGTAGCCATAGACGGCCTTGCCGGGCGAGCCGAACTTCGCTCTAGCCGGCTCGATGCCGTTGCACAGGCTCAGGATCGGCCAGCCGGTTTCGGTCTGCCAATAGTTGTCGATGATCGGCCGGCCGATGGCGTCAGAGATCCAGGTCGCGGTCGGTTCGTCGAGTGGTTCGCCGGCGAGAAACAGCGCACGCAGCGAACTCAGGTCGTGTTTTTTCAGCGCCGCCGGGTCGTGTTTCTTGAGCACCCGCACTGCAGTCGGCGCGCTGAACATCGAGGTCACTTTGTACTTCTCGACCAGGCTCCACCAGATCGCGGCATCGGGTCGGACGGGTAAGCCTTCGTACATGATCGTGGCCATGCCGGCGATCAGCGGGCCGTAGACGATATAGCTGTGGCCGACGACCCAGCCGATATCGCTGGTCGAAAAATAGGTCTCGCCGGGCTGGCCGAGAAAGATGTGTTTCATGCTCGCCGCCAGCGCCACCGCATAACCGCCGGTGTCGCGCTGAACCCCTTTGGGTTTGCCGGTCGTGCCGCTGGTGTAAAGCGTGTAGCTCGGGTGCGTCGACTCGAGCCAGGTCACCGGCACACTTGCGTTGAGGTGCTGTTCGCGCAGGCTTGCGTAGTCGACATCGCGGCCGGCGGTCATTGGCATCGGTGCCAGGCCGCGGTCGACCATCAAGACCTTGCTCGGTTTGTGCGCCGCGAGCTTGATCGCTTCGTCGAGCAGGCCCTTGTAGGCCAGCACCTTGCCGGCACGGCTGCCGGCGTCGGCGCTGACGATCACGGTCGGCTCGGCGTCGTCGATGCGTTGGCCCAAGCTGACGCTGGCAAAACCGCCAAAGACGACCGAGTGGATGGCGCCGATGCGCGCGCAGGCGAGCATCACAAACGCGGCTTCAGGAATCATCGGCATGTAGACCAGCACTCGGTCGAGCGGCTTGACGCCGAGTGCCAGCAGCATCGCCGCCATGCGTTCGACTTCCCGCTGCAACTGGCTGAAGCTATAGACGACTTCTTTGTCGACTTCGGTCGAGACCCAGATCAGCGCGTTGCGATCAGGGTGGGTTTTGGCATGCCGATCCACCGCGTTGTGGCAAAGATTCGTCGTGCCGCCGACAAACCAGTTGGCAAACGGCGGCTTGTTGTATTCGCAGATCTGCGTCGGCGTTTGCTGCCAGTCGATGAGCCTGGCCTGCTCGGCCCAGAAGGCATCGCGGTGGTCGATTGAATGCCGGTAGAACTCGTTGAAACCCATCTTCGTCTCCTTGTATTGCAAACCACTGACTCAATCGGCAATCTGCGCCCTGACCAGCGCCAAGGCCGCCTTGAAGCGCGGGTGTTTGCAGTCGCCCAGCCACTCGAACACCACCATCTCGACACTCACCATCGTCGCGCCGGCCTCGTGCAGGCGGGTCATCGCCAGCGTTTGGTCGTTGGCCGAACGCGAGCCACAAGCCGGTGCGACGACCCAGACGCGCCGCCCGGCACGCAGCAGGCCGAGCGCGGTTTGCAGCAAACAGACATGCGCCTCGCAGCCGGCAATGACGACATCGCCGCGCGCCCCGTCCAGTGCTGCGAGCAGCCCGCCGGCGTCGGTGTCGACATGCCCACCCACACAAGCATCGAAGTGCATTTTCGTCAGCGTGCTTGCACAGCGCTGACGGATCGACTCGACATTCGGCCCCAGGCCGGCCGGGTTTTGTGCCGTGCCGATGACCGGAACGCCGAGCAACAAGGCCGCATCGGCCAGGCGCTCGGCATGCGCCAGCACCGTGTCGGCACGGTGGATCGACGGCATCAGGCGCTGCTGGTAGTCGACCAGCACCAGCGTGCAGCGGCTGGCGATCATCGTGTCGCGCATTGGCATTCCCCTGTCGACGCGGCCCGCGTCAGGCACCAGACGATAACCTCGTTCAAAATGCATCGAGCCGCCCAGGAGACAGACGATGAATGCCAGGATGAATCTGCCGACGAGTTCGGCCACGCCCAGCGATGCGGCCCAGCTGCCCGGCACCTTCATGTCCGGCCGCGACTACGCCGAGTCGCTGCGCCGCTACCGCCCCGTGGTCTACGTCGACGGCCAACTCGTCGCGTCGGTCGCCGACGCAGCATCGCTGCGCCCGGGTGTCAACGCGCTCGCGGTGAGCTACGACTTTGCCCTCGACGCGGCCAAGGCGCCGTTAATGACCGCGGTGCAAACCGCCCGCGGCCGGCGCGTCAACCGCATGTTGCACATCAACGAATCGGCCGGCGACCTGCTGAACAAGCTCGAGGCGGTGCGCATCCTGTGCCAGGAAACGGGCTGCGCGCAGCGCTACTTGGTCAACGATGCGATGAATGCACTCGCGCAGGCCACCGCCCGCATCGACGACGCGGCCGGCACCACCGAACACCGCGCCCGCTTTGCCGAGTACCTGGCGCATGTGCAGGACAACGACCTCGCCCTGGGCATCGCGATGACCGACGCCAAGGGCGACCGCAGTCGCCGGCCCCACGAGCAGGCCAACGCCGCCACCTATGTGCATGTCGTCGAGCGCAATGCCAAAGGCATCGTCATCAGCGGCACCAAGGCGATCGTCACCGGCGCGCCCTACATGCATGAGTTTCTGGTCATGCCCTGCCGCCAGATGGGCCCGGCCGATGCCGACTTCGCGGTCTGCTGCGCGGTGCCTGTGGATGCCCCCGGGCTGACGATCATCGCCCGCCCCGCCGGCCGGCCGGGTGACAAGCTCGAACATGGCGCGGCGCTGTTTTCGCGCCGCTACGGCCAGTCCACCGGCGTGCTGGTTTTCGACAAAGTCTGCGTGCCCTGGGAGCGGGTGTTTTTTTCTGGCGAAAGCGGCGAGGTCGAACATTCCAGCGTGCTCACCTACGCCTACGCCACCCACCACCGGCACAGTTGCATCGGCGCGCGCGCCGGCTTCGGCGACCTGCTCATCGGCGCCGGTGCGCTGATGTGCGAGGCCAACGGCTTTGATCCGGGTGAAAAAGCCAACCTGCGCGACCCGATGGTCGAGCTGATCAAGATCACCGAAGGGTTTTATGCCTGCGGCGTTGCCGCCAGCGTCTACGCCACGCAAGACCCGCACTACGGCAATTTCATGCCCGAGCCGGTCTTCAGCAATATCGGCAAACTGCTGCTCGCGACCCAGATCTACGACATGCACCGGCTTGCGCATGAAGTCTCCGGCGGCCTCATCGTCGCCCTGCCCGGTCCCGACGAAGACCACAACCCGGCGACGGCCGCGACGCTGGCCGAAGTGCTGCGCGCCAACCCCGCCGTGCCCTACGACAAGCGCATCGAGGTTGCACGCTTTATCGAAGACTTGACCGCCTCATATCAAGGCGGCTGGTACTCGGTGATCAGCCTGCATGGCGGTGGTTCACCGGCGGCGATGCGCCAGGAAATCTGGCGTCAATATCCGGTCGGCAACAAGGTCGAACTCGTCGAGCGGCTGCTCGACCGCGGCGTGCTGCACGACGAGACGCGCGCGATCACCAAAAACCGCCAGCCCGGCCGCTGCTGCGACACGGGTTGCACGGCGCCGGGTCAGCCGGTGATGGTCGATTTGCCGGCGCGGGCATCCGCGTCGACACCAAAATCGACACCACAACCGCAGCTGACATCGACACCACCCAACGACTGAGTGGCCGTCAACGCAACACCAGGCGCCGCGGCGGCGCCAGGTCGGCGAGCATCTTGGTCGCCATCTTCGTCGACAGGTCTTGCAGCGCCGCGCGCAGCGGCGCGGCGTCGCTATCGGCCCACTGCGGCGTGGTCAGGCTGGTCGCAGTCTGGGCCTGGTACTCGTTGACAAAGACCGGCGTGGCCTGACCGCGCTGCAGCACCGCCAGCCGCGCCGATGCCAGCAGCGCGTACGGCACCCCGGGGCCGGAGCCGACCGTGGCAACTTCGGTGACGGCGATCTGGATCGTCCACTCGGTTGGTGCGGCGTTGCTGCCGGCCAGCGGCAGCGCCGACGGCAACAGTTCGCGCGACTGCTGCTGCAAAGCCGCGCCAAGTTGCGCGCGCATGGCGGGTGTGGCCAGTTCGGTTTGCAGCAGGCTGCGCTTGGCCTGCACGTCTTCAGCGCTTTCGGCGCGCACGGCACCCACCACCGCGCCGCTGGCCGCGCCGACCGCGATCCCGGCGGGCACCACGGTGCCGAGGCAAAGCGCCGCAAAAGGACCGGTGCCCAGACAGGCCAGCCCGCCGATCACAAAACCGAGACCGCCGCCCTTGGCCGCGCCCGCGCCAGCGCCGCGGCCTTTGCCGTCGGGGCCTTCGAGGACCAGCGCCGGCGCTTGCGCGCTTTGTGCAATCGCCGCGCGGCCAAGATCAAACTCCGCCGGCATCTGCGGCACGCTGGCGCAGCCGGTGGCCCACAAGCAGACCGCGGCCAGCAGCGAAGCGAGATGTGTCTTCATGGCAGCGACTCCAGAATTTGGTGTCGCAGTCTGGCACACCGGTCATCGGCTAGGCGCGCCACGAGTTCAGCGGCGCCGGCGCACGCGCACGCAAACCGCGCCGTCAGCCGTCGATACGAACCACAACGCGCCCACGCACCTGCCCGGCCAGCAGCCGCTGCGCCGCCCCGATGGCACCATCCAGCCCGACCTCGGTGGTCATCGATTCAAGCAGCGCTGGGTCGAGATCGGTGGCCAGCCGGTCCCAGGCTTCGCGGCGCCGCGCGATCGGCGCCATCACGCTGTCGACACCCAACAGCGCCACACCGCGCAGGATGAAAGGCATCACGGTGCCGGCCAAGTCGTGGCCCTGCGCCAGCCCGCAGGCGGCCACCGCGCCGCCATAACGAACCTGTGCACAAGCGTTGACCAGGGTGTGGCTGCCGACCGCATCGACCACCGCTGCCCAGCGCTCTTTTTGCAGCGGCTTGCCGGGCGCGCTCAGCTCAGCGCGGTGAATGACGCTGCTGGCGCCCAGGTTTTTCAGATAGTCAGCTTCAGCCGCCTTGCCAGTGGCTGCGACGACGTGGTGGCCGAGCCGGCTCAGCAGCGCTATGGCAACCGAGCCGACGCCGCCGGTGGCGCCGGTGACGAGTACCTCGCCGTCACCGGGCTTGAGACCGTGGCGCTCGAGCGCCAGCACACACAACATCGCGGTGTACCCCGCCGTGCCAATGGCCATCGCCTGGCGCGGTGTGAAGGCCGCCGGCAGCGGCACCAGCCAGTCGCCCTGCAAACGCGCCCGCTGCGAAAGACAACCCCAATGGGTTTCGCCAACACCCCAGCCGTTGTGCACAAAACGGTCGCCCACCTGCCACCCGGGGTGGGCACTTTCCAACACCACGCCGGCGCCGTCGATGCCCGGCACCATCGGCCAGCGGCGCACCACCGGCGACTTGTCGGTGAGCGCGAGGGCGTCCTTGTAGTTGATCGTCGAGTACGCGGGCTGCACCAGCACGCCGCCGTTTTCGACCACCGGCAGGCGAGCGTCATCGATCTCGGTGACGGCGGCAGCAAAGCCGGCATCGGACTTTTCCAGCAAGAGGGCTTTGAACATGGCGATGGGACTCCGATACCTTTGTTGCGTTGACACCCTCAGGGGATGCCCCTATTCTGCCGCCGCCGATGCGACAGATACCCACCCCTCGCCGAGTCGTTCGCGCCGCAGCCCGCCGCGCGGTGATGGTGTCGCTGGTGATCATGAGCATCGGCCTGGCGCAGGCCGCGCCCGAAGACCGCGGTGACGCGGTGATGCAGCTGCTCCAGGACAAGGGCCTGCTGCCCAAGGACCTGCCGGCCGAGAGCACGGCGTTTGTGCGCCAGGTGCGCGACGCCGCATCCGACTTGGTCATCGGCGCGATGAACTTTCTCGGCGTGCCCTACCGGCGCGGCGGCAGCAGCGAGGCCGACGGTTTCGACTGCAGCGGCTTCACGCGCCATATCTTCGAGATGACACTCGGCTTGGTGCTGCCACGCCGGGCCGACGAGCAGGCCACCGCGGCCGGCCTGGTCAAGGTCGGCCGCGAAGAACTCAAACCCGGCGACCTGGTTTTTTTCAACACGCTCAAGCGCACCTTTTCGCATGTCGGCATCTATGTCGGCGACGGCAAATTCATTCACTCGCCGCGTGCCGGCGGCGAGGTGCGGGTGGAGGACATGCGCAAGGCCTATTGGGAGCGTCGCTTCACCGGCGCGCGGCGGGCCGATGCGGCAGCACCGGCGCCACGCCTATCGGCGGTGGCCACGACCGGCGCAAAGGGCACCCTCGCCGCGCCGCCCACCGCGGCAGTCGCGGCCGTCGCTTCGGCACCTTCACCCTGACATTGCCGACGGCGAAAAGCTGTCGGGCCGCCCCGCGGCACAATCGCGCCATGGGCGACAACGTGATTCCTCTGGCCGACCTTCGCTACCAATCGCCGGTGCCTCGTGTACCCGATCTTCCCGATTTGCTCAGCGGCCAGGCCGCGATGGGCGGTTTGTTGGCAGACCAGCTCGGCCGCCCGCTGCACGACCTGCGTATCTCGGTCACCGACCGCTGCAACTTCCGCTGCAGCTACTGCATGCCCAAGGAGGTCTTCGACAAGGACTACAAATTCCTGCCGCAGACGTCGCTGTTGAGCTTTGAAGAGATCACCCGGCTGGCGCGCATCTTTGTCGGCCACGGTGTGCACAAGCTGCGCCTGACCGGCGGCGAGCCGCTGCTGCGCAAACATGTCGAAACGCTGGTCGCGATGCTCGCCGCGCTGCGCACGCCCGATGGCGCAGCGCTCGACCTCACGCTGACGACCAACGGCTCGCTGCTCGAACGCAAGGCGCAGACGCTGGCCGACGCCGGCCTGCGCCGCGTCACCGTCAGCCTGGACGCGCTGGACGACACCATCTTCAGGCGCATGAACGATGTCGACTACCCTGTTGCCGATGTGCTGCGTGGCATCGACGCCGCGCGCCGCGCCGGGCTGGCGCCGATCAAGGTCAATATGGTCGTCAAACGTGGCACCAACGATCAAGAGATCGTGCCGATGGCGCGTTATTTTCGCGACCATTACGGCACCGACGTGACCCTGCGTTTCATCGAGTACATGGACGTCGGTACGACCAACGGCTGGCGCATGGACGAGGTGCTGCCTTCGGCCGAAGTCATCGCCCGACTGAGCGAGGTCTTCCCGCTGCAGGCCACAGCGCCAGCCGCACCCGGCGAAACCGCGCAGCGCTGGTCGTACGCCGATGGCCGCGGCGAAGTCGGCGTGATCTCCAGCGTGACGCAGGCTTTCTGCCACGACTGCAACCGCGCCCGGCTCTCGACCGAAGGCAAATTGTTCCTGTGCCTGTTTGCAGCCCGCGGCCACGACCTGCGCGCGCTGCTGCGTGGCAAGTCACCCGCCGGCCAGGACTGGAGCGATGCGCAGATCGCCGCGGCGATCGGCCTCGTCTGGCGCGACCGTGCCGACCGCTATTCAGAGTTGCGCAGCGCCGGTGCAGCGGGTGCTGACACCGGCGAGCGCCGTGTCGAGATGCACTACATCGGCGGCTGACCGCGCCTGTCCCTCACTCTGCCCCTGCGCCTTCACATGACCTTGATCGAGATGCTCAGCAGCGCCCCCCCCGGCGCGCCCGCGGTGGCCGCACCTGGCCGCGAACCGCTGTCGCACGGCGCATTGCGCGCGCTGATCGAGCGCACGGTGGCCACACTGAATGCGCTCTCGATCGGCCGCAACCAGCGTGTCGCGATCGTGCTCAACAACGGCCCCGAAATGGCCACCTGCTTCATCGCCGCAGCCTGCGGCGTGACCGCCGCGCCATTGAACCCGGCCTACCGCGCCGACGAGTTCGAGTTCTATCTGGCGGACCTGAATGCCAAGGCGCTGATCGTCGAGCACGACAGCACTTCGCCGGCGATCGAGGTCGCGCGCAAGCTCGGCGTCCAGATCATCGATCTGGTGGCGCTCACGCAGGCCGGCGACTTTGAGCTGCGCGCGCGCGACGGCGGCAAGCCGGCGATCGCCGTCGACAGCGGCTTTGCGCAGCCCGCCGATATCTCGATGGTGCTGCACACCTCGGGCACGACGTCGCGGCCGAAGATCGTGCCGCTGAGCCAGGCCAATCTGTGCGCCTCGGCGCGCAACATCGCGCAGACACTGGCCTTCACCAACACCGACTGCGGCCTGAATATCATGCCGCTGTTCCACATCCATGGCCTGATTGCCGGCGTGCTTGCGCCACTCTCAGCAGGCTCGCAGGTTTTTTGCACCCCCGGCTTCAACGCGCTGAAGTTTTTTGCCTGGATGGATGAAGCGCGGCCGACTTGGTACACCGCGGTGCCGACGATGCACCAGGCGATCGTGTCGCGTGCACCGAAGAACCGAGAGGTGATCGTGCGCCACCCGCTGCGCTTCATGCGATCGTCGTCGAGTTCGATGCCGCCGCAGGTGATCGCTGAGCTCGAAGAAGTATTTGGCGCGCCGCTGATCGAGGCCTACGGCATGACCGAGGCCACCCACCAGATGGCGTCGAACCCGCTGCCACCACAAACGCGCAAACCGGGCAGTGTGGGCCTGGCCGCCGGGCCGCAGATCTCGATCATGGGCGACGACGGCAAGCTGCTGCCCAGCGGCAGCATCGGCGAGATCGTGATCCGCGGCGACAACGTGACTGCCGGCTACGAAAACAACCCGGGTGCCAACGCCGAAGGTTTTGCCGCCGGCTGGTTTCGCACCGGCGACCAGGGTGTCATCGACAGCGACGGGTATGTCAGCCTGACCGGCCGGCTCAAGGAAATCATCAACCGCGGCGGTGAAAAGATCAGCCCACGCGAGGTCGATGAAATCCTGATGGACCATCCCGCGGTGGCCCAGGTAGTGTGCTTTGGCATGCCCCACGCCAAGCTCGGCGAAGAAGTCGCCGCGGTGGTCGTGCTGCGTGATGGCAGCCAAACCAGCGAACGCGAGTTGCAGGTTTTTGTGAGCCAGCGCGCCGCTGACTTCAAGGTGCCGAAGAAGATCCTCTTCATGGACGAGATTCCCAAGGGCGCGACCGGCAAACTGCAACGCATCGGCCTGGCCGCCAAGCTCGGCCTGGTGGCGTGAATGACCGCATGAGGATCGCGGTCGTCGGTGCCGGCGCGATCGGCGGTTATCTCGGCGCCAAGCTCAGCGTGGCCGGCCAGGATGTGAGCTTCATCGCGCGCAATCGCAACCTCGAGGCGATCAACGCCAGCGGCTTCAAGCTGCTGCTCGAAGACGGCAGCGAGCAAGTCGCGACGAGTCTTCGTGCTGTACAAACCGGCGCCGAAGCCGGCGTGCAAGACGCCGTGCTGCTGGCCGTCAAGGCGCACCAGGTGCGTGAGCTGTTGCCGCAATTGCAGCCGCTGATCGGGCCGCTGACGATGCTCGTCACGATGACCAACGGCGTGCCCTGGTGGTACTTCCACAATCTCGGCGGGCCGTTTGAAAACCGCCGCCTGGAGAGCCTGGACCCGGGTGGCGACATCGCTGCAGCCATCGACCCCGAACGCATCGTCGGCAGCGTCGTCTACCCGGCAGCGGAGCTGGTCGCGCCGGGCGTCGTCAAGGTCATCGAAGGCAACCGCTTTACCTTGGGCGAACTCGACGGCAGCCGCAGCGAACGTGTACAGGCGCTCTCAGGCGTGATGATGCAAGCCGGTTTCAAGAGCCCGGTGAGCCGCGATATCCGCAGCGAACTCTGGGTCAAGCTCTGGGGCAACCTGAGCTTCAACCCGCTGTCGGCTTTGACCCACGCTACCCTCGAAGACATCTGCAACTATGTGCCGACACGCACGCTGGCCGCGCAGATGATGGCCGAGGCGCAGGCGGTTGCCGAGCGGCTCGGCGTGGTCTTCAAAATCAGCCTCGAACAGCGCATCAACGGCGCGCAAGCGGTGGGCGCGCACAAGACCTCGATGCTGCAAGACGTCGAACATGGCCGCGCGCTGGAGCTGCAGGCGCTCGTTGGCGCGGTAGTCGAACTTGGCGCGATCGTGGGTGTTGCCACGCCGACGATCAGCGCGATCTACGCGATCACGCAGTTGCTCGAAAAGACGCTCGCCGCGCAGCGAGGGCGGTTGGTGGTCGTGCCGGTTTGATTTCGCGAGTGCCGGCGTCAAGCTGCGCAATACCGTCGCGCGTTCTTGCCTCGGCGCGAGCAAATTCGGTGCGTGTTCTCAAGTCGGCGCGCGCAAAGCCGGCGCAAGGGGTGGCCCGGCTGCGGTTGTGGTATTCTTTCGCTCTCCGCCGGGCCAGCCCCGCACCGACTCTGCGTGTGACGACGGTGGCGGCCCAACGCGATCAGG
>JANPDN010000022.1:0-6451 GCA_031431555.1 Rubrivivax sp.
GGGCCAGGGTCAGCGCCGCGCTGGCGCGCAAGCCCAGCGTGCCGCCGACCCAGATCGCCGGGTGGGTGCCCAGGAAGGTGTCGGCATAGTGGATTTCGCCGGCATCGAAGTTGACGATGACCCAGTCGTCGCTGCGGTCAAACAACCGCGCCGATGTCGGCTGAAAGGCCAATGCCAGCCCGGACGCGTTGTCAGGGTAGTAGTCGTAGCTGGTCGACTGCAGGCCGGGCTGGTCGATCACCACCTGGGCACCGCCAAAATCAGCCGGGCCTGCGCCCACGCTGAGCAGCTGAAAGGTCTGGTCGACATCCGGCGCGCCGCCGAGGAAGCTCAGCCGCACGGTGGCACCCGGCTCGATCGTCAGGCGTCCATCGACCTGCAGCCGGTCATGGCGGCCGTCGCGTGCCATCTCCAAGGCGAGCGTGCTGCCGCTGCCCAACACCATGTCGCCCATCACGCGCAGGGTGCCGGGTGAGTTGCCTGGCGCTGCGACGCCGCCGAGCATCACCAGGTCGCCGGCAAGGATGCCCCGGCCGGAGACGATGCCGCCGTTGATCAGCAGCGGATCGCCCGACACGATGCGCCCGCCGCGCAGCGTGCCGTTGATCGTCAGGTCGCCGCCGAACTGCACGAACTGGCTGCCGGGGTACATGTCGAGGAAGCCGTCCACCTGCACGAAGGCGTGGTTGATCAGCGTGCCAGTATTCGACAGGATGGTGCCGGGCTCAACGATCAGCAGGTTGTGGTTGGTCAACGTGCCTTCATTGACCCAGGTCAGCGCGTCCAGCGTGCCGCCGAGGGTCATGAAGCCGGTGTTGATGACTTCACCGCGGTTGATGCCGGTGGCGCCGGTTTGCATGCGGTGCGTGAAATTGCCGCCGTTGGCCACCTCCAGGCGGGCGCCTTGCTCGACCATCAGGCTGCCGTTGAGCGCGGTCTTGCCGGCCAACGTGGCCACCCCACCGGCCGTCACCCGCACCATCGATCCCATGCCGCCCACCAGCAGGCCGCTGGCCCACTGCTCGAAGCTGCCGTGGTTGAAGATGCTCAGCTCTGCGCGATCGGTCACGGCGACGGTGCCGGCATTGACCAGCCGCGCCGCCGCGGCATAGCCGCCGACGCCGATCTGGGCGTTGCTCACCATGTGCGCGCCCGTCGCGTTGTGCAACCAACCGCCGTTGACGTAAACCGGCGCGCCCGCCTCGGCACGGACCCAAGCGTTGTTGCGGAACTGGCCGTCGTCGACGCTCAAGGTGGCACCGGCGCGCAGGTCCAGCTCGCCGTTGTTGACCATCCACGCCCCGCTGCCGTCGACCAGGAGCCGGCCCGCGCCGGTGACTTGCATAGCCACGCCCGTGCCCAGCTCGAAGTTGCCTTGCGGGCCCAGAGTGATGCCACCGTAGGCGGTGGTCGGGGCCAAGACCCGCATCGCCGCGCCTTCGCCTTCGACGCGGA
Organism: Rubrivivax sp.; assembly: GCA_031431555.1. Lineage (GTDB taxonomy): Bacteria > Pseudomonadota > Gammaproteobacteria > Burkholderiales > Burkholderiaceae_C > Rubrivivax. The sequence goes on from JANPDN010000022.1 coordinate 1,456, forward strand.
TGTCGCCGCCGAGCAGGGCGTAATCGCTGCCCAGTACGTTCAGGCGCCCGCCGGCTTTGACTTGCAGCAGGCCGGCCAGCTGCAGGCTCGGGCTGTTCAGGTTCAAGGTGCCGAACACCTGGGTGCGGCCGACGTCGGTGTAGCTCTTGGCGCCGGCGTTCAGCGTGCGGCCGGCTTCGATCACCACCGTGCCGCGGCTGGAGTAGGTCGACGACGGGGCCAGCGTCAGGTCGGCGGCCAGCGTGTGGTGGCCTTCGTTGCGGTAGACGCCCAGCACCTCGAGCGTGGCGTCCTGGCGCCAGGCGTCGGACGAGTTGACTGCCACGCAGCCCTTGAGCACCGTGGCCGCATTCAACAGCGGGCCGCGCCCGATGTCGATCAATTCACAAGGCGCACCGACATTGATGTGCCAGCTGCCACCGATCGGGCCGGTGCTGAACTCGCGCTCCTGCAGCGGCGTGGTCCAGCTGATGCGGTTGTATGCCCCGATGAAGCGGATGCTGCCCGAGGTTTCGAGCCCGCGAAGGGTCTGCCCGCTCTTGCTGAGGGGCCCGCCATAGCCGTAGAACGAGCGGCTGCTGTTGAGGATCTCGAACTCAATGCCGTCGGAGAACACCATTTCCGCCGGGAAGAAGCGGTCGTCGTTGGTGCGCAGGCCCAGTGACAGGATCGACATCACCGGGTTGATCAGCGTCTGGGCAAAGCTGATCTCGCCCTGGCCGGCGCCGCCCTGCAGATTGATCACGTCGCTGGCCGGCGGGCGGTTGGCGATCACCGCATTGGTGAAGGTGGCGGTGACCATCTCCTGGAAGGTGGCCGTCAGCACCGCCGAGTGATAGGGGCCACGGTAGCGCACGGTCAGGTTGTCGTCGCCGAGCGTGATGAGGCCCTCGACACCGTTGGAATCGCTGAACCAGTCGGTCCAGGCATGGCGCGACGGCGCCGCGGTGGCAGCGCCCGCCAGCAGGCTGACGACGGCCAGCGCCAGCGCCCGCGGCCGCCATGCCGGGTGGCGCCGGCCGAGGCGCAAGGGGCGGTGCAGGGGCTGACGGGTGGGGCGCATGGCGGACTCCGATCGCGGCGGTGGACTGACAAGAAATTCTCGTCAGCCAGCGTCACGCCAGCGTCACGCCGCCGCGCTGGAGGTCCGGTTCAGATGTAAAAGTCGCCGCGCTCAGCGGGTCGCGACGGGCTATCGTCGGCCGCGAAGGCCCCAACCACAGGACCGCGATGCTGATGAGCCAGGGTCAAGCGTCCGGCATCACCGCATGCCCGGCCATCAATTCCAGCGCCTTGACCAGGCCGGAGTGGTCCAGCCCGGCCATGCCGTTGGCAGCACAAACCTGCATCAGTTGTGCCGCGCCTGCGGTCTGCGGCAGGCTCACGCCCAGCGCGCGGGCGCCGGCGAGTGCCAGGCTCAAATCCTTCTGGTGCAAGGCGATGCGAAAGCCGGGGTTGAAGGTGCGCTTGATCATGCGTTCGCCGTGTACTTCGAGGATGCGGCTGGCGGCAAAACCGCCCATCAGCGCTTGCCGCACCTTGGCCGGGTCGGCGCCGGCCTTGGCCGCAAAAACGAGTGCTTCGCTGACCGCGGCGATATTCAGCGCGACGATGATCTGGTTGGCGACCTTGGTCGTCTGGCCATCACCATTGCCCCCGACCAGCGTGATGTTCTTGCCCATCAACTGCAATAACGGCAGCACCTTGTCGAAGGCAGCCTGCGGCGCGCCGACCATGATCGTCAACGACGCCGCCTTGGCGCCGACCTCGCCACCCGAAACCGGCGCATCGACGTAGTCGCAGCCGAGCGCGTTGATCTTCAGCGCAAAGGCCTTGGTCTCGATCGGCGAGATCGAGCTCATGTCGACCACCGTCTTGCCGGGCTTGAGCGCGCCGGCCACGCCATCGGCACCAAAGAGCACGGCCTCGACATCGGGTGTGTCGGGCAGCATCAAGAAGACGATGTCGGCTTGGCTGGTGACCTCGGCGGCATTCGCACAGACGATGGCGCCGGCATCCGTCAACGCAGCCGGCACCTTGCTGCGGGTCGTCACGAACAAGTCGTGGCCGGCAGCGCGAAGATGCCCCGCCATCGGTGCGCCCATGATGCCGAGGCCGATAAATCCGAGTTTCATTGTCGTGGACTTTCGAGTTGAGTTTCAGGCCGCGGCGGGCAGAAGTTGGCGCGCCGATTTGAGCCAGCCCAGGCCGGCTTCGGTTGTCGTGGCGGGTTTGTATTCGCAGCCGATATCGCCGGCGTAGCCGATGCGCTGCAGGTGCGCAAACAAGAAGTCGTAGTGGATCTCGCCGCTGCCGGGCTCGTTGCGGCCGGGATTGTCTGCAACCTGGATATGGCCGATGCGCGCGAGGTACTTGCTCATCGTTGCCGCGAGCTCGCCTTCATAGCGCTGCGCGTGGTAGATGTCGTACTGCACAAACGCGTTGTCGGCGCCGACCTCGTCGAGCACCGAGATCGCGAGCGCGGTGTTGTTGAGCCAGAAGCCCGGCACGTCGTAGTTGTTGATGGGCTCGATGAGCAGCTTGAGACCGGCGGCTTTGAGTTCTGCAGCAGCAAAACGCAGGTTGTCGACGAAGGTGCGGCGGGCCACCGCATCGCTGACATCGTCGCCGGGTTTGCCTGGTTTGCCAGCGAGGCAATTGAGTTGTGGCACACCGAGCGCCGTGGCGTAGGCGATCGCCTTCGGCACCCCGGCGCGAAACTCGGCCACACGCTGCGGGTCGCAGGCGATGCCGCGGTCGCCCGCCGCCCAGTCGCCGCCGGGCAGGTTGTGCAGGACCATCTTGAGCTGGTTCGCCTGCAGACGCGCGGCGATCTCGGCGGCTGGCGCTTCATAAGGGAACTGCATCTCCACCGCCGAAAAACCGGCGCGCGCGGCTCGCTCGAAGCGGTCGAGCAGCGGCACCTCGGTGAAGAGCATCGACAAGTTGGCGGCAAAACGCGGCATGGATTTTCTTTCGGGTTGATCGGATACAGGCGGCCTCAGTCGAGCAGGCCGATCGCAGTCGGCGCATCTTCGGCACTCAGTGCCAGGTCTTCAAACTCGTTGACCGCATCGATCTCGGTGCCCATCGCAATATTCGTCACCCGCTCGAGCATGACTTCGATCACCACCGGCACGCGGTGTTCAAGCAGCCAGGCCTGCGCTTGTTCGACTGCCGGCTTGATCTCGGCTTGTTCGTAGACGCGGATGAATTTGCAGCCCAGGCCTTCGACCACGGCTTTGTGGTCGACGCCGTAGCCGTTGAGATGCGGCGCGTTGATATTGTCGAATCCGAGCTGCACACAATAGTCCATATTGAACCCGCGCTGGCTCTGCCGGATCAGCCCGAGATAGCTGTTGTTGACCACGATGTGGATATACGGCAGCTTGAACTGCGCACCGACCGCAAGTTCTTCGATCATGAACTGGAAGTCGTAGTCGCCTAACAAGGCCACGATCTTGCGTGTCGGGTCGGCGGCGCGCACCCCCAGCGCGGCGGGGATCGTCCAGCCCAGCGGCCCGGCCTGGCCGCAGTTGATCCAGTTGCGCGGTTTGAAAACATGCAAAAACTGCGCGCCGGCAATCTGCGACAGACCGATCGTGCTGACATAACAGGTGTCGCGGTCGAAGTTGTTGTTCATGCACTGGTAGACCCGCTGCGGCTTCATCGGCACCGCGTCGTAGTTGGTCTTGCGCAGCAGCGTGCGCTTGCGCTCGCGGCAGTCGGCCACCCAGGTGCTGCGGTCGCGCAACTGGCCCGCGGCCTTGAGCTCCTGCGCCACCGCGATGAACTGCAGCAGCGCGGCCTTGGCGTCAGACACGATGCCCAGCTCGGGGTTGAACACGCGCCCGATCTGGGTCGGCTCGATATCGACGTGCACGAAGGTGCGGCCCTTGCAATAGACCTCGGTCGACCCGGTGTGCCGGTTCGCCCAGCGGTTGCCGATGCCCATGACGAAGTCGCTCGCCAGCAGCGTGGCGTTGCCGTAGCGGTGGCTGGTCTGCAAGCCGCACATGCCGGCCATCAGAGGATGGTCGTCGGGGATCGCGCCCCAGGCCATCAGGGTCGGGATGACCGGCACGCCCACCAGCTCTGCAAACTGCACCAGCAGATCAGACGCGTCGGCATTGATGATGCCGCCACCGGCCACGATGAGCGGGCGCTCGGCGGCTTGCAGCATCGCGATCGCACGCTCGGCCTGCTTGCGCGTGGCGGCGGGTTTGTACGCCGGCAGCGGCTCGTAGGTGTCGATGTCAAATTCGATCTCGGCCATCTGCACGTCAAACGGCAGGTCGATCAGCACCGGCCCGGGCCGGCCAGACCGCATCAGGTGAAAGGCCTGCTGGAAAGCCCGTGGCACCTGGGCCGGCTCGCGCACGGTGACCGCCCATTTCGTCACCGGCTTGGCGATCGACTCGATATCCACCGCCTGGAAGTCTTCCTTGTAAAGCCGCGCGCGCGGCGCCTGGCCGGTGATGCACAGGATCGGGATCGAGTCGGCGCTGGCCGAATACAGGCCCGTGATCATGTCGGTGCCGGCCGGGCCGCTGGTGCCGATGCAGACGCCGATATTGCCGGCGCAGGCGCGCGTGTAACCCTCGGCCATGTGCGACGCACCTTCGACATGGCGGGCCAGGATGTGCGAGATGGATTCACGCTCGCGCATTGCCGAATACAGCGGGTTGATCGCCGCACCGGGCACCCCAAAGGCCTGGCTGACGCCTTCTTTTTCCATCACCAGCACGGCGGCCATCGCGGCCTTCATCTTTGCCATCACGCTCTCCTCGGATCGGTTTGCTTCGGGGTCTGCAAAGCGCCGCATCATGCTGGGCAGCGGGCAATTGCGGAACCGCAGCCGGCGGATACGTGCTATTCCGTGGTGGAATGTCGGGATGGATACCGTCGCCGGCATGCGCCTGTTCATCCGCGTCGTGGAAACCGGGTCGTTCAGCAAGGCCGCGGCGGGCTTGAGGCTAACCCAGCCGACGGCAAC
>JANPDN010000023.1:0-18245 GCA_031431555.1 Rubrivivax sp.
CACGGCACGATCCCCAAACGTGGTCTGCGCGTGGCCCGCATGATCGGCCACATCACCTATCTCTCCGACGACTCGATGGAGGCCAAATTTGGCCGCGAGCTGCGCAACGACGCGCTCGGTTACAGCACCCAGGAGGTCGAGTTCCAGATCGAGAGTTATCTGCGCCACCAGGGCGACAAATTCAGCGACTATTTCGACGCCAATACCTATTTGCTGATCACCCGCGCGCTCGACTATTTCGACCCCGCGGGTGACCATGGCGGTGCGCTGTCCAAGGCCTTTGCCGTTGCGCGTGGCAACCGTTTCCTGATCGTCAGCTTCAGCACCGACTGGCGGTTTTCACCGGCCCGGTCGCGCGAGATCGTCAAGGCCCTGGTCGACAACCACATCGACGTGAGTTACGCCGAGATCGACGCCCCGCATGGCCACGTTGCCTTCTTGCTCGACGATCCGCGTTACCACGGCGTGCTGGCAAGTTACTTCGACCGCATCGCGCTCGAAACGGAGCTGTTGAATGTCTGAACGCAGCGATCTCGAGCTCATCGCCGGCCTGGTGCCCACTGGCGCGCGGGTGCTCGACCTGGGCTGCGGTGATGGCGAACTGCTCGCGTATCTGCGCCAACACAAAGGCTGCACCGGCTACGGCATCGAATACGCCGACCGCAATGTGCAGGCCTGCGTCAAGAACGGCATCAATGTGATCCAGCTCAACCTCGAGGACGGGTTGTCGCTGTTCGACGACCGCAGCTTTGATGTTGTCTTGCAGCTCGACACCTTGCAACACCTGCGCAATACCGAGCGCATGTTGCAAGAAACGGCGCGGGTCGGCCGCATCGGTATCGTCAGCTTCCCGAATTTTGCCTACGCGCCGAACCGCCTGCGGGTGGCCAGCGGGCGCATGCCGGTGACCAAGGCGCTACCCTACGAGTGGTACGACACCCCCAATGTGCGCTTCGGCACCTTCGCCGATTTTGAAGTCCTGGCGCGCAAGACCGGCCTGCGTGTGACCGACGCTTTTGGCCTGCGTGACGGCCGCGCGGTGCGCCGCTGGCCGAACCTGCTGGCCAGCGTGGCAGTATTCAAATTCGAACGACGCTGAAGCACGGGCACACACCATGACGATCCTGCTCGGCTGCATCGCCGACGACTTCACCGGGGCCACCGACCTCGCCAACAACCTGGTGCGCGCCGGCATGCGCGTGGTGCAGACCATCGGCGTGCCGGCCGCCGACGCGCAGGCGAATCTGGTGATGAATGCCGACGCAGTGGTCGTCGCTTTGAAATCGCGCACGGCGCCGGTGGATGAGGCTGTGGCGCAGTCGATCGCCGCCTGCCGCTGGCTGCGCCAGCGTGGCGCAGCGCAGATCTATTTCAAGGTCTGCTCGACCTTTGACTCGACACCGCAGGGCAATATCGGCCCGGTGGCGCAGGCGCTGATGGCCGAGTTGGCCGGGCCGGGCGCGGTGAGTGCGGGCTTGGCGATCGTCACGCCGGCCTTCCCCGAAAACGCGCGCACGGTCTTCAAGGGCCATCTGTTTGTCGGCGATGTCTTGCTCAGCGACAGCCCGATGCGCCAGCACCCGCTGACCCCGATGACCGACGCCAACCTGGTGCGCGTGATGCAGGCGCAGTTACGCGGCGAGCAAAACAACCGCTGCGGCCTGATCGACCACCGCGTTGTCGCCCGGGGTGCAGACGCGGTGCGCAGCCGCATCGCGGCCCTGGCTGCAGAGGGTTTTTCATTTGCCATCGCCGACGCCGTCAGCGATGCCGACTTGCATGTCCTGGCGCAGGCCTCGCGTGACCTGCCGCTCGTCGTCGCCGGCTCGGGCTTGGGCGTCGGCATCCCGGCACTGCATGGCTTGCGCCCCAGCGCCGATGCCGCACAGCTGCCCCCGGCACGCGGCCACCGCGCCATCGTCAGCGGCAGTTGTTCGGCAGCCACCAACGCCCAGGTCGCGAACTTCATCGCCGCTGGTGGCGCGGCGTTTGCCATCGACCCTTTGCAGATCGCCGCCGGCCAGGATGTCGCAGCGCAGGCGCTGGCCTTCGCGCTGCCGCGGCTGGGCATCGGTAGCCGTGCCGACCCGGTGCTGGTCTACGCCACCGCCGAGCCCGCGACAGTGCTTGCGGTGCAGGCCCAACTTGGCGCCGCGCGGGCCGGCGCGATGGTCGAAGCCACGCTGGCGCGCGTCGCGCTTGAGCTGGTGGATGCCGGCGTCGGCCAGCTCATCGTCGCCGGCGGTGAAACCTCGGGCGCGTGTGTGCAGGCGCTGGGCATCAGCCGCTTGCGCATCGGCTTGCAGATCGACCCCGGTGTGCCCTGGTGCCACGCCGAAGAACGCGGGCTGCATGTCGCGCTGAAGTCCGGCAACTTTGGCGGCCCGGACTTCTTCACCCGCGCTTTTGCGCTGCTGGATTGAAGCCGGAAATTGAAAAGCGAATTGAAGCAACAGCGATGACCGAAAACCAGCTTCGCGACGAGATCTGCCGCGTTGGCAAGTCGCTCTTCGACCGTGCTTATGTGCACGCCACTGCCGGCAATATCAGCGCGCGGCTGGGCGACGGCGGCCACCTCATCACGCCCACCGACGCTTGCCTGGGCACGCTCGACCCGGCGCGCCTGGCGCTCGTCGATGCTGGCGGCACCCAGCGCAGCGGCGACCCTGCGAGCAAGACGCTGGCGCTGCACCGTCATATTTACGCCGCCGCGCCCGATGCCGCCTGTGTCATCCACACCCACAGCAGCCACCTCGTCGCGCTGACCCTGCAAGGGGTCTGGAGCGACGCCGACATCCTGCCGCCGATCACGCCCTACTTCGTGATGAAGGTCGGCCATGTGCCGTTGATCAGCTACCACCGGCCGGGCGACCCGCAGGTTGGCGAGTTGGTGGCCCAACGAATCAAATCAGCGGCAGGAGCGGCCAAGCCGATCCGTGCCGTGATGCTCGATCGCTTGGGGCCGAATGTCTGGCATCAGAGCCCGGCGCAGGCCAGCGCGGTGCTCGAAGAACTTGAAGAGACCGCCAAGCTCTGGCTGCGCTGCGAGCCCAAACCAGCACCGCTGAGCGACGCGCAGATCGACGAGTTGCGGCGCAGTTTTGGCGCGGTCTGGTAGGCGCGCTTCGGAGATGCGCCGGCATGTGACGACGTGCACATGCTTCGCGGTATCGCACTCCGGGTGCCGCAAACACGCTGAACCGCCGACGTGAAGACTGCATAAACCCCGCGCCTGAGTGGGGCCCACCCCGAAGGCGCGGGGATGCGGGTGCAGCGGGGCTTGCGAAGAATGCATTCCAACGCGTGATCCGACGCGGATTGCATGCAACACCCGAAGGACTTCGTTCCATAAAACTCGGCAAAACCCTCATCGCCGGCGCTGTCGCGCTGTTTGCCTTCCAGGCCCATGCGGCCGTCACCTGGTCGATCACTGGCGGCGCCTACAGCGGCGAAGCCGGTGCCCAGCACGAGACCTTCGATGCGCTGGCCACCGACGCCAACGAGGCGCTCGACTTGACGTACACGGGCGGCGCGCTCTTCAACGCCAACATCGGTGGCGTGACCGCCCGCCCGCCGGGATCGATCGGCAAGTTCCTGTCGGTGGGCACGTCCGGCGGCCAGACCGGCCCGATCGACGTCGACCTGTCCAGCACACCCGCCGGCTATTACGGCTTCTTGTGGGGCTCGCCCGATTCGTACAACTATGTCGCGCTGTACTCCGACAACGCCGCGACCGTGGTCCTTTCTGGCACCGATGTATTCGGCCCGGTCAAAGCCAATGGCTTCCAGGGCCAGGTCGTCGGGGGGCAGTATTTCAACGCCTTCGCGGGCGCCGGCAACGCGTTCACCAAGGTCGTGTTCCGCTCGGCAGGCAATGCCTTCGAGACCGACAACCACGCCATGATGGGCGCGGTACCGGAGCCCGGCACCTACGCGTTGCTGCTGGCCGGCCTGGGCGTCGTGGGTTTTGTCGCGCGCCGCCGCAAATAAGCCTGAACCCGCGCGCAGCGGCGATCAACCAACGGGGCCTGCGGGCCCCGTATTCATTGGGGTCACGCTGGGGCGCACGCACCCTGCGCTGCAGCGAGCTGATCAGGGCCGTGGTCAGGGCAGCACGAAACCGCCGGCGATCCACACCGCGGCGCTGTCGGGTGTGAGGCGAAAGTTCGGCGCCACGCGCACGCGACCAAGCAGCGCCTCGTCGGCATCGTGGGCAGCCAACATGGCATGCGCGTCGTCGTCATCGGGGACGATGTCCAGCGTCACCGTGATGCGCCCTTCGTTGGTTTTCACGATCACCGATTTGTGCAGCAGCGCATGCAGTTGTTGTTCATGTCGGCGCACAAACTCCGACGCAGTCTTGACCAACGTATTGAACGCCCCGGTATCCAGCGGCTTCGGGTTGCGTTTGTCGCGCCCCATCGTCCACGGGCCGACGAGCGCCGGCTCGGGCTCACCGGACTTGATCATCTCGACCGCCCAACCATCGTCGTCGTTGTTCTTCACGACCTTCGCCGTCCAGCCGTTGTCGCGCCACAAACGCGGTTCATGGATCGGTTCGGCCGCGGATGCGGGGTTGTCTTCAGAGGCAGTCGAGGTCATGCCGCTGATCGTACCCGGCGCGTGGCGGTCGGCCGCTGCCAAGCGCTGGCTTCGGGCTGGCGTTGTTAGCGCAGCCGGAGGCGGTCTGAGCGCAGAAAGGCCCATGCGGACGGGCCAACTCGCTGGGGTGTTCGGAACGACAACGCTGTGGTTCGCAAAGCCGGCGCGGGGGGTGGCCCGGCGGAGCACAAGAATTCCATGCAGGTAACCGGGCCACGCTCGTGCCGGCTGCCGCGCGCGCGATGCTGGGGCGCGCGGACGGGGCATCCGCCTTGTGCCGTTGATGGCGACTTGCCGTCAGGGCATGTTGAGCCAAACCAGCAACTGCGCGCCGACCTCGGCACGCTTTAGCAAGTCGAGGTGGTTCATCTCGCGCCCGATCCATTGATGGTCGGCGGGGAAGTCGAGTTGCCGGTCGGCATCGGCGTGCAAGCCGAGTGCGCTGGCCACCGGCACCAGGCCGTCGCCGAGCAGCGCTGACGTCGCAGCAGCTGAAGTTTTGCTCAAGGTCGCGGCCATCGCATAACAGGCCACACCCGCTGGCAGCGGCAGCGCGGCCGGCAGGCCGTGCGCCAAGTCGGTGATGCCGGCGCTGCGCAATTGGCCCAGTCGCGCAAACGCCGCCGTGTAGGGGCTGGCGCCGAGGATCACATCGACCCAGCGGCCACCTCGCTCGAGCGGTGCGCCACGGTGCGGGCTGCCGATGCAGACCAGTCGCCGAAGTTGCTGCCGCCAGCCCTGGCCCGCCGCATCGGCATGGGCGCAGGCGCTGCGCGCGACGAGCCCGCCCATGCTGTGGCCGACTATCGACAGCTGCTGCACCGGCACCGGCCAGGCCTGCATCAGCGACTCGATCAGGTCGGCAAATTGCGCGCCATTGGTGGCGATCGGCAAGCCGCTGTTGTAGCGGAGGTAGACCACGCTGAAGCCGGGGCCGCTGGTATCGCTGATATCGCTGATAACGCTGATATTGTCAGCCGCTTCGAGCATCGCGCCATGGTCATGGCCATCACGGCGCCATTGGCGGTCGTTCATGCACAGGCCATGCACGAGGATCACGACGCGGCCGCGGGCCTGCGGTAGCGCCGCCGCCAGGGCTTCGCGGGTCAATGTGAGCGCCTGCCCATCGCGGCAAAAACGCATCGATATCGCCAGCGGGTTGTGGGTCGCGGCGAGGTGGTCGCCGAGGACGCCGTTCAAGGCCGCGACCACCGCTTCGCGTTCGTTCGACGACACGGGGCTGCCCGGGCCGGTGAGCGCCACGACGGCGCCCAGCAGCGCATCGACGCTGCCGCCCACCAGCCGCGTGACACCGCGGATGCTGCGGTAAACCAGCCCGGTGATGCCGCGTGTGGAGTCCAGCGATGTCGCGCCCAGCGGCATCGGTACGCGCAGGATGTTGTGGTGCAGGTTTTCGACCAGGTCGGTCAAACCGATCGTCGCCTGCGTGGCGAGTCGGCCGGCGCCGCGCAGGTCGGCGGCAGTGATGCCGAGCGTTTTTTTCTTTGCTGGCGGGGATGCGTCGTCAATGTCCATGCGGCCGATGCTAACGGTCTGCGATCATGCGGCGATGACCAAGATCAGTCGCGGCAACCGCACCCGCACCCTGGCCGCGGCTGCGCTACTCAGCGCAGCGCTGGCGATTGCCGCCGGCACACCGTTGCTCGACGCACCGGGGCTGGTCTTTGTCTTCAAGCCGCTGACGACGCTGTTGATCATCATCTTCGCGTGGCAGCGTGGGCGTGTGTTCGACCATGCGCAACCCGTTGTGCGGCGCTGGGTCCTGATCGGCCTGGCCTGGTCGCTCGCCGGCGATATCGCGCTGATGTGGCCAAAAGAGGGTTTCCTGCCCGGGCTGCTGAGTTTTTTGCTCGCCCACCTGGCCTACCTCTGGGCCTTCACGCGCAGCCATCGGCTCGCGGTGCGCCCCGTGACCTTTGTCTTCTACACGGTGGTCGCCGGGGTCATTCTTTGGCAGCTCTGGCCGGGTGTGCCGGGGCCTTTGCGGCTGCCGGTGGCGGCCTATGTCGTCTGCCTGGCCGCGATGGCCGCACAGGCGGCCGCGTTGTGGCGCGTCGGCGTGCCGCGGGGTGCGGTGCTGGCGCTCGGCGGCGCCTTGTTCGTCGCTTCAGACGCGCTCTTGGCGACGAACAAATTTGCCTCGCCGCTGCCGCTGGCCGGGCTGTGGATCCTGGCGACTTACTGGGCCGCGCAGTGGTGCATCGCGGCGCATCTGGCCCCAAGCGCGCCAAGCGAATCAAGCGAATTCCACGAGCCCGGCGGGCCACGCCAGACTCGCTCTACATCCCCTTGAACAGCCCCGTATAACTGCGGCTGACCTCGAGCTTTTCGTGGTGGCCGCGAACGGTCACGATCTGGCGGCCGCGGAAGTCGCGGGTCACGCCCGAGATCGCCTTCACGTTGACAAGCGTCGAGCGGTGGATCTGCCAGAACGCTTCGGGGTCGACTTCATCGACCAGTTCCTTGATCGGCTTGCGGATCAGCGCTTCGACCTGCGCCGTCTGCACCCGGGTGTACTTCTCGTCGCTGATGAAAAACAGCACCTCGTCGATCGGGATCATCTGGATCGCCTGGCCCACCGTGGCCTGGATCCATTTCAGCCGCGGCGGCGCGCCGCCGGGGTTCATCTTCGCGCTCAGCTGCTGCAAAAGATGCTGGAGCGGCGGCGCCGACGTTTCTTCTGGCGTGCCGCGCGAGGCCAGGCGTTTCTGGATGCGCTCGGTGGTGATGCGCAGGCGCGGCCCATCGGCCGGCTTGAGCACATAGTCGGCAACACCTTGCTCGAAGGCTTCGACCGCGTACTGGTCGTAAGCGGTGATGAAGACGATCTCGGGCAGCAGCTCGTCGGGCCCAAGCTCCATCTGCGCGATCTGCTTGGCGGCTTCGACGCCCGTCAGCCCGGGCATGCGGATATCGAGGAAGACGACGTCCGGCCGGTGCTCTGCAACCAGTGCCACCGCTTCGAGGCCGTTTTTGGCTTCGGCCACCAGCTGCAAGGCCGGCCAGACTTCGGCCAGCCGGGCGCGCAGTTGTTCGCGCATCAGGCGCTCGTCGTCGGCAAGCACCGCGCGCACTTCTGGGGCGGCTGGCGCAGCGCTCGCTTCGGGGTGGGGGCGGGTGGGTTCCATCGGCAGAATCTTAGGCGCTGATCAGCTTCCACAACAACCAGCCCAGCAACAGCAGCGGCGACAACGCCAGGCCGAGCACCATCAGCACCGCCAGCAGCGGCAGGCCGACGATCAGCATGGCAACGAAGACGACGATGGCCAGCACCGCTGCCAAGGCCAGCGGCACGATGATGACCGCCGCCAGCAGCGCCACCAGCACGACCGCGGCGAGCGCCACCTTGTGCGCCGGCGGCATCTGCGCTGCGTCCCAACCATGGCGAAAGTCTTCGCCGTTGAGGCTGATATTCAGCGGCGGAAAGTGCATCGTCATCGTATTCGCCAGCAGCACCAGCGCGACGATGATCGCCAGCCCGAGTGCCAGCAACCACAGCAGGCCGCTGGTCCAGCTCGATCGGCGCGGCCGCAGCACCTGCGGTGGCGCGTTAGACGCGGCGCCCGCATCGTTGGGGTAAAGCACGGGTTCGTTCATATCGTGGCCTTTTCATCGAGGCTGCGGTAGGGCACCGTGACGACCACGACCGTGCCGCTGGGAAGGTTCTCGCTCACCGTCAGGGTCGCCTTGCCACCATGCAGCAGTTGCAGGCGCTCGCGGATATTCGCCAGCCCGACGCCGGTGCCGCCGGTCGCGGCGCGGCCAAAGCCCAGGCCCGTATCGGCCACGCTCACCGCGAGCTTGCCGTGCAGGATCTCGGCCTTGACCTTCAGCGTGCCGCCTTCGGGCTTGGGCTCCAGGCCATGCTTGATCGCGTTTTCAACCAGGCTCTGGATCATCATCGGCGGGAACTCGGCAGACAGCAGGCCGTCGGGCACGTCGATCGTGGTGGCCAGGCGTTCTTCCATGCGCACCTTCAAGATTTCAAGGTACGGCCGGATAACCGCCAGCTCGCGGCCGAGGTCGCGCACCCCAGTGGCATTGGCCTCGCGCATCGTCGGCATGCTCGCGCGCAGTAGCGCGATCAGGTTCTTCTGCATCTGGCTTGCACGCGGCGGGTCGGTCTCGATCAGGTGGTCGATGCTGGCCAGCGTGTTGAACAAAAAGTGCGGCTCCACCTGCGCCTGCATGGCCGCCATGCGCGCTTCAACAACCTGGCGTTTGAGCGACTCCGATTCGGCCACCTCGGTGGCCTGCGCGGCCTTGACTTCGGCCTGCACGCGGCCCTTGTAGGTGGCCTTGATGATCGCCGAGCCGGCGACCCACAACATCGCCAGGTCGATCAGGAAGTCGCCCCACTGGATCGTGCGCACGCTGTGGCGCGGCCCGCGCGCGCCGACAGTGGCGGCAATTTCTTCGGCCGCGCGGCGGCCTTCTTCGGCGGCGGCCAGCGCTTCTTGGAGCGCTTCGCGCTGGCCTTCAATCACTTCGCGCTGCGTTTCGCGGGCTTGATCGGCGGCTTCGGTGATCGCCGCGCGGGCCTGCTCGATGGCCTCGCGCACGGCCTCGCGGTCGATGCCCGGCGGCAGCTTGATGACGACCTCGCGGTCTGCCGCCGCTGATGCTGCAGGCGCCGCTGACGCCGCCGCGGTGGGGCCCTTGGCGCTGCCCGACTTGGGCGAGATGCGCACGCCGTTCTGGTCGATCTGGATCGAGATGCCCGGCTCTTCGGCGCTGCTAGCCGGCGGCTTGGGCGCTTCGGCCTTCGGCGGCGCTTCGGCTTTGGCGGGTTTCGGCGGCTTCGGCGGTTTTGGCGGCTTGTGGCCCGGCGCGGCAGGCGAGTCGTCAAACGATACCGTTTCGGTGACCTTCCAGCTGAACGGCGGCAGCGACTGCAGGATCGCGGTGGCGATCACGAGCACGATCGACAGGAAGATAAAACGCCGCCAGCTGATCGACACCAGCCAGTTGGCATAACGATGAAAAGCGCGCAGGAAGGCCTTCAGAAACGGCTCGATGCGCTGGCGCCAGTTCGGGACGCTGGGGTTCGGCTGCGGTGGCGGTGACAACGGGCTGCTCATTCGGGGGCGGTCTGCAAAGAGGGGCGGAGACGGCAATACCGCCGCAATGGGCCGCACTGTACGCAGCCGGGCGGGCGCCGGGCAGCCGGCCGATACGGCGCGTCAAAACCCCGACAGGCTGCTGCGGCAGGGGATGGTCGGTACTGCCGCGGCCTGCTCGTTGCCGGTTCGGCGACGCTGGTCCGCGCGCCGGGAACTTTTTTGCCATCGCCGGCCAATACCAAGGTGAGCTACGGGATTCGACCTCGGCCGATCGACATTGGCACCGACATTGGCACCGGCATTGGCGCCGGCGTTGGCATTTGCACCGGGATCGCCGCCTTCGATCTCGCCGTTGCCAGCGCCTGGGCGTGCGACCGATGATGTGGTTTGTGCCCCGCGCCACCGACCCTGCACCGCCGCTGGCTTATGCCGCGGCCGGTGCGCCAATCGAGCCCGAAGCCGGGGACGCGGCGCTGGTTGCGCGAATTGCAGGCGGCGATCGTTATGCGCTGGACGCTGCCTACCGGCGCGAAGCCGGCGCGGTCTACCGCTACGCGCTGGCGTTGAGCGGCAACCCGGCCGCAGCGGCCGACGCGACGCAAGAAGCTTTTGTCGCCCTGGCGACGCGGGCGCAGCAGTTCGACGCCACCCGCGGCGCCATCGGCGCCTGGCTGGCCGGCGTGGCGCGGCACAAGCGGCTGGCGATGTGGCGCCACGAAGCCGTTGTGGGTGCGACGTTCGGCGCGACGGTGGGTGCGGCGGCATCATCGAGCCGGCTGGCCATCGACCTCCTCGACGAGCCCGCTGGCGGCAATGCAGGCGCCGCGGCCGACGAGCACGCCGAATCCCCCGAGCTGATGCTCGTGCGCGCGCAATCCAGCGCCATGGTCTGGGCGGCGGTGCGCGCGCTGCCCTTTGTTTTCCGCGAAGCGCTGGTGCTCGTCGACCTGCAAGACCGCCCCTACGCCGAAGCCGCGCGCATCGCCGGCATCGAGATCAACACCTTGCGCACGCGCCTGTACCGCGCCCGCCATCGGCTGGCCGCTGCGCTGAATGCCGATCACCTTGAAGGAGTGCGTCGATGAAGCCGACGGCTGACGATGACCTTGGCCATGACCGAGACCACGGCCGCGAGGGCGCGCCGCTGACCCTGGCGGCGGTGCTCAAGGCGGCGCGGGCCGAGTTGAACCTCGAGCAGCCGCCGGCATTTCTGTTTGCGCCCGGCCTGTCGACGCCCGTCAACGTCACCCACCCGGGCCGCCCGGTCCACTCGGCGATCTCAGCCCGCCCGCGGCGCTGGGCCACCGGCCTCGTCGCTTGCCTCGGTGTGATGCTGCTCTCGGTGCTGCTGCTGCTGCTCTTGCCGGCGGCGCGGCCGCCAGCGCAGCGGGGCATCGACGTCCAGGCCGCGACCACCGCGCCGAGCGGATTTTTGCCGCTCGTGCCGGCGGCCCAGCTGGCCGCGGCGAGCCGGCAGCCGTCCGCCGCCTGGCTGATCGCTGCCGACATGCCACGCGACCGCCTGGCCGCACTCGGCCTGCCCTTCGACCCCGCGCGCGCCGGTGAAAACGTGCGCACCGAACTGCTCGTCAACCCGGCCGGCGAAGTGCTGGCGCTGCGCTTGCTGTACTGAGGAATGAAACCATGAACACACCGAGCCCGAACTTGTCCACTCGTTGCCTGATGGCCGCGGCGATGTGTTGCGCCACCGCAGTTGCTGCACAGCCCACCCAGCCGGCCCAACCGGCCCAGCCCGATGCGGCGCCGCGGCTGCGGGCGCTCGCGTTCCCGGCCGAGATCATCGAGCCGATGAGCCGGTTGGCCCAGTTGAGCGAAGAAACCGCGAGCTGGGCCAGCGGGGAGATGTCGGCCGAGCGCGTCATCAAAGCCGCGCCCTATTGCGCCGACGCCGTGCACGAGACGGTGCAGCCGCTGGCCGACGGCAACCGCATCGTGCACAGCCAGACGACCCGGCTGTGCCGCGACGGTGAAGGCCGCACGCGGCAAGAGGTGACGGGCCGCGACGGCCGCAAGTCGGTTTACTTGCGCGACCCGGTGGCGCGCGAAAACTGGGCCCTCGACCCCGAGCGCAAGACTGCGCGCCGCAGCAGCCGCAGCCTGGCGGGCGATGCACGCGTACCGATAGCGGACGCGACCCAGTGGCGCGAGTACGCCGAGCGCACCCGCGAATGGGCGCGCCAACTCGCCGACCGCGCGCGCAGCGGTGTCTGGCGCGATGGCGCGGCACCCGCACCCGCCGCACCGCCTGCTGCACCCGCAACGCCGCCTGCACCACCTGCGCCCGCAATGATCCTGCTCCGCGACAACAGCGAACGCCGCACCGAGCGTGTCACCGAGGGCGACGGCGGGCGCCGCCAGGTCGAGGTCGAAGTCATCCGACTCGGCAGCGGCACCGAAGCGCGCACGCCGCTGGCGGACATGCCAATACCGCCGATACCGCCGATGCCACCGATGCCCGGCATGGCACCGACCTTCAATTTCCGCTTCGAGGCGCCGGCCGCAGTTGGCCATCGCGCCCAGCTCTTCGCGCCGCGCGGCCCGGCGGTGGTCACGGCCCTGCCGGCGCGTGAGATCGAAGGCCTCAAAGCCAACGGCGAGCGCAGCACCTGGACCATCGAGGCAGGCAAGGTCGGCAATGAAAAGCCGATCGTCATCAGCCGCGAGGTCTGGACGTCGCCTGAGCTGATGCTCACCGTGCTGACCCGCGACGCCGACCCGCGCAGCGGCGAAGTCAGCTACCGGCTGCAAAACGTCAAGCGCGGCGAGCCCGACGCCGCACTCATGAAAGTGCCGGCCGACTACAGCGTGCGCCAGGGTTTTGATTGGACGCCGCCGCTGCCGCCCCTGCCGCCGGCGCCGCCGGCATCCCCCACCGCACCGGCGGCCAAGGCGCCGGCGCGCGGCTGATCGGCGCCGAGGCCGATCAGCAGGCGCCGGAGCGCCGACGCACCATCGCGCCGATGCCGAGCAGGCCGAGCGCCATCAGCGCGTAGGTCTGCGGCTCGGGCACGGCGGGCGCGAAAGTCGCGTATTGCGGCGAGATCTCGGTCTGGCCAAAGCGCGTGAGGTCGTAGGTCGCGCTCTTGGCGTAGAGCTTGGCGCTGGTGTCCATCAAGATGAAGTTCGACGACTCACCCGGCGCCAGGCCGGCACCGTTTTCGGTAGCGCTCTTTTCGAAGAAACGGAAATTGATGTAGCCCGGGTCGCGCGGCGGTGACGCAAACACCAGGGCCACCGCCGGGCCCTGGTCGCCGAGGCCGTCGATGCGCCAGTTGGCGTTGTATTCGGGGGCGATGAAGTCGCCCAGGCGCAAGTCCTGGATCGCGCCCGCCGACTTGTCGTCGTTCTTGACGCGCCAGTAAAAGTCCAGCGTGCCGTCGAGCGTGGAGCGCACCACGCGCGACTGCACCGTGCCGGTGACTGTGCCGCCATAAGCCGCGAAGCTGAAGGCCTGGACATCGTCTTCGAGCACGGTGCCGGCCAGCTGCGGCTCGGCCGCCGCGGTGGTGCCGGGCAGCGCAACAAAGTTGTCAGGCACCAGCGCGACAGCCTGCGCCGGGGTGGCGAAGGCAGCGATGCAAGCCAGCGCGCCTACAGTGGCGGCGGCGGCGAGGGGGTTGAGTTTATGGATCATGAAAAGTCCCTGAATGATTTGAATGGGTGAGGGTGCGGGTGAGGTGAGACTGATGCGGTGGCGTCGAGCGCACCGCGATGCGGCAGCTTCAAAACTGCAGCGCGCCAACCACCGCCAGCGCGGCGGTGGCCAGAGCAGCGCACAGCACCAGGCGTAGCAGTGCCAAGTCGGCCCGTTCTTCGGATTCGATCCGCTCGATCGGATCGGGCTGCACGCTGTCTTGCAGCGTGAGGGTTGGCTGAGTCATTTTTTGGTCTCCCTGAGCATCTGTTCAGGAGCACCACCACGGCGCCCCATGCCGCGGTTGTAGAAGGCAGGGCGTTACGCGGGCGTTACGGGGTGGGGCCAAGTTGCCTGCGGCGGCGTTACGCCGCACGGAAACGGCGGGCGCCCAGCGGACTTCAGCCGCCGCCCGCCCGCCACGCCATCAACAACCCGTTCGTGGGATGCTGGTGCAAAAAGCCGTCGGCAAATTCGGGTGGCAGGTGGATGGCGGCGGTGGTGCGCAGCCAGGCTTGTCCCGCCGACGCGACGGTGCGGGCTTCGTCAATCCGGCCGGCGGCGGCGAGCGCTTGCGCTGGGTGCAGCCAGCCCGCGGCGCGGTCGATGTGCAGGCAATCGGCGCGCTCGGCCAATGCCAACGCCGCGCGGGCATGGTGCTCGGCCAGCGCCTTGTCATGGCCCGCCGCGATGCCCGCGGCGTGCAGTTCGGCGCCGAGTTGTGCGCCGCTGAGTTGCAGGCCGCGCGCGGTTTGGGCGATGTCGGCCAGGCTGGCCAGCGCAGCGGGCGCCGCCATCGTCAGCGCCTGTTCGGTCTGCACGATCAAGCGCAGTTCCGGCCAGCCGGCATCGGGCGACAGCGCCGCGGCCTGGGCCAGCAGGCCGCTGGCGTCCTGGCGCAGGCGGCGCTTGACGCGCGCCAGCAGCACCAGCCAGCGCACGGCATAACGCGCCGGCATCTCGCGCGCGGCGCCGAGCGCGGCGCCGTCCAGGACTTGCAGCGCGCGCGCATGCTGGCCGAGGTCGAGCCAGACCTGGGCGCGGTGCAGCCGCGCCACCGGCAGCCGGGCGGGGTTGCGCTCGGCGAGGATCATTTCGGCGCGGTCGCACCAGGCTAACGCTTCACCGTAGCGGCCAACGGCGCGTGCACATTGGGCTTGCAGGGTGGCGATAAAACCGGCGCTGGCGCCGGCCATCTCGAAGGTGCTGACGATGCGCTGCGCCTGCGCGGCCTGCTCGGTGGCGGTGTTGATATCGCCGGCATCGAGCCGGTTAAGTGAATAGTTAGCCAACAGCGTCGCGCGGTGCGCCTGGTCGCCTTGTGCCTGGGTGCTGGCCAGGCCGCGCAGATGGTGCGCCTGTGCTTGCGCCGGCTGGCCCAGGTTGTCGAGCATCACCGCCAGGTTGCCCTGGAATTCGCTGCGGTCGTCGCTGGCGGCGTGGCTTTCGATCCAGGCCTGCGCAGCCTGCATATGTGGCAGCGCTTCGGCAAAGCGCCCGGCCATGCCGAGCGCGGTGCCCAGGCGCTGGCGGATCGGCGCGACCAGCGCTTCGTCGGCGGCGGGCAGCGCGGTGGCGAGGTCGAAGGCCTGGTTGCCGAGCTCGATCGCCGCGCCCAGGTCGCCCAGCACAGTGGCGTACCAGGCGCGGTCACCGGCCGCGCGGGCACGTTGGCGCGGGTTGCGCGCCAGGCCGTCGAGGCGGTCGAGCAGCGGCAGGCCGTCGGCCTGGCGGATCGTATTCATGTGACCTTCGATGGCGCTGCGCACGAGCTCAAAAGCCTCGTCGATCCGCTCGGCGCCTTCGGCAATCTCTGCGGCGCGCAGCAAAAATTCGATGCGCTCACCTTCGCGCAACGCGCGGTGGGCCAGCTCGGCAGCAGCGCGCAGCGACGGCAGCGCACGCGCGCGCTGGCCGGCGGCTTCCCAATGCGCGGCGATGCGCGCCGGCTCGACAGCGTGGGCCAGGGTTGGCGTCTGCGCTTGACCCTGGGCCTGGCCTTCGAGCCAGGCCGCGGCCAGACCATGCAGATGCCGGTTGATGACCTCCGGCAAGCCTTGCAGCACCGCGTCGTGGATCAGGTCGTGGGCAAAACTGTCACCGCGCAGCACCTGCTGCGCTTCGAGTTCGGCCCAGGCATCGGCCAGGTCCAGCGCGTTGCGGCCGAGCAGGCTCTCGGCCAGCGGGATTGAGAAGTCCACACCCGCCACCGCCGCCACACGGGCGAGTGCCAGCGCCGCGGCCGACAGGCGCGCGAGCTGCTGGCCGATGAGCTGGGCCAGGGTTTGCGGGCGCGGCAGCGCGGCGCTGAAGTCAGCGCTCGTGCCTGTTGTGCCAACCGCGCCGATGCTGCCGTCGCTCCACGCGAGCTTCAAGGTTTCCAGCGTGAACAGCGGGTTGCCGCCGGTGCGCTGGTGCAACAGCGGCGCGACCTGCTTGCCGTCGATGCCGGGCAGCGCGAGCGAGTCGACAAGTTCACCAACCTGGCCTTCGGTCAAGGGTTGCAGGTTGATGCGCGTATGCGGCCCGGCGCTGGCCAGCGCCTCAATCAGCGCGTGCAGCCGCGTGCCGGCAGCCGCCGGGCGCAAGCCCAGGCAGCAGCGCAGCGGCGTCGCACCGCGCTCGCCGGCAGCGTCGCGCGGTGCGGCGAGCAGCGACTGCAAAAGCTCCAACGTGGCGTCGTCGGCAAAGTGCAGATCGTCCAGGGCCAGCACATCGATGCCGCTGCGTGCAGCGCGGCCGAGCAGGTCGATCACCGGCTGCTGCAGCGGTTGCATCGACATCGGCAGGGTGGCTGCAGCGGCGCTGCGGGCTGCAGTTGCTGCCCGCTCTGAAACCTGTGCGGGCAACAGTTCCGGCTGCGACTCGGGCACGAGTTCCGGCAATACCGCGCCGAGCGCGCGCCGCAGGCTCAGGTCGGCAGCTGCGGGGTTGCGGTCGAGCAACTGGCGCAACGCGCGCGCCAGCGTCGCATAGGGCACCAGGCTGTCGCCGGGCCGGCCGCTGGTGTGCAGCAGCCCTGGGCGCTGCGCGGCGAGAGCTTGCAGCAGGCGCGACTTGCCCATGCCGGCTTCGCCGATGAGCACGACGACATCACCGGCAGCCAGACCGCGGTGCAGCGCGGCGAGCTCGGCGTCGCGCCCGATCAGGCGGGGTGGGCGCAGCACGGCGGCCGGCACCGCACCGCGGCGGCGGCGCGGTGCAGCGGCAGCCGTTGAAGCCGCTGCACCCGCCGCATCGTCGTCGCCAGTGATCGCCGGCGGGTTGCCCGGCGCGGCGCGGGACCGGCGGTCTTGGCCGCCGCCGCTATCAGCCGCAGGCGCCGCGGCGTCGAGCACACCGGCACTTTCGATCGTCGCCAGCAGGGCCAGCGTTTCCTGTGACGGACGTGTGCCGACCTCGTGTTTGAGCGTCTCTTCGCAGCGGTCGAAAGCGAGCATCGCCGCGGCCTTGTCGCCGCGCAGGTAGTGCAGGCGCATCAGGCGCCGGTGCGCGTCTTCGCTGTGCGGGTCGGCGTCGATCAGCGCCTGCGCCAGCGGCAGTGCGGCGGCGTAGTCGCCTTCTGCTTCGCAGGCTTCGATCTGGATTTCGATGCCACGCCGGGCCTCGGCGCGGCGCTGCGCGCGCTGGCGCTCGAGCCAGTCGTCGAGCTCGCCATCATCGGCCGGGTGCAGCGCGCCGAGCAGGCCCGGGCTGCCGGCCAGGTCATGGGTTAGCCCATCGGCCAGCGCCAGCACCTGACTGCCACCGACGAGGTCGCAGCCGGCTTGTTTGCGCAGGCGAAACAGGCGCTGGCGCAGCGCATTGCGGGCGGCCTCGGCGCTGCTTGTGGGCCAGAGCAACGCGGCCAGCCGGTCGCGCGGCGTCGGGCCTTCGAGCGCCAGCCAGGCCAGCAACAAGGCGTCGGCGGTTTGCAGCGGCACTGGCGGCGCACCGGCGCTGCGCAGGCAGGGCGCCGGCCCGGCGAGCTCAAGCTGCAGCGGCTTTGGTGATGAATGCGGCTCAGGTTCCACGGCGCGCAGGATAGCGCCGTGGCAACGAAGCGCACGCCTCAAGCGCCTGGCGATCGGCCTTGGATCCCGCCAGCGGCAGATGTTCTCCTCGCCGCCGAGTCCAGAGCCAGTTGCCCGATCGGGGCGGTGGGGTGCGCTGCGCAGCGAAGTAAAGGAGGAGAGGCGAGCGCAGCTCGACTCGGGGGACATGAGCGGAGCAGCGCGCCCCACCGGCCCAATCGCGCGCCGATGTCCGAGCCCGGCAGCGAGCGCGCTCGCCTAGGGCGACCGGACTTTCACCGATCGCCCAGACGTTCAGTGACAACCCATCAACCGCCGCCGTACAGGTAGTTCGGTAGCCACAGCGTCAACCCCGGCCAGATATACATGAAGACCATGCACAGGATGACGATGAACATGTACGGCATCATGCCGGCGAAGATCTGGTTGATCGTCACATGCGCTGGTGAAACGCCCTTCAGGTAGAAGGCCGACATCGCCACCGGCGGCGACAAAAAGGCCGCTTGCAGGTTGACGAAGACGAGCACGCCCCAGAGCATCGGGTCGATGCCGAAGTGCGGCAGCAGCGGCAGGAAGATCGGCACGAAGATGACG
Organism: Rubrivivax sp.; assembly: GCA_031431555.1. Lineage (GTDB taxonomy): Bacteria > Pseudomonadota > Gammaproteobacteria > Burkholderiales > Burkholderiaceae_C > Rubrivivax. Next base: position 17,949 of record JANPDN010000023.1, read on the forward strand.
ATGATCTCGGTCCATTCCAACGGCCAGCCGAGCACGAAGATGATCGCCTGCGACAGCAGCATGAACTGCAGCGGCGTCAGGTTCATGCCGAGCACCCACTCTTCGACCAGACGCTGGCCGCCAAGCAGCGCAAAGACCGCCGAAAACAGCGCCGAGCCGACAAACAGCCAGCACACCATCGAGGTCGTCTTGGCGGTCAGGAACACCGCCTGCTTGATGCGCTCGAAGTCCAGCGTGCGCGCCCAGAAGGCCATCAAAAATGCCCCGGCCGCGCCGACCGCCGCCGACTCGGTGGCG
>JANPDN010000024.1:0-18852 GCA_031431555.1 Rubrivivax sp.
CGAGTTCTTCGTGGAAGGTGCCCATTGCGGCCAGCAGAGACGGGGGTGGCAGGACGCCGGCTTCGCTGTCGGTGGTGGCTTTGATGATGATCATGAAGCGCATGGTGGATGTTGTCCTTTCATCAGCACAACGATCGAGGCCTGCGGTTTTCGACAACCAATGTTGCCGCTACGGGAAACCACGCATCTCAGGTGAAGCAGGGCCCGGTTTCGCGCACCTCGACGGTGGCCCAGGCGGCCGCCGGGCAGCGCTCGGCCCAGCCAAGCGCCGCCTCGCGCATGTTGCAGTTCAGCAGGAAAAAACCACCGACCATTTCTTTGGCTTCGGCAAACGGCCCGTCGAGCACCCGCGGCGCGGCCCCGCCCTCGCTGCGCTGCAGCCGGGTTGCCGCGCTGGCCAGTGAGCTGCTGGTCATCAGCACGCCGGCGTGGCGCAGGTCTTCGGTGAAGTCCAGCATCTGCTGGTAGGCGACCTGGCCGCCTTCGAGGCCGCGCTGTTCGCGCTGGCCGATGGGTTCGACGATGAGCAGCATGTGCGGCATGGTGGCGTCTCCGGTGCAGTGGTGGTGCCGAGCCGGCACAGTGTGCCTGCTGAGACGGCACTGCGCACCGCGTCGCTGCCGATCAGCCGGCGAACTGCCTCAGCACCGCCTGCTGGCGCTCAGAACTCCGCCCAATCGTCGTCGGTGCCGCATCTGCTCTTGCGGCCGCGCCCGGCCAGCCCGCGCGCATCACACGCCGCGCCGGCAGTTCAATCGGTGCGCAGCGGCATCCTGAAGACATAACCGACCCGCGACTGCGAATGCAGCGGCAAGGTCTCCGTGGTCGCCGCTTCGACCCTGCGGCGCAGCCGATAGATCGTGGCGTGCAACCAGTTGGCGGCTTCGTCGGTGGGCTCTCGGCCGAGTTGCCGGCAGATCTCGGCATGGCTCACGGCCTTGCCTTCGGCCCGCAGAAAACAGCCCATCACGACGAGATCGGTGTCGCTCATCGGCAAACAGGCGCCAACCGGCGTGGTCAGCGTGCGGGCGCGCGTGTCCAGCTTCCAGGTGGTCGATTCGGTGGCCACCCGTTGCAGGCGGCGGTGCACCGCTTTCACGGCAATGCTGATCTGCTCGGCCGGTGCCGGCTTGACGACATACATGTCGGCGCCGGCATCGAGCACTTGGTCGACCACCTCGGGGTCGTTTTCGCCGGTGACAACCACGATGCCGCTGCGCACGCGGCGCCGCAGCAGGCGCACCACGTCCAGGCCACTCACACCGGGCAGTTGCAGGTCGACGACGTAGAACTCGAAGTCATAGGCCTGCGAAGACTGCAAAAAGTCGTCGCTGTCGCTGAAGACGGTGACCGCGACGTCGTTTGACTGGAAGTACGCAGTAAGGAACCCGGCAAAAGCAGCGTTGTCTTCGATCAGGGCAAGATTTTTGGGCAACATGGTCGACCCATAGGTTGGTGGCTCGGCGCGCCGGGGCGCGGTCGCTCGTGCGGGGGCTTCTGGGTCAAATGAAGGTTGCATCGTGGGGCCTCGAGGCGGGGTTGGGTGCCTACGCTTTTGGGGCTGATCGAGTGGCAATGACAGGTGGACATGCCGATCCTCGCGGGGCCGTGGCAGTGGTTGAACATCAGGGGCCCACCAGGCGCAGCCCGGCCGGGACATGCGCCCGCACACGGTCGCTGCCGGCTTGTTTGGCCGCGTAGCAGGCGCCATCGGCGGCGGCCAGCACCGCGGCGGCATCGTGCAAGGTGGCGTCGACTTCGACGACGCCGATGCTGGCGCCCACGCTGAGCGCGATATCGCCCCATTGCATGGCCAGCGCGTCGACGGCGGCACGCATCTTCTGCGCCACCTGGATCGCGCCGTCGATGTCGCAAGACGCCAACAAAACTCCAAATTCGTCGCCGCCCAACCTGGCCACCGCGTCGACCTGTCGGGTTTGCATGGCGAGCTGGCGAGCCACCGCGATGAGCATCGCGTCGCCGGCGGCGTGGCCAGCGCTGTCGTTGACGGCCTTGAAACGGTCGAGGTCGATGAACAACGCCGAGCTCGGCTCGCGGCGCCGGTTGTGGCACAGCGCGCCGAGTCGTCTTTCGAACTCGGCGCGGTTGATCAGCCCGGTCAGGCTGTCGTGGCTCGAGGCCCAGGCCAGCCGCTCGCGATGCTGGCGTTGTTCGGTCACGTCCTCCAGGGTCCAGACCGCGCCGCCGCTGGCGTCGCCCCAACGCACCGGCTGGCCCTGCTGGCGGCCCCAGAAACGACTGCCGTCGCGGCGCCGCAACTCGATCTCTTCATCGTGCGGCTGGCCGGCATCGAAGGCGGCGCGATAGCGTTCGCGCAAGTCCCGATAAAACGCCGCGTCGGTATAGATCACGCTGGCCGGCTGACCGACGAGGGTCTCGGCGGGATAGCCCAAGAGCTGGTGGCAATGGGCGTTCACCGCGGCGAGCCGGCCGTCGCGGGTGAAGGCGATGCCCACTGGTGAGCTGGCCATCACCGCCTGCAACTGCTCGAGCAGCTCGCGGCTCGAGGCGTCGGCGGCATCACGCGCGAGCAGCGCCAGTTTCAGCAGCTGGGCGACTTGGCCGACTTCGTCGCTGCCGCTGGGCCAGCGTGCGGCGCCCACGGCACGGCCCCGCACCGCGTCGAGCGCGCAGTCCTGCAAGCGCCGCAACGGGCGCAGCATCAGCAGCGTGGCCAAGAGCAACAGCAGGCCGCCGGCGACGGCCACCGCGGCGCCGATCCACAGCGCCCGGTGTTGCGCCGCGGCGCCACCGGCCAGCACCACCGACGCAGGCGCGATGCGCAACACCACCCAGTCGGCGTCGGGCACGCCGGCCATCGATACCAGGTGGTCGCCGACCCTCGCGGCGAGCCCGCCGGGTTCGACCGGCCGCCCCTGGCCGACCCAATGGGCGATGACTTCGGTCAGTGCCGGGTCGAGGGCCGCGTCGCGCAACAGCCACTGCCGGTCGGGGTGCGACAGCACCCGGCCGCTGGCGTCGATGATGACCGTGAGCGCGGGGTCGTCGGTGTCGGCAGCGGTGATCTCCGGCATCAGGTCGCGTGGATCCAGGTGCAGGCTGCCGCCGGTGATGGCGTGGACGCGGCCGGCTTTGTCGAGCACCGGCATCGTCAGCACCACCACCGCTTCGTTCGACGCCCGGCCGACGATGGCCGGCGAGATGACCGGTCGGCGCTGGGCGACAGTGTCCATGAAGTACTTGCGGTCGCTGATGTCCATGCCGATCGGCCGCGCCGCCTTGCCGTCCACAAAAGCCAGCACGCGGCCCTGCGGGTCGCTGACGAACTGGGTGTCGAAGAGGGTCGACAGTGCCGGCTGCAAACGCAGGAACTCGGCCGCAGCGGTGGCCTGCAGCGCGCCCGAAACGTCCATCGTCTCGGCGCCGCTGCGCAGCGCCAGCTGCAGGTTGACCAAACGTGCGCTGATCAGCTTGGCCATGCGCCGCGTCTGGGCCGCCGACAGGCTCACCGCCAACTGCTCGTCGTGATCGTCGACGGTGCGCAAGGTCAGCTCGACCGTGATCGCGACGCTGAGCGCAATCAGCAGCGCGCCGAGCAATGCCAGACGCAGCTTGATCGAAGTCCACAGCCCGGCTATTGGCTTCACGGCGGGCTGCCGGGGCTGGGTTGGCGCGGCAGGCTGTCGAGCCGCCAGTGCAGCTCGCCGATATCCATCGACGCGTGCCAGAAATCGTCGAATCCCGCCTCCATCGCCTCGGCCACCTGCTCGGCCGCGCCGCGCGCTGAAAACGCGACGCAGTGCAGGTCGCGCAGAGCCGGGTCGGCGCGCAGGGCCCGAACGAGCTCCAGGCTCCGGGCGGCATGGGTGTCCCGCGACATCGCCGCGGCAGCTTGTTGGCGGTCTTGCAAGCCTGGGTTGAGATCGATCAGCACGAGCTCGAAAGGCGACGCCGCCAGCGCGGCATGCAGCGCATCGGCATCGTCGACGAGCGTCAGGCGCCAGCCGGCGTGGGTGCCGAACTGTGCTTGCAGTCGCCGCCCCTGGTCGGGGCTGTGGTCGAGACAGATGGCCTGGCGGGGTGCGCGCTGCTCGACGCCACGCGGCGCTCCCGCTTTGCCGCCTGGCGACGCCGCCGAAGCGGCCGTTGCCGTACCCGCGCGAACCCCGGCGCCACCACCGATGCCGTCGACGGGGCCTTTTGCCAAAGGCAGCTCGATCGTGATGCAGGTCCCGCCGTCAGGCGGGAAGCTGGCCGAGATGCGCCCTTGCATCGCCTCGACCAGCCGGCGCGAGATCGCCAGGCCCAGGCCGCTGCCTTCGGGTGTGCCGGGCGCGCGGCCGAGCCGCTCGAAAGGCTGGAACAGCCGGCTGCGGCGCTCTGGTGCGATGCCGGGGCCGTCGTCGCTGACGGTGATCACGGCATGCCCGTCGCGGCTGCTGATGCTCGACGCGACGACCCCGCCGCGGCGGTTGAACTTGATCGCGTTGCCGACGACGATGAACAAGACCTGGCCGAGCGCACGCCGGTCGGCCTGCACCTGGATGGCCGGGTCAGAAGCGCGCACGCTGAGCATGCTGCGGTTTTGCAAGGCGATCGGCTCGAGCATCGCGTGGCAGCTGAGCAGCATCGCTTCGGCGCGCAGGGGCTCGGGGTGGATCGGATGATGACCGCTTTCGATGCGGGTCAGATCGAGCAGATCGTTGATCTGAGTCGTCAGGTGCAGGCCGGCGTTCATGACATGCTGCAGCCATTCGCGGTGCTGCTCGGCGACCGGGTGCTTGGTGTCGTTGCGCATCAGCTCGACAAAACCGAGGACCGCATTCAGTGGCGTGCGCAACTCGTGGCTCACCCGCGACAGGAAGTCGGTCTGCTCCTGGCGCGCCGCTTCCAGGCGCAGCTGATCACGCAGTGCTGCTTCGGCGCGCACCTGCTCGGTGATGTCCCGACACAGGCCGATCAACTGCCGGCCGTCGGCGCTGACTTCGACCTGCAGGCCGATCGTCGTGTGATCGTCGGGCTGAGCGCGCCGGTAGCTCACCCGTGATGGGCGCGATGGCCGCGACTGCCGGCGGGCAGGGGCCAGCGCACGGCTGACCGCGGCGTGGTCAGCGAGCGCGATGCCGGCCATCCAGTCGGTCAGCGGCATCGCGCTGGTCTTTTCGGCGGCGTTGGCGACCGGGTTGCCGTGGATCTGGCGGGCAGCGGTGTCGAGTTCGACGGTCTGGGCTTCGAGGTCGAACGACAGCACGCCCAGGCGGCCAGCGTCGATCGCCTGCTGCAAACGGCGCTGCGCTTCGGCCATCGCAGCCGCAGCGTTGCGGCGGTCGGTGGAGTCCGCGGCGTAGCCGTACCAGACCTGGGTGCCATCGTCCAGGGTGCGCGGCGTGGCGCGGCCAGCGGCCCAGCGGTCGGGTTGTGAAGGTCGCTTCACGACACACCCGTAGACCCAGTCCTCGCCACGTTCGGCCGACGCCAGCATGGCGTCGACCAGGGCCTCGCGCTCGGCCGCTGCAACGTTGCAAAAAGGTGGCGGCAGGCCACTCGCGGCGGCCTCGGGTGTACGGTCGAAAACCCGCTGCAAGCCTTGGCTGGCATAGGGCATGGTCATCCACCCGTCGACCTTGCGCTCGAGAATGAAGATCACCCCTGGCAGCTGGGTCGTGATTTTGGTCAGCCGCAGTTCGAGTTCGTTCGCGCGCCGGGCACCTTCGAGCAAGCCGGTCATGTCCTTGGCCGTGCCGCGCCAGCCGAGTGCCTCCCAATCGGCGCCGTGCACCGCCACTGCCGAGATCAGCAAAGGCAGGGGTTGATCGCTGCGTGTAGCGCTGGCCGTTGCGCTGGCCGTGGCGTCGGTGCGGTGCCGCACCGGCAACTCGACGAGCAGCCGGGTGGGCAGGTCGTTGCGCCCCAGGCAGTCGTGCAGGGTGGGGCGCCCGGGCAGGGGTTTGCCCATCGCATCGAGCACCAACGGGTTCCACAGCGGCCGGCCGATGAGCTGCTGAGGAGACTGGCCGAGCACGGCCTCGACACCGTCGCTGAGCCAGACCAGCCGCATGTCGGCGTCGGCCTCCCAGGTGAAGTCCGATGCCGCGCGCAACATGTCGCCGACCCGTATCTCGGTAAGCGCCAGGCGCTGCTGGGCTGCGCCGCGGGCGATGCAGGTCTGCGCGACCAAGGCCAGTTCGGCCAGCAACTGGCGTTCACGGGCACTGAGGCGGCGCGGTTTGCGGTCAATCACACACAGCGCGCCGATCGCCTGGCCGTGCACGATCAGCGGCTGGCCGGCGTAAAAACGGATGTGCGGTTCGCCAACGACGAGCGGGTTGTCCTCGAAGCGCCGGTCGGCGGTGGCGTCAGGCACTTCCAGCAGCCCCGGCTGACCGATCGCATGCGCGCAGAACGCCCATTCGCGCGGCGTCTGGTCGACGCCAAGGCCCTGGTTCGACTTGAACCACTGGCGCTGTTCGTCGACCAGGCTGACCAGCGAGATCGGGCAACCGAGCTGGGCCGCCAGCGCGCGGGTCAACGCATCGAGCACCGGGTCTGGCGGCGTGTCGAGAATGTGCAGCGTGCGCAGGCATTGCAGCCGAGTCGCCTCTTCGGCATCGACGAGTGGCGGTACGGTTTCCGGCAGCATGGCCCGCATGGTGGCCTTGGTGCCAAGCCCGCACCATCAGAGAGCGGCGCAAACGAGCCCGGTGAATTCCTGATTCGGACTCAGGGATTTCCTGAGTCGCAGCCGCAGTGCCCGGAGCGCGGCTACATTTTGCTTGTGGCCGATCCCGATCCCGATCCCGCCGCCCCTGCCTTTGCCGGCCGAGGTTCCGTCGCGCACGCCGCCGCCGCGGCAGGCGCGGCCGCTGCCAGCCCCGCGACCCGATTCACGCGCCGCGTGCACCGGCTGATGCTGGCCACGACCTTGCTGCTGCTGTTATGCGCCGGGATCGGGGTGGTTGTGCTGCGCGAGGCGGCCGACCGGCGCGACTGGGTGACCCGCACCGCAGCGATCCAGCTCGAAACCGAACGGTTGCGCGCCATCTTGCTCGGTGTCGGCCGCATGGCCCAGCAAGAGGTGCTTGGGGGCAAGAGCGCTGAAGCCGCGGTGGCCGTTTTGCGCGCCGCGCATGTGAAGGACTGGACCGACCTGCGCGCGCTGGTCGACGGTCCAGAGCAGCGCGGCATCCTGGACAAGCTCAGGCCGCTGATCGACGAGCGTTTCGACCTGCTCGCCACACCCATGTCGACGGTGAATGCCAACCTCGACCCGCTTGTGCTGGACGCGCAGGCGCAGGCGAGGCTGGCGCTGGTGCGCCGCCTCGAGATCCTGCTCGACGAGTTCATTCGTGGTGAAAACGCCTTTCGAAATCAGCGCGAACAGGCCGTCACCAACGCTGCTCGCACCATCGGTGGCTTGATCATCGTGATGGCGTTGCTCGGGATCGTGCTGGTGGCGCTGGCAACCCGTGTGGTGCGCCACGAGATCCAGCGCCGGGCGACTGCCGAGCGCGACGTGCAGCGCGGCGCCGCAGCGCTGCGGCAGCTCAACGCCGGCCTGGAGCGCCGTGTCGGCGAGCGCACCATGGCGCTCAACGATCGCAACCGCGCGCTCAGCGGGATGCACGAACGCCTGGCGATCGTCTCGCGCGAGGTGCTGCGCGCGGCCGAAAACGAACGCCGATCGCTGGCGCGCGAGTTGCATGACGACCTCGGCCAGCAGATGGCGGCGCTGAAGATGAATCTGCAGATGATGCGCCTCTACCCGCGGGGCCTGCAGAGCCACATCGACGACAGCATCCAACTTGTCCAACACTGCATCATCCAGCTGCGTGAACGGGCCCTGAGCCTGCGCCCGCCGATGCTCGACGAGCTCGGGCTGGCCGAGGCGCTGCGCGTCCACGCGACGGTGCAGGCCCGGCGCGCCGGCGTCTGCATCGAGATGGCCTTGAGCACCGAATTCGATGCCGCCGATGTCGACTGGACCAGCGCGGTCTACCGCATCGTGCAGGAGGCGATGCGCAACGCCGTGGCACATGCTGGCGCGACGCAGCTCAGCTTGAGCCTGCAAGCCGATGGCGACAGCGTGCTGCTGCGCGTCGGCGACGACGGCCGCTGGGCCGGGCCGACTTCGGCGATCGAAGCCCTCGACACACAGGGCGCCACTGATGCGGCTGCATCGACCAGCCTGGGTTTGCTGACGATGCGCGAACGCACCGAGCTGCTGCGTGGCGAATTCCGCCTGCTTGCGACCGAACCCCAGGGCACCGAGATCCGTTGCCGCTGGCCGCGGCGTGTCGTGCTCAGGGCCGAGCATCGGGTGGCACCTGCTGCTGCGGCAGCCTGAAACGCCGATGCGCATCCTGATCGCCGACGACCACGCGCTGGTGCGCAGCGGCCTGCGCCTGATCCTGGCGCAGATCGAGCCCGACGCGACGATCGTCGAAGCCGCCGATGGCCGCGCCGCCATCGATATCGCGCGCCGCGAAAAACCCGAGCTGTGCCTGCTCGACATTTCGATGCCCGGCCTCAACGGACTCGACGCCTTGCCGTCGGTGCTGGCCGCCGCACCACGCTGTCGGGTCTTGGTGCTGTCGATGCACTGCGACCGCGAATATGTGCTGCGATCGCTGCGCGCCGGAGCCCAAGGCTACCTGGTCAAGGACAGCGCGGTCGACGAGCTCGCCGACGCGATCCGCACCTTGGGGCAAGGCCGGATCTACGTCAGCCGCATGATCGCCGAGGTCCTGCTCGGCGACCTGGTGCGCGGACAGCGCCGGGATGCCGCGCCGGCGCCTGGCGTGGACGCCGAGCCGCAGCTGACCAGCCGCCAGCGCGAAGTCTTGCAGCTGATTGCCGAAGGCCATTCAACCCGCGAGATGGCAGAGCGATTGCATCTGTCGGCAAAGACCGTCGAGACCCACCGCGCCGAGCTGATGCGCCGGCTCGAAATCTTCGATGTCGCCGGACTCACCCGCTACGCGATCCGCCAGGGCATCGTGTCGCCCAACGTATGAGTGTCACCAGGCGACATGACCAAGGCGCTGCCGCAGCCGCGCCGCGGGTGCCACAAACACTGCCCAGCCCTGCCGAGCTGGCGGCAAGCCGGCTGCGGATGCTTGAGCTGCTGGTGGACAACGCGCCTGACGCGATCCATGCCACGGACCCCGAGGGCCGCTACCTGCCCTACAACCGCGAGGCCGTCAGGCTCGCCGGAGTCGGCGCGGGTGATGTGATCGGGCGCGACGACCGCGAGTTTTTTTCGCCCGCGCAGGCCGAGGTCTTGCGTGCCGACGACGCCAAGGTGATGGCGCAAGCAGCACCACGACGCTTCGAACAAGCGCACGACACGCCCGACGGGCCGATGGTCTTCACCGGCGTGAGCGGGCCCCTGCACGGCGAGCGCGGGCAGGTCGTCGGCAGTTTTGGCATTTCACGCTGCATCAGCGACCGGCTGGCGATCGAAGCGCAGCTGCGCGCCGGCGGGCGGCGCTATCGCGACCTGTTCCAGGCCAGCCCACATCCGATGTGGGTCTACGACATCGTCACGCTGCGTTTCCTGGCGGTCAACGACGCCGCGGTCAGGGACTCCGGCTACACGCGCGAAGAGTTCCTGGGCATGACGATCATCGACATCCGCCCGCCGCCCCAGCAGGCCCGGCTGCTGACCGATATCGGCCGCGCCGGCGCGGCACGCGGCCTGGCCGGCCCCCAGCAGTGGGCCTACCAGCGCCAGGATGGGCGCGCCATCGACGTCGAGATCAGATCGAACGATCTGCTCTTCGAAGGCCGACCGGCGCGCTTGGTCACAGCGCACGACATCACCCAGCGCTTGCGGGCCGCGCAGGACTTGCGCTTCAGCGAGCTGCGCTACCGGCTCGCCGCCGCACATGGCCAGGTCTGGGACTGGGACATCGGCAGCGGCCACGGCGACTTGCCGGCCGCCTTTTGGGGGCTGTTTCTGGGCTGCGAGGCGCCGAAAGAGGGCGCACTGGCAGCGCAAGTGGTGGCCCTGATGCACCCGGTGGACCTGGCCGGGTTGCGCCTGGCATTGACCGAACACCGGGCCCGCCGGCAGCCGTGTGAGTACCGGTTTCGCCTTCGCGATGCCGACGGGCAGTGGCGCTGGTTTCATTTCACCGGGCAGGCGGTATGGGACGCCGCCGGCCGCGCCACCTACATGGCCGGCACGGTGTCCGACATCTCGGAACGGCGGTGTGCAAAACGCGCCTTGGCCGAGGCCTACAACCGGGGTGTCTTCGATCAGTTCGCCGACGGTGTCTTGCTCATCGCCGACGACGACCGGCTGCTCGACGCCAATGCGCAGGCCTGCACGATGCTGGGCTACAGGCGCGACGAGTTGTTGCTGCTGCAGTTGTCGGCGCTGCTGCCCGCTGCCGACCGCGGCCGGCTGGCCCGGGCGCGGGTGAGCAGCTTGAAGACCAACCCGCAGTTGCGCAAGTGGATTCACCAACGCAAGGATGGCAGCCGATTCCCGGCCGAAGTGAGCCTGCGCAGGCTCGACGATCGGCGGACCATTGCAGTGCTGCGCGACATCACTGCGCGCCACGCCGCCGAACAGGCGGTGCTGGCTTGCCAGGAAGAGTTGACCGCGCTGACGCGGCGACTGCTGACACAGGAAACGGTGACGGCGCAGCGCCTGGCGCAGGGCCTGCACGACCAACTGGGCCAGACCCTGACAGCGGCCCGGCTGCATCTGCAGGCGGCCCTGATGGCGCAGCGCACGGCGCTGCCGTCAACGCTGGACGGGCCTTGCCGCCAGGCGATCGGGCGGCTCAAGCAGGCTTCGCGAGAACTGCGCCAGGTGCCGATCGACTTGCCGCCGCCGGTGCTCGAAGACCACGGCTTGGTGCCCGCGCTGCGCGCCGAGATCGCGCAGGCCATCGGCAACGCCCGGCAGCATGTTGGTGCCAGCCCGAACGTGGTCACGCTGCAAGGTGCTGAAGACCGCTTGATGCTCCAGGTTCGCGACGACGGCCGCGGCATCGTCGAGCGCCATTTGCGCGGGCGCACGGGCCATCTGGGCATCCTCGGCATGCGCGAGCGGGCCGCCGCGATTCGCGCCCCCTTTGTCATCGAACGACTGCCGTCGCCAGAGCGCGGCACGCGGGCCGCGCTGCACTGGCCGGCGCCGCCCACTTGACAGCATTGCACCGAACGGAGCTTGCCTGATGAGCATCTACGAACAAGACCTGGGGCAGACGGCGGCCAACCATGTGCCCTTGAGCCCAGTCAGCTTTGTCGAGCGCAGCGCCGAGGTTTTTGCCGACCTGGCCGCGGTGGTCCACGGCGCGCGGCGCCACACCTGGGCGCAGACCCGCGAGCGCGCGGCGCGGCTGGCCGCGGCGCTGCGGGCGCTGGGCGTCGGCCGCGGCAGCACGGTCAGCGTGATGCTCGCCAATACGCCGGAAATGGTCGAGGCGCATTACGCCGTGCCGGCCTTGGGCGCGGTTTTGAATACGCTGAATACGCGGCTCGATGCGCCGCTGCTGGCCTGGCAGCTGAACCACTGTGAAGCCGCGGTGCTGATCACCGACCGCGAGTTCAGCCCGGCGATGCACGAGGCGCTGCGCCTGCTGCTGGCCGAGTTTGGCCGCGAGCCGGTGGTCATCGATGTTGACGACAGCGAGTACCGCGGCGCTGGCAATTTGATCGGCACAGTGGAGTACGAGGCTCTCCTCGCTGCGCACGCGCCGCTGGCCAGACTCGACGGCCCCGCAGACGAGTGGGACGCGATCGCGGTGAGCTACACCAGCGGCACCACCGGCGACCCCAAGGGCGTCGTCACGCATCACCGCGGCGCGTACCTGAATGCGGTGTGCAACGCGGCGACCTGGACGATGCCGCACTTCCCGAAATACCTGTGGACGCTGCCGATGTTCCACTGCAACGGCTGGTGTTTTCCTTGGACGGTGGCGATGCTCGGCGGCACCCATGTCTGCCTGCGCCGCGTCGAAGCCAAGGCCATCCTCGATGCGATGCGCGAACATGGCGTGGACCACTACTGCGCCGCGCCGATCGTGCACAACCTGATCGTCAATGCGCCGGCGGAGATGCGCGCCGGCATCGGGCAAAAGGTGCGCGGCATGGTCGCCGGTGCAGCGCCACCGGCGTCGATGATCGAAGGCATGGCGCAGATCGGCTTCGACCTCACGCATGTTTACGGCCTGACCGAGACCTACGGGCCGGCGTCGGTGGCGGTGCGGCGGGCTTCGTGGGCGCAGCGGACGCTGTCGGAGCAGACCCGGCTGAATGGCCGCCAGGGTGTGCGCTACATGCTGCAAGAAGGCATGACGGTGCTCGACCCTGAAACGATGGCGCAGACACCCGCCGACGGCCAGACGATGGGCGAGATCATGTTCCGCGGCAACGTCGTGATGAAGGGCTATTTGAAAAATCCTGCGGCGACGCAGAAGGCGTTTGAAGGCGGCTGGTTCCACACCGGCGACCTGGCGGTGCTGGAGGCTGACCGCTACGTCAAGATCAAGGACCGCAGCAAGGACATCATCATCTCTGGCGGCGAGAACATCAGCTCGCTCGAAGTCGAAGATGCGCTCTACCGCCACCCTGCGGTGCTGGCCTGCGCGGTGGTCGCCAAGCCGGATGCAAAATGGGGCGAGACGCCGCTGGCGTATGTCGAATGCAAGGCCGATGCGGTGATCACCGCCGAAGCGCTGATCGCGCACTGCAAGACGCTGCTGGCGGGGTACAAGGTGCCGCGCGAGATCCGCTTCGAGACGATCCCGAAAACGAGCACCGGCAAGATCCAGAAGTTTCAATTGCGCGAGCGGGCGCGCAGTGCGTCAGCGCTGGACTAGGAGCCTTTACAGATGAACGACGAAACCCTGGTGTTGCACGAGCGCGATGGCCGCGGCGTCGTGACGCTTACGCTGAACCGGCCGCAAGCTTTTAACGCGCTCAGCGAAGCGATGCTCGCGGCGCTGCAGGCGGCAATCGACCGCGTTGCTGCCGATGCAAGTGCGCGGGTCGTGATCCTGGCTGCGGCCGGGCGCGCGTTTTGTGCCGGGCACGACCTCAAGGAGATGCGCGCCGAGCCTTCGCAGGCGTATTACGAGCGCCTGTTTGCGATGTGCGGGCGGATGATGATGTCGATCCAGCAACTGCCGCTGCCGGTGATCGCGCGGGTGCAGGGCATCGCCACCGCGGCCGGCTGCCAACTGGTGGCGATGTGCGATCTGGCGGTGGCGTCACGGGACGCCCGGCTTGCGGTCAGCGGCGTCAACCTCGGCCTGTTCTGCTCGACACCGAGTGTCGCGCTGTCACGCAACGTCGCGCGCAAGGCGGCCTTCGAGATGCTCGTCACCGGGGTTTTCATCTCGGCCGACGACGCCCTGGCCAAGGGGCTGGTCAACCGCGTCGCCGACGCCGCGCAACTCGATGTCGAAGTCGAAGCGCTGGTGGCGTCGATCGTCGCCAAACCGCAGCTTGCAATCGCGATCGGCAAGCAGCTGTTCTATCGCCAGATCGAGACCGGCATCGAAGCCGCGTATGCCGACGCGCAGCACACGATGGCCTGCAACATGATGGATGAATCCGCGCTCGGAGGTGTGCAGGCGTTTATCGACAAACGCCCGCCGAACTGGGGCTGATGCATTTCGCTCGGGCCGCGCCGGACGGCAGCCACCCAAAGCGCAACGGCCCGGGGGTGCCCGGGCCGCTTCTCATGCGATGGTGGTCGCCGGCCGCTCAGACTCTGCGGCGCCGCGCCACAAAACCGATGACGCCCAGGCCGGCGGCCAGCAGCGCGTAGGTGCCGGGCTCGGGCACGGCCGAGACGGTCAGCTCGCCGGAGTAGATGGCGCGCGCACCGGCAACACCTGTCAGCACGACGGTGAACGGCGACGTATCGGTACCGAAAGACGCACCGGCAGCGATCGGGCCCAGCACCGCCACAGCAAACGGCGCGCCGTTGACGGTGCCGCCGAAGCCGCTTGCGAACTGCGCGCTGACGCTGAAAGTGAAGTCGTAGATGCCTGGGGCCAGGCCGAAGAACGTGAGCACGTCGTCGCCGCCGTCGAGCACGGCGCCCAGGCTCTGGAACGAAGCCTGGCCGCTGGACAGGTCGATCATCTGGTCGGCGGCCAGCGCTGGGCTGAGGGCGGTACCCAGGGCGAGGGCGAGGGCGGGTAGTTTCAGGATGGACATGTCGCGGGTTCCTTTGTTCAGGCGCAGGAAGTGCACCGTTGAAAGCAGTCTGCTGCTTCGGGACCTGTTCGCGCATCCCCCGGACCCGGGGCCCAAGGGGCTTGGCGCTGGCCTGCCCCCCGCATCTGCAGGGGCTGGTGCCGGGTTGTCGCGCATCGGGCGCAGTGCGCCAGGCAGCATCGGCAAGGGCCGGCCGACGAGCCCGCACCAGGTGGCCTGGCTCGATGTCGGCGCAGCCGCATCGGCGCATGGCGAGCCGATGACGGCCGGCCCGGCGCAGGCGTCGACGAATGCGCAAGCGTCATCGCCCCTGAATGGCGAGTTGCTGCGATCAGATCTCTTCAAGCATTGCGGCGGCGCGTCCAGCGTGTCACAGGCAAGGGCCGACCCAGGTCGAACCATGCGGAAGACGACCGCGGTGTGACCCGCGATTCCCGACCGCCGCTACGTGATGGTGCTGCACGAGCACCAGGCCAACCCCCATGTCCACCTGATCGTGTGCGCCGAGTCGCACCATGGCAAGCGCCTGAATCCACGCAGTTCACCTGCACCGCTGGCGGGAAACCTTTGCCGAGAAGCGGCGCGGCTATGGTGTGCGGGCCGACGCGACGCGGCAGATCACGCGAGGCGATCTGCACCCGCATCGCGAGTTGTGGCAGACATGGGCGCGGGACGAAGGGCGACTGCGCCATCCGTTGCCTGGCCCTGAGCCAACGCAGCGAGGAGGGCTGCCGATGATGCCGGTCGAAGCCCGGTCCTGGATCACCCGCGCACTCGTGTTCAGGGCAGCACGGGAACGATCAAGCGCGAAGGCCGCGACTGGCCATGAAACACCGTCTGCACGGCACGCCGCATCACCGTGACAGTGGCAACAGGCCCGGCACTCTGCTGGTTCGGGTCCACCAGCGGGAAGTTCGACCCGCTGACCAGCGGTCGCAGTTCTCATGGCCGGCCCCGACGCGTACGCGAGCCGAGCAAGCCGGCCAGGCCGAGCAGCATCAAGGCGTAGGTCTGCGGCTCGGGCACCGGGTTGGACAAACTGATCTTCAGGAACTCGGTGTTGTCAGACAACAAGTTGCGCCCGCCGGTCCCGGGGTAGTTGTTGTCGTTGATGACGAGCAGCGTATTCGCGTCGAGGATCAGCACATCCTCGATCGTCACGAACGGGAAGGTGAAGGTCGTGCTGCCATCACCGTTCAAGTCGTTGGGGTCGCTGATATTCATCAGGTCGACAACTTCGGACTTGGCGACAAAGCCGGCTGCGTCGACGCGGTTCAGATCGATGCGGAAGATCTTCTTGAAGGGCGTGCCGCCGCTGGTGGCGGTCGCGCCGTTGCGCTCGATGACGAGAAACTCGTGGTCGTTGATCGCCGTCATGTCGCCGATATTGGTGCCGGCGGATTCGAGCGCGTACAGCCACTGCTGGCCGGTGTAGGCCTCGGTGTCGATGCTGAAAGCGTTGATGCGCAGGCTCTTGGTGGGGTCGCCGGTGACGGTGCCTTCGAGCAGCGTGTAGAGGCGGTCTCCAGCCGGGTTGATGGCCATGCCCTCGAAGCCATGCGAGCCGCCGAGGTTGGGCGTGGCGCCGGCCAGGAACGGGCTTTGTGGCGACTGCACGCCGGGCAGCGCGATCTCGCTGCGCAGCACCCGGCCGGTGGCGTCGGTCTTGAGCAGGAAGGGGCCGAACTCGTCACCGAACCAGAGCTTGCCGTTTTTGTCTTGCTGCACCGCCTCGATGTCGAAATCCGCACCCGTCAACAGCCGGCCGGCGCGAATGCTGGCGTCGACCGCAGGATTCGCGGCGTTGCCGTAGTAGTTGTTCAGGTCGGCCTGGATCGTGAAGCCGAGCCGGCGGTCGGGGTCGGCAAGCGTGATTCGGCTGGCGGCGTTGAATCCGGCCAGCGCAGCGCCGCTGGTGTAGTCGGCCGCGGCGACGCCGCCTGTGCCACCGCCGGCGGTCTTGAAATCCGGGCGCACGGTGTACATGCGCAGCAAGGTGTCGCCAGAGTTACCCTGGGCGCCAAAGCCGTTGTCGGCCATGACCCGGAAGCTGCCCGGCGAGGGGCCGCGCAGCACGCCAGAGAAGCCTTGCACGGGTTGTTTGTTGAGCAGCGGCAGCGGGTTGCCACTGGCGCCTGCGCCGGCAAACTGACCCGAAGTCGGGCCGTCAGAAAAGGTGTTGGCTGGCATCAGGGCCCAGCCGACAAGTTCGTTCGGCGCGGCGTGAGCGATGGTCGATGCCAGCGCGGCGGCCGTGGTCAGGCTGGCAAGGTGAACGTGTTTCCAGAGCGTGATCATGGGCTGTCCTTTGGTGTTGGCCGCGCGGGGCCTGCGAGCAGCAGGCTGCCGCGCGACCACCCGGTTAGGCTAAGGACAGACGATGTCGGCGTGGTGACGCCCAGAGTGCCGTGTGGACCATGCTCGACGGCGGCGCGGCGTGGTGCGCACTCGCCGCCTCACAAAGCGAAGCGCCCCTCGGGGGGCGCTACGTGGAGCTTGGCGGAGGGAGCGGGATTCGAACCCGCGGGGGGCTGTTAACCCCCACACGCTTTCCAGGCGTGCGACTTAAACCGCTCATCCATCCCTCCGGGAATGCACTTGCCGAGCGACGATGAGTTTAGCCGACGGTCTGCAGCGCTTTTTCGCGCAGCCACTCCATGAGCACGAAGTCCAGCGCGCGGGCGTGCGTCGATTCCATCACCACCGGCGGCGCGCAGCCGGCTTCGTAGGCTTCCTTCCAGCGCAGCGCGCAGACACACCAGCGGTCGCCGGGTTTGAGGCCGGCAAAGCGGGCCTGCGGGCGCGGCGTGATGAGGTCGTTGCCACGCTCCATCTGGAAGTTCAGGAAAGCGACGGTGACCTTGCAGCAGATGACATGGCTGCCCTGGTCATGCTCGTCGGTGGTGCAGCAGCCGTCGCGCAGCCAGCCGGTGAGCGGGTCGTAGGAGCAGGGCACCAGTTCCCCGCCGAGCACGTTGTGCAGCAGAGCGGTCACGGTTTGCCCGGGCTCTTGATGAGCGCCATCGCGGTGGCGATCAGCGCCGAGACTTCGCTCATGTTGCCGGGCACGATCATGGTGTTGTTGACCTTGGCCAAGTGGCCATAGGCATCAACCGCGCGTTCGGCGACCTTCAACTGCACCGCCTGTTCGCCGCCGGGGGCCTGGATCGCCGCGGCGATCTTGCGGATCGCATCGGCCGTCGCGTCGGCCACCGCAGTGATCGCCGCGGCCTCGCCTTGGGCGTTGTTGATCTCGGCCTGCTTTTCGCCTTCGCTGCGCGCGATAAAAGCCTCGCGTTCGCCGGTGGCGATATTGATCTGCTCCTGGCGCCGGCCTTCGGATGCCGCGATGAGCGCACGCTTTTCGCGCTCGGCGGTGATCTGCGCCTGCATCGCGTGCAGGATCGCCGCTGGTGGCGTGAGATCCTTGATCTCGTAGCGCAGCACCTTCACGCCCCAGTTCTGCGCCGCCTCGTCAAGCGCCTCGACGACGGTCGAATTGATGATGGCGCGCTCTTCAAATGTCTTGTCGAGTTCCATCTTGCCGATGACGCTGCGCAGCGTGGTTTGGGCGAGCTGGGTGATGGCGATGATGTAGTCGCTGCTGCCGTAACTCGCACGCATCGGGTCGGTGACCTGGAAGTACAGGATGCCGTCGACCTGGAGCTGGGTGTTATCGCGTGTGATGCAGACCTGGCTCGGCACGTCGAGCGGCACTTCCTTGAGCGAGTGTTTGTAGGCCACGCGGTCCACAAAAGGCACGACAAAGCTCAGGCCCGGGGTCAGCGTGCGGTCGTATTTGCCCAATCGCTCCACGACCCAGGCGTTCTGCTGCGGAACGATCTTCAGCGAGCGGACGATGAAGATGACCGCGATGATGGCAATGACAAGGGCAAGTTCCATGGGGGCTTTCAGGCGGGCGTGCGGTGGTGGGTGCGGGCAGGTTCGCGGGCGGGTGTGCGAGATTTCGGGCGGGCGGGCCGATGTTCAGGCGTCGGTTTGATTTCGCGGTGGCGCAACATCCAGCCGGCTGCCATGCACCGCGACGATGACATGGCGGCCGGGCGCCGGTGCGCCGCTGCCGGCATAACGCACCGACCAGGCGGCGCCGCGGTACTGCACGCGGGCCTGGCCGTCGGCACCCCAGGCTTCGACCTGCACCGCTTCGCCGATATCGAGGTTGACATCGCGGTTGTTGGCAGCGTCGGGCCTGGCCGGCGAGCGCGAGCGCCTGGCATACCAGCCCGCGGTGGCGCCGCCGCCGACGATTGCCGCGACAACGAGTTGCGCCGTCGACGTCATGCCGGCATGCGCGGCCAATGCAGCGGCGGCGCAGCCCAGCGCGAGCATCAGCAGATAAAACGTGCCGGTGAGCAACTCGGCGGCGACCAAGACGCCGGCCAGCATCCACCACCAGGTTGCAGCGCTGAAGTCCATGTGTCTCCTTCGACGGTCATCTTGTGAACCAGGTACGCGACGAGTGTAGCCAGCCGGGCACAGATGCTGCGCTGCGGGCCCGCCATCGCCCTACACTTCGCGCCCTCTCTCCTTTGCCGGGTTTGCCTGGCCGCAGGGCACCATGACGCTCAAGTTCCGCTTCCCGCTGGTCATCATCGACGAAGACTTCCGCTCCGAGAACACCTCAGGCCTGGGCATTCGGGCGCTCGCGCAGGCGATCGAAAAAGA
>JANPDN010000025.1:0-21182 GCA_031431555.1 Rubrivivax sp.
CGCCTGCCAACGCGCTTGCCAAGGCGCAGACCGTAGCGCGCGCTGCCGAACTGCGCGCGCTGCTCCAGCACCATGCGCACCGCTACTACGTGCTCGATGCGCCAGAAGTGCCGGACGCCGAATACGACCGGCTGTTCCAGGAGCTGCAGGCCATCGAGGCGGCACATCCCTCGCTGCTGACCGCGGACTCACCGACGCAACGGGTTGGGGCCAAGGTGTTGGCCGGCTTTGCCCCGGTTCGGCACGCGGTCGCGATGTTGAGCATCCGCACCGAAACCGACACCAGCGAAGCCGGCGCCATCAACTTCGACAACCGTGTGCGCCGCGAGCTCGAGCTGGCCGACGATTCGCCGAATGTCGAATACAGCTGCGAGCTCAAGTTCGACGGCCTGGCGATCAACCTGCGTTACGAAGCCGGTGTGCTGGTGCAGGCCGCGACCCGCGGCGACGGCGAGACCGGCGAAGACGTGACGCAGAACATCCGCACCATTGGCCAGATCCCTTTGCGCTTGCATGGCAAGGCCCCGGCGCTGATCGAAATTCGCGGCGAGGTCTACATGCGCCGCGATGCTTTTGAGGCCATGAATCAACGCCAGCGCGAGACGGGCAACAAGACCTTCGTCAATCCACGCAATGCCGCCGCGGGTGCAGTGCGCCAACTCGACCCGGCCATCGCGGCGCAGCGGCCGCTGAGCTTCTTCGCTTATGGCCTTGGTGACGCGCAGGGCTGGCAGCAACCGGCGACACACAGCGCCACGCTAGACGCGATCGCCGCTTTTGGTTTGCCTGTCTGCGCCGATCGTGCGCCGAAAGAGGGCACCTCTGTGCAGGGCGCGCAGGGACTGATTGAGTTCCACCGCGCGATGGGCGCCAAGCGCGACGCGCTGCCGTTTGATATCGATGGCGTGGTCTACAAGGTCAACTCGATCGATCTGCAGAAGCGCCTCGGCTTCGTGACCCGCGAACCGCGCTGGGCGGTGGCGCACAAATATCCGGCGCAAGAAGAAAGCACACGGCTGAATGCGATCGAGATCCAGGTCGGCCGCACCGGCAAGCTGACCCCGGTGGCCAAGCTCGAGCCGGTATTTGTCGGCGGCACGACGGTCAGTAACGCGACGCTGCACAACATCTTCGAGCTGCGCCGCAAGGGCGTGCGCATCGGTGACCTGGTGATCGTTCGGCGTGCCGGTGATGTCATCCCGGAAGTTGTCGGGCGCATTCCCGGCGCCCGCGCGGCGTATGTGCCCAACTTCAGAATGCCGCGGCAATGCCCTGTCTGCGCCAGCGCGGTGCTGCGCGAAAGAGGCGGCAACGACCATCGCTGCACCGGCGGCCTGTTCTGCGGCGCGCAGCGCAAGCAGGCGCTGCTGCACTTTGCCGGCCGGCGGGCGATGGATATCGAGGGGCTGGGCGACAAACTGGTCGACCAGCTTGTTGATGGCAACGTGATCAGCAGCCTGTCCGGCCTGTACAAGCTCGATGCCACAAAGCTGACGGCACTCGACCGCATGGCGGCCAAGAGTGCAGCGAATATCGTCGCCGCACTTCAGGCCAGCAAGGACACCACACTGGCGCGCTTTCTCTACGCTTTGGGCATCCGCCATGTCGGCGAGACGACGGCCAAGGACCTGGCCAAACATTTCGGCGGCATCGGTCGGTTGATGGCGGCGACCGAAGAACAACTGCTCGCGGTCAACGATGTCGGCCCGGTGGTGGCGCAGAGCATCCGCAGCTTTTTTGACCAAGCGCACAACGTCGAGGTCGTCCAGGCACTCATCGCCGCCGGCATCCACTGGCCAGAGACCGACGGCATGATGGCCAACGTTTCACCGCAGCCGCTGTCTGGCAAGACCCTGGTGCTCACCGGCGCGCTGCCGAGCTTGAGCCGTGACGAAGCCAAAGATCTGATCGAAGCCGCCGGTGGCAAGGTGGCCGGGGCGGTGTCGAAGAAGACGAGCTATGTCGTGGCCGGCGAAGATGCTGGCAGCAAACTCGACAAGGCGCGTGAGTTGGGTGTGCCGGTGCTCGACGAGCAGGGGCTGCGGGACTTGCTCGCCACCGCCGCACCTGCACCTGCACCTGCAGCCGCCACCAAAGCCGACGGCGACACTACGACGGCAGAAAATCCACCGGCCAAGTGACGACCATCTGGTCGACATCCTTCGCGCCGAAGTCAAAGCTGCGGATCCGCGCGAGCAGCTTGGCTTCGAGCTCGGCCGCCTTGAGCTCGCTCGACACGATGCGGCAGTCGAGCACCTGGCCCGACGGCGCGATCTTCAGCTCGAGCACCACCTTGCCCTGCAGCGAAGGCTCTTCGCGCAGGGCGCGGTTGTAGATCGCGTAGATCGCGCCCTTGTGGCGCTCGAAGACCAGCTTGATCTCTTCGATCGAGCGCGATGCCTTGCCGCTGCCGCCCTTGGCCAGGGCGCCACCGGCACCGCCACCACCGGTGCCTGAGACCGCGCCGTTGCCTTTGCCACCGACACCGAGACCACCACCGGCGCCACCGCCACCGCCGCCACCGATCGCACCCTCGACCAGCGTCGTCGCACGCCCGGCCAGGCCGCCGCCGCCGGTATTGCGGCTGTAGCTGGCCGTATTGATGCCGCCGCTGCCGCCAGTGGCGTTGGACGTGATCAGCGCGCGGGTCGGCGTGCCGGCTTCGTTGCCGGCGCCAACACCCACGCCGACACCGCTGCCCACACCGGCGCCGGGTTTGATGTCCTGCTTGAGCTGCACCGCGACCGGCGCGCCTTGCAGTTGGGCCAGTTCGTCCTTCATCGCGAGCAGGCCGACACCGGCGGCCTTGCGGCGTGCGGCCTCCAAGTTTTCGCCCGGTGCCTTGTTGGGCTGCGGCGTGCGCGCTTCAGGCACGGCCGAGGCCTGCGGCTTCATTTCAGGCCGCTTGGCTTCGGGAGCGGGTGCAGTTTCGGGCTTGTCTGGCTTGGGCTGGTTGGCCTCGGCCGGCCGGTCGGGCGCCGGCGCTTTGGGCGGTGGTGGCGGCGGCGTGCGTTCGCGCTCGAGGATCAGCTTGGCGAAGGCCGGCGGCAGCTCCTGGACCTGGCTGCGGTCGGGCTGGAACACCGGCAGCCAAGGCAGGGCGATGGCCAGGACCAACGCCGCGACGATCGTCGTGCGAACGATGCGTTTGAAGTTGGCTTCTTCTTCCGCCGAGATCGTCCACGGCAAGACCGGGCTGCGAAATGACATCGCCGCTACGCTCATGTCGCCGCCTTGCGGTTCAGCGCAAACGCGACGTCGGCGTAGTCGGCTTTTGCGCAGGTGACCATGACCTTGCGCAGCAGCTGGTACGGGATGTCCTTGTCGCCCATGATCGTCACGGTGCGGGCCTGGGCCTGGTTCTCGGCGCGGATCGTCTTGCGCTGGCTCTGCAGAGTCAGCTCCTGCTGCAGGCCTTCGATGACGTCGCCAGGCAGCGCCATCACCTCGCGGACTGATGCGACACGGCGGCCGTCGACGACGATATCGTCCTTGCTGACGACGACCACGACGGTCTCTCGGGCATCTTGTTCTGCGCTGGATTCGGGCAGCTTCACCGAGCCGCCGTTGGGCAGCATCTCGGCCGGGCCGACGTTGAAGAGCAAGAAGAAGATCAGGATCGTGAAGACGTCGATCAGCGAGACCAGATTCATATCCAGCCCGGTCTTGTTGCGGTCGCGCCGCGCAGCGCGTTTGTGGATCGACGAGAGTTTCATTTCGCCGCCTTGGCCTGCGCCGACTTGACTGGCGTCATGTTCGGCTGCTGTGGCGTGTTGGGTGCACCCGACGTCACTGGTGCGTCACCGATCGACAGCTTCGGGAACAGCTCCATCGTCTTCGCCAGCTTGACGCCGTTGGCATGCCGCGTGGCGCGCACCGCGTCCATTACGTGCACCAGGGTGTCGTAGCTGGTGTCGGGTTGGGCGAGCACGGTGGCGTCGGTCTTGTCAGGGAACTTGGCCTTGATGCTGACCATCAGCGCCGACAGTGCGACCGTATCGGGCACGCCTTTGACATGCTCGATGCGTTGGATCAGGCCGCCGATGCGGTCACCAACCTCGACCGCATCCGGGCGCAGCACGATCTCGAGCTTCAGGTCCTCGGCCTTGAGGACTTCGTTCTGGTGGCTCGACTGCGCCGGCAGCGACATGTCCATCACCGTCAGCCGCGAGAAGACCGCGGTCGACAGCAAAAACGGCACCAGCACGACCACGAGGTTGATGAACGCCGTGATCTCCAGCGCCGCCGGCTCTTTGCGCAGGCGTCGGACTCGCATCACCGGCCTTTCAGCGCGCCGCGGCCGTGGCCGCAGCAGCGTGCGGGGCCTGATTTTCGCTGGCCAGGCGCTGCCACTGGTTCAGGAAAGTGATCTTCGCGGCTTCCAGGCTGTCGACGATTTCCGACGCACGCGACTGCAAAAAAGCGTGCACGAGCAAGAATGGAATAGCGACCATCAGCGCGAAGGCGGTGTTGTTCATCGCGATCGAGATGCCGGCCGACAGCAGCTCGGCCTTCTCCGCCGGGTTCACATTCGCCACCGCGGTGAAGGCCTTGATCAGGCCGAGAATCGTGCCCAGCAAACCGACCAGCGTGATCACGTTGGCGAAGGTCGCGATGTAGTGGGTGCGCTTCTCGAGGCGCGGCACGATTTCCATCATGCCTTCTTCCATCGCCGCGTCGATGTCCTCGCGGCGGCGCGCGGTCTGCATGCGCTCCAGGCCGTTGTGCACGATCTTGCCGATGGCGGCGTCGGACTTTTGGGTCACGTTGGCGACATCACGAAAGCGCCCGACCTGCAGCATCGGCAGCACCTGCTCCCAGAGCTTGCGGTTTTCATCCCGCGCGCGGCTCAAGAAGATCATGCGTTCGATCGCAATCGCCAGGCCAATCGACAGGATCAGCAGGTTGGGGTAGAGGAACAGGCCGCAGTCCTGCAAAAATTTGACGATGGTTCCGAAAGCAGTCATTTGGTTTTCTCCGTGCGGGGTGCGGTAGCGGTGGCGGTCGTGATTGCGTTTGTCGGTGCGCTGGCGTTGGCTGTGGTGTCCGCCGGCGCTGGGTTGTTGCGTGCTCGGAGCTGGCCGTCGTATTGAAGCTGGCGCCTGAAGACATCGCGGTCCACCGGTGCCAGCGCTTCGTCGAGCACACTGACCACCGGCCGGCCGCTGAGTTCACCAGGTATCGGCTTTTTCCACGGCACGATGTAGAGCACTTTGGGTAACTCGCGGTTTCCGATGATCTGGGTGCGGTCGATATCGGCGCGGTCCTGCGACCAGGCCGGCGCTACGACCAAGCCGAGCAGTCCTGCACACATCACAGCGCATATGCGGGGGGTCATTTTCATCACGGATCCTTGCGCGACAACATCGCGGGTGTTGCCTTGCGGTTTTTCAGGTCGGCCAGCCACTTGGCCACGGTTACATCGGCGGGAGAAACAAGCGCCTGGTAACGCTCGTAGAGCTCCAGCGCACGCGGGCGATCGCCCAGGTAGAGGTCCGCCAGGATCGCCAGGTTGAGCACCGGCGCCGGCGCCGCAGGGTCGGCGAAGATGGCCTTTTCGTAGGCTTGGCGCGCCTCGTCGAACTTGCCTTTCTGACGCAGCGCGATGCCCTGGCTGTTCAGCGCCGCGGCTGGGCCCGCGACATCGTTGCGCTCGGTCTTGCCATAGCGCACCGGCCGCAGCTCAGCCAGCGCCTTGAAGCTCATTTCGACTGAGGTGTCGAACAGGCCTTCTGCCGCGCGCCGCGCATTCGTCTCGTGCAGTTCGATGGCCTTTTCTTCAAACGGGAAGGCCTGTTCTTCGAGCATCACGTTGTACTGTTCGAGCTCGGCTTTGGACAGCTTCTTGGGCCGCTGCGACTGCATCAGCGCGCGGCCAAAATCCTGGTACAGCGCGGCAGTGTGAAAGGTCGCTGCGGTGGTCGTTGCAGCGACACCGTATTCGCCGACCGTCGCATAGGCCTTGAGCGCTTCTTCGAACTTGGTCTTTTTCAGCTTCAGCTGGCGCTGCAGCGGCTCGGCCAGCAGCACCTTGCGGTAGACCTCGGCGGCGGGCTCGGCCAGCGCCAGCGCGGCCGCTGCGCCAAAGCCGTTGGTGCGTGCATTGCGCTCAGGTCCACCACGCTGCTCGGCGTCGAAGACTTGTTTGAGCAGCGCCATTTCGCGCTTGCTGTCGCCATCGGCGCGCGCCAGTGCCGCCAGGTGCATGCGCGCATCCAGCGCCGGCTCCAGCGGTGCCGGGTAGGTTTTCAGATAGCGCTCCCAGGCTTTCAAGGCAACCGGCCGCGCACCGGCTCTTTCGTGCAAGGCGGCGGCCTGGAAATGGGCGTCACGCACAACCGCGACATCGGCGTGGCTGGAGGCGATGCGTTCGAACTCCGCTGCTGCCGGCCCCCAGCGCTGCTGCTCAAGATAGACCAGCGCGAGCTTCGGTGCGACTTCGGCCTGCAGCGGATGTTTGGCAAAGCGCGAGCGGAAGTCTTCCAGCGCGCGGCCGGCGGCGTCCCAGTCCTTCAAGCCGATCAGCGCGCTGGCGGCGTCGAACATCGCGCTGGCGTGCACCGCCGATTGCGGCGCCATCGCCGCGACGCGCGAGAAGTGCGCCACGGCATCACGCGGCTGCTTTTGGGCCAGCGCCTGCTCGCCTTGTTTGTAGACCGATGCCGCGAGCCGGTCGACCAGTTCGCCGCGGCCGGGCGCGCCGGCATCGGTGAGGGTCAGGACTTCGGCGTAGGCTTTTTCTGCGTCGCCAAAAGCGGCGCGGTCAAAAGCGGTGTGGGCCAGCACGGTCCACGCCACGCGCTGCTGCGGCACGGCGGCAGCGGGCTGCAGGGCCAGCACGCGGCGCGCGATCACGGCAGCTTGGTCAGCATCCTTGAGCACAAAGAGTTTTTCAGCCGTATTGGCCAGCACCAGGCCGCCGCGCGGGTCGGTGTCGAAGGTCTCGGCGAATTTCAACGCGCTGTGAATGCTGGCGCGCTGGGCCGCGGGCAGGTCGGACGCCACGGCTTGTTTTTCGCGCCCGGCGTGGGCCAGCAGCGCGGCATAACCGGCATCGGCGCTGCGGGCGTGGGCCGGGAAGTCGTAGGCGGCCTTTTCGTATTCGGTCGCCGCGAGCGCGAATCGGCCGTCTTCGAACAGCAATTCGGCGAGCAAAAACTGGTTCTGCGCCGCACCGGCGTCTTGTGGGTACGACACCAGGTAAAGCCGGTACCAGCGGATCGCTTCTTCGTAGTCGGCGCTGGCCTTGGTCTTCTGTGCGTTGGCATGGTGGTGGCGTGCCAACTCGGTCAGGTGGGCCTTGACGAGTGGCTGCGCAGCTTCCCAGCCGGCGGCGTTGGCGCGCCGGAAGTCACTCGCCACGCCGTACTGCACGACATAGTCCTGCTTGGCCTGCAATGCCAGGTTGGCGAAGCCGTTGTGCTGATAAATGTCGATCACCCGCGCCTGCATCTGCGGCGCTTGGGCGTGCATCGGGTGCTGCCGCGCAAACAGCGCCAGCGTGTCGGCGGCATCCTTGACCCGCTCTTGTTTGAGGTAGAGCTCACCGAGCTGCTGGAAGACGCGGAACTCGTAGGCCCGGCGTGTGTCGCTTGTGTCACTGGCAATGAGCGGCGCGATCGATGCGGCGCCTTGCAGATTGGCCAGCGACAGGCTGGTGACGCGGAAGGTGTCTTCGACCAGTTCGCGGTCGGCACGTGACAGGTCCTTCAGCGCATCGATCGGCCCGCTGGCGGCGAGCGCTGCCGACTTGGTATCGAGCACGCCAAAAAACGAGGCCAGCGAGTCTTCGAGCCGGCCCTGTTTGAAGATCGACCAGCCTTGCATGTAGAGGGCACGGTCGCGGTAAGGATGCTCGGCGCTGCTGGCCAGCACGGTGCTGTAGGCACGTTCGGCTTTTGGGTAGTCGCGTGTCGCAAAGAGCAGCTCGCCGCGGCGAAAGTGGGCTTCGGCGCTGTAAGCCGTCTGCGGATACGCGGCGACGAGCCGGTCGAGCGTGGCCAGTGCAACTTCGAGCTTGCCGTCTTGCTCATGCGCGCGCGCCAACTGGTAGAGCACGCGGTCGTTGCCCGGGTCCTTGGGATAGCTCTTCAGGAATTCTTCGTAGCGTGCGATGGCCGCACGGTAGTCGGGCACGCCGGTGCTGCTGTCGGAAGCGGCGGCCTTGTTGTCGGCGCTGTCCATCTCCAGGTCACCGAGGCGGCGCATCGCTTCCGGGCGCTGCGCGGCTTTTGGGGCGGCGGCAAGAAATTCGCGATAGGCGGCGATCGTGCGGTCGGCATTCGCCGGGATACCGACGTCGGGGCCGACGGTCACCTTGCGATCGGCAAGCGACTTCAAGGTCAGCGGCTCTGGCATCTGCGCGCCGCGCTTGCCGGCGCAGGCGCCAAGCAGCGATGCTGCCGCAAGTGCGGCCGCGAGCACGCTCAGGCGCTTAAGGTTTTTGCGGTGGTGCATTGCCGTGCTCCTGGGTCGGGCCGGCATCGCTTGCGCCGGTCGCGGGCTTGACGGCGGCGACCTGCGCGCGGTCATAAAGCTGCGCCACGGCAAAGCGTGCCTGCATCGTGTATTCAGCCAGTCGTGTCTTCTGACTTTCGAGCGCCGCGACAGCGATCTGCTCGACTTCAATCCGCTGCTCCTGCGCCAATGCCGCGACCTGCGGCTGCAGCCCGCGCAAGCGCCCACCGAGCGCGGCCAGGCGCTGCGCAAAGGCGGCAAATTTCGCCGGCTCGTCGCGCTGGGCCTGCACCAGCGCGGCCTCGCGGCGCTTGGCCTCGGCCAGGCCGGTATCGATCAGACCCAGGCCCTTGGTGGCTTCCCAGGCACGCGCCGAGTGGTCCTGGGCGAGTTGCCAGGTCAAGGCTCCGGCGGCAAGGCGCACACGCTCCTTGCTGGCGGCCGCATCGGGCAACACGACGCCAGCGGCGAGTGCTTGTTGCAGGCGCTGGACGCGCTCAGCGAGATCGCGCTGATGGTCGTTGGCAAAAGCGCGGCCGTTGGCGTCGGCCTGGGCCTGTTGAAGTTCTGTTGCCAGCCGGTCGCGCTGTGCTTGCAGTGGGCCCAGCGTGATCTCGCGCGAGCGTGCCAGGGTCGCCGGCAAGCGGCTGGCGTAGGCCTCCTGCCGCGTCAACAGCATGTCGCCATAAACACCGACCTTGTCATTCCAGTCGCTCAAGTTGTTGCCGAGGAACTGCAGGTCGCGCAGGTTCTTGAAGGCTTCCTGGAACGGGTGCCCGGCCAGCACAGGCGCCAGATGCCCGGCGTGCGGCATCTGCGGCAGCGTGCCGAGGTTCCACAACCAGCCGATGTTTTCGCCGCGGTGACGTTCGAGCAGGCCGTCGACGAGCTTGCCGGCGCGCACCGCAGCGATCGATTCGTCCAGGCGCCGCCCCTCGCGGTCGAAGGTGGTGATGGCGTCGAGATAACGTTCCAGCGACTGACCGTAGGCACCGAGCTCGGCATAGGCATAGGGCACGGCGATGCGTGCCTCGAGCACCGCCGCATCGTCGAGTTCGCGGGCGCCCAGCTCGGCCCAGGGCACCAGCGCCAGCTGCGGTTGTTTGAGCGCTGCGGCGGCCCAGCCAAAGCCGAGCAGGGCCTTGTTCGAATGCAGGCCGTTCAGGCGCACCCGCTCGAGCGCCGGGCGTGCGGCTTGCGGCTGGCCGTCTTGCAGCGCGGCAAAGCCGAGCGCGACGTTGGCCTTGTCGCGCAGGCTCCAGGCTTCGTCGTCGGCGGCCGGTGCGCGGCCGAGTTCATCGAGCAATGCCGAGCCGCGCGGCACGTCACCACTCTTGACCAGCGCGACGCCGAGGTTGAAACGGGCGTAGGGGGCAGACGCGGCCGAGCTTGCGGACCTGCCCGACACGCCGGCCTCGGCCGGTGTGGTCATCGCCGTCAGCAGTGTTACGGCGGCGGCGTACTCACCGCGTGCGAGCATCAGGTTCGATTGCAGCAGGCCGCGGTCTTCTTGCAGGGATGGCGTGAGCTGGTCGCCGACGCGGTCGAGAGCCGCCTGCGCCTCGTTGATCAGGCCGCGCTGGTAGCGGATCTTGGCCAGGAAAAACCAGGCCCGGTCGCGCACCGCGGGGGCCGTGCCGCGCTCGATGAGTTGCGCGAATATCTTGCCGGCTTCGCTGTGCAGGCCGTAGGACAACATCAGGCCACCGCGCAACACCTCGGCTTCGTCGGCATGTTGGGCGACGCGGTTGAGATGCTGCGACACCATCAGGCCGGTGATCGACTCGAAATGTTTGTCCTGATAGAAGTGGAATAGCGTGTCGCCGTAGTACGGCGCCTGCAGTTTCACACCGGGCTGCGCCTGCGCGCCGGCGTTCTGGCAAAACAACGCCGCAGCGCCGGCCAGCGCTGCATTGGCCACGATCGAACGAAAGCGCTCGATCACTGCCAGACCTTGACCTCGAACTCGGGCTGCAGTTTGGCCTGCAGGTCCTTGATCTGGAGTTCGACATACCGCGGGTCGACACCCTTGTCGATCTTGATCGTGGTGCCACGTTTGTAGTCACGGTCGTGCGGGCCCTTGCCGGTGAAGAACGCCACGATCTGATGCTCACCGGGCCGCAGGTTGCCCAGGTACAGACGCTGCACGCCGCCGCGGTGCAGCGCGGCAACTTCAAGCGGCGTGTAGAGGTAGGTAGCGACGACCGTGTCGCCGACCTTGAGCTGCACCGAGTCCAGCGAAAAGAGCTTGCCGACATCCATCGACAAAAACACCACCAGCTGCGTGCTCGCCGGGAAGAGCAGTTCTTCTTCGAGCACCAGCAGGTCGCGGTTCAGGCGGATGACGTCGGCCTTGGTGTCTTGCACGCGGGTGTCGAGTGCTGCAGCTGAGCTGACGGCCGCGGCGGGTGCTTGTACGACCGGCTGCGCGACCGCCAGCGCCACGATGCTGGCGCCCAGCAGCAGCCCGGCAAGATGTCGAACGAATGAGGTGAGTGCGGGGGTCACGTCGGCGATCTCCTAGAAATTGGCACTCGCAAAAACCTGCAGCAGGTTGGCGTTGAATGAATATGGCGTGCCGGTGCGGACATCGGTGAAGTCCTTGTAACGAAACGCCACCCGCTCGTAGCTGCCGACGAGCTTGACGTCGAAGCGCGAGCCGACGCGGCCGAGCGCGTAGGTCACGCGGCCGCCCAGCGACGTGGTGTTGAAAGTGCTGAGCTGACGGTTGCGCGAGACGTAGATCGTCTCGGCATTCGCGTTGTCGCTGTAGAACAGCGCCTTGCTCTGCGAATGCGCGCGCACAAACCCATCGGCCAACCACCGGTTGCCGGAGGGGTCACCAAAGTAGCGGCTGTACCCGGCTTCGATGGTGGTCGCCTTGATGTTCCAGGTGTCGCTGAAAAAGCGCGCTTCGGCGCGTACCGCGTCACGCGAACCGAGGTCGCCGATGACCCGAAGCTTGATCGCGCGGCTGGTGCGGGTGCGCGGGTTGCGCTCGGGCACCGCCGCACCGAAGACACGCGCCACACGGTAAGGGCTGCCGAGGTAGCCGCTGTCTGAGATGGCCTCGAAATTGGCACTCGCCAGCCAGCGTGGCGACAGGATCTGCGTGATGCCGGCACGCCATTGCCAGTGGGTCACTTCGTCGGACCAGGCAGCTTCGTTGGCCTTGCCGACTTTATCGACAGCGCGGCTGAAGCCCACGCTCACGGTGGTCATGCCACCGAAAACTTCTTGCGACGTATCCAGGCTGAGCGCCTGCGCCACATAGTCGGGCTCCTTGCTGTGCGACAGGCCGACCGAAACGATGCCGTCGCGCACGACATGGTCCAGCGTCAGGTCAATCGCGGTGCGGCGTTCCTTGAAAGGGCTGGCCGTGGTGACGACGTCGATCGACGCATTGCTCACCGCGTCGACGTAGTAGGAAGCCGACAGTGAATAACGCTCGGCAAATCGTTTGCGCACCAGCACCGCCGGGCCGATGGCCTTGACACCACCACCGTCGTAGACGTGGAACATGGCCTCGGCGCGGTCTTCGGGCAGATCGACCGCCTTTGCCGTGCCGGCCGCAAGCAGGCCGCCGAACAGTGCTGCGCTGGCACGCAGTGCGGTGCGCACCGCGGCACTCAGGCAGCGACGCAGCAAATCAGTTGCAACCACAGCCGCCCCCCTGCACACCGGTGGCGCCACGCGCACCTTCGCGCACGTCGTAGACATGCGTGCGGTGGCGCTCGGCCAGCGCATGCCGCGAGAACTGCATCACCGGGTCGGCGAGGCGCTCGCGCTCATAAGGTTTGACCCAGGGCTGCACTGCACAGCCGCTGATGAAGACCGCAAGCGACGCTGCAAAAGTGGCCAGCAAGAGGCGGATGGCACGACGCATCCCCTTACTCCTTGAGCAGGTCACGGACCTGCTTATCGTAGGTCAGCTCAAGGCCGTCGCGGTAGCCGAGATGGATCTGGCGCACCTTGCCGTCGCGGTCAATGATGACTGTCGAAGGCATCGTGCCGAGGTCGTAGCGTTTGGCGACTGCCTTGTCGCTGTCGAGCAGGATCGGGAACTTCAAGCCCATGCGCTGCGCGATGCTCGCCGCCAGACGCGGGTCTTCGTCGATATTCACGCCGAGCAGCACAAAGCCTGAGGCGCGGTATTTGTCGTAGAGCTTGTTCAGGTGCGGCAATTCGACCTTGCACGGCCCGCACCAACTGGCCCAGAAATTGACCATCACGATCTGGCCGCGCTGCTCGAGCAGGCGCAGGTTTTGCCCCAAGCTGCTGCGCAGCGTGAAGTCCGGCGCGGTGCTTAGCGGTGCCACTGCGGCGCTACAGAACGTGGCCAGGCAAGCGCCTACCGCCAACAGCGCAGGGGCGAACAACGATCGACGCAGTCGGTTCATGCGGGCGCCTGTCATCAGAAGAAAAAAGAAAAGCCGGCGGTCAATTCGACGTTCTGCGTGCTCTGGCGTTTGCCCAGCAGGTCGAGTGAAAAGATGTGGTCGCGCAGGTCGACGGTGATCGCGGCACGGTCGGTGAAGAGCACGCGCATCCCCAGGCCGAGGTTGATCGTCTGCCGTTTCTGGTCGTTGAAGGTCGTCGTGCCGACACCGCCGGTGAGGTACACCGCCGAGGCCTTGGCGTTGTTGCGGCCGATGAAGATCTCGCCCGGCAGCACGTTGACACCGGCCGACAGGTTGATGTATTTCAGCCGAGCCTTGTCGCTGGTAAAGATGCCGCCCGCCAAAAACTGGCGGAAGAGTTCGTCGCTGACCTTGGTCTGGCCAAAATTGGCCTGCACGAAGAAGTCCTCGGTGATGTGATACCCCAGGCGCAGCCCGGCGACTGCGCTGGTTCCGAAGTTCTGCGCCGAGTAGGTACCGGCGAAGACGCCGACTTCGAAATCCTTCGACGGGAAGCGCGGCACCTTGACATCACGCCGGTCGACCTGCGGCACGATGACCTGCTCGTTGGCCTTGGGTGCGGCCGGCGCGGTCTGCGCCGTGGCAGGCGGGGTGACGACGGCGATGGCCGCAGCGACGATGATGGATGGGCGCAGAAGTTGCATCTTGGGCTCGTGAGACGGTTGTTGTTGTTCGGCGGGTGGTGCACTGGTCAGAAGAAGAACGACAAACCGGCCTTGGCCGCGCGGTACTCGCCGCTGCGGGTGTTGTTGATGTAGGCGGTGTAGACGCTGTAGTCGGCCCGCGCGACAAAGCGGTCGCTGATGAACCAGCGCAGGCCGATGGTGGCGTTGGCCAGCTTGGCGTCGGTGGGCAGCGCGCCAACGAGGCTGGTGTTGGGCAGGTTGGTAAAGCGCCCGAATCCGATGCCGAAGGTCGGCGACAAGCGCTGGTGGCCCCAGGGCTCGGTGTGCAGGTTCAGGTGCCAGAAGTCGGTGCCCGAATACAGGCCCTGGACCTGGCCGATCGTGCCTTCGATGCTGATCGTCTCGGCCAGCCGCCAGCTCGACCAGACCTTCAGGGCCGGCTCGCCGCCAAAACGGCCAACCGCCGCACCGAGCTCGAACCGCCGGCGCAGGTAGTCGTCGACAAGCACGTCGCGAAAGCGCTTGCGCTCGCCCGCCTGGGTCAAGGTCGACTCGAGTTGCTTGCGCTGCACCCAGCCTTCTTTGCCTCCAGCGGTGCGCACCTTGAACCAGTCGGTATGGCGCAGCACGATGCTCACCGACTCGCCGCGTGCAGCAACGTGAAAGACCGGGAAGCCGCGGCCGGGGCCGGTGTGCATTTCCAGATAGGGGTCGGTGACCTGCAGCGCCTGGATCGATTCGGGTTTGTCGTTGGCGCGCGCCGGCAGCGCCGCCAGCGCCCCGAGCGCTGCGGCCAGCGTACAAATCGACATCAACGGGCGGCTGAGAATCATGGGGTCAGTTGCTCATTCCGAATTGCAGCTGCCGGTTTTCGGATCAGCAGGTGTGAACATGCTGTTGCCGGCGGTGCTGAATTCGTCCTGGCCCTGCGGCGCGGGGCGACTGATCCAATATCGGATGCGTTTGGCGTTGATATCGTCTTCGCTGTCGAAGATCAGGCCGCCGCCGTGCAGGACACCACGCACCAGCGGTTTGTTCAGCAAGCGGCTCTGCGCCGGCGCGCCAGGCAGGGTCTCGCCGAGCGACGAATAGAAGTTGCGATAGATCTCGGTCGCGCGCACGACCTCGGGCGTATTCGCCGGGTCGCTGATGTCGACTTCGGTGGCTGCAGCGACGACGCGGAAAGCGCCGCCGGTGCCGGTGCTGTTGTCGTGACAGCCCGCGCCGGCACAACTGTTGGTCGACACGACGCCGCCGGTGTTGTTTTGCAGCGCCGCCAGAAAGATCGGATTGATGCATTTCTGGAAGTACGCAAACGACAATTTCCCACCCGGCGCACCGGGTGGGTTGTCGATGGTCGCCGGGTTGCCAAAGGGGTTGGAGTCGCCGCCGCCGCAAGCCCCGAGCAGGGCCGCAGCGGCTACGGCCAGCAGCGGATGTCGATAGCGTCGATAGCGTCGAACCCTCGCATCTTGTTCACGGCTTTTTTTCATCGGCCACATCCGTTGCTGATCCAGTTGCTCAAGGTCGTGTAGCCGGCACTGCCCACCGGCAGCGCCGCGGTCGTGGCGCCCGATGGGTGCGGCGCAGTCGATGGCATCGACAGCAGCCGGTTCGACGCCGCATTGCAGGTGTCGGAGACCATCGACAGCGTGTTGCCGAAGTCGCCTTCGAGGCCACCGGTGAGAACGAAGCGGTTGGTGCGCTTCGGCGCACCCGCAGCAGCCCCCGAACTGCCCACCGGCGCGTGGCAGCCGGCGCAGCTGGTCTTGAGCAGCGGCCAGACCTGCGCCGCGAAAGTCGCCTCGCTCAAGCCGGTGATCGCACGCACGCCGCGGCTGGCGTCGAAGGGGTTGTTGAGGTACTGGCCGCCGAGGTCCATCCACTCGACGAGCACACGCTTCTCGGCGGCGTTGAGTAGTTTGCTGTGGTCGGGCGCGGTGCTCGGTGGCGCCGGGTGGGCGATGCGTGCGGCGGCGTCGACCTTGAGCGATTCACCAAAGATGATTTCTGTGAGCCGGCTCGAGCGCGCCAGGCCGGCAGCGCCACCGGCACCGGTCTCGACCAGGGCCGGCCCGCGCACGACCACGGCGACACCTTCTTCGACGCGTGTTTGTGGCTGCCCGGTGATCGGGTCGAGCACCGGGTCGCCGATCAACAGCTCGTCGTAGGACACGACGCGCCCGGTGCCGGCGGTGGTGGCGCGCAGGTCGAGCTTGGCGGCGTCGGCGTGGCAGGTGGTGCAGGTATTCGCGCCGCGGTTGCGGGTCCACAGCGGCGCGACATGGTCGGGGTAGTTGACGATGCCGTTCACCGGCGCGGCGGTGACGAGGTCGTTCGCCGGGTCGGGGTTGCCGGTGTAGCGGATGACGATCGGCGCCCGCGCCTTGACGCCGGCTTGTGCGGTATCGGCCCAGACATCGGTGTACACCATGTCAGTTGTTAGCGACAGCTGCGTGGCGTCCAGGCGGGTGCGCAGGCTGGCCATCGTTTCGCCGCTCTGGTGCGACGCCGACAGCGCGCGGTTCAGGCCGGCGGGCATGGTGTTGACGACGGCGCCGGAATTCAATGCCGCGCCGCGGCGCGGGCTGTGGCAGCCGTCGCAGGTGCGGCGCTCGCCGGGGCGAACCTGGATCCAGTTCAGGTGGGTCTGGATGCCACGCCCTTGTGCGTCGACGATGGCCAGCGCCAGCGGCACGTCGGCGGGCACTTGCAGCTTGAACGAGCCGTCGGGTTCGACCGGCGCGTAACCCAGGATCTGCTGCTGCTCGAAGTCGGTTTCGCCAATCGTGCCGCGGGTGCCCATCATGTTCGCAGGCGGTGCGACGGCGCGTGTCGCGCGCACAAATCGCGCCGGCGCACAGCCGTAGGCGGCGTCGGCCGGGTCCTTGATGCGGATCAGGTCGGCGACCTCCGAGCGGGTGTCCATCGGGTCGGTGGAGCGTGTCTTGGCGATACCCGCGGTGCAGCCGGCCGGCAGGTCGGCAGCGGTCAACATCGTCTCGCCCATGCGGTTCAGGCCGTCGGTGTCGTAGACGCTGCGCACTTCGATCAGCGCCATGCCACTGGCGGCAAGCACCGGGTCGATCGTTGTTGGCGGTGGTGTATTCGGTTCCGTCCGCGCGAGCAGCGGCACCGGGTCGGTGAACATGAAACCTGCCGGCGGCGCGGCGACGATCAACCAGGTCTGCAGCGCCGGGTCGTACATGTAGACCGCGTAGTTGGCCGGCACGTTGTTCTGCAATTCGTCGGCAGCGGCCGCAGCGTCGGTGCGGTCTTCGATTGACAGCCGCGCAATTTCTTCGGCCGTCAGCGTTGCGCAGGCGACGACCACCGCGTTGCGCGTGACCTCGCACGGCCGCCAAGCTACAAGCACGCGGTTGGTGCCGTCCCACAGCGGGTAGGGCGTCGTCGCGCGGCCGTACAGCGACAGGCCGCGGTCCTGTTTGAGTTCTTGCGAAGTCACCGCGCGCTGGCCGCCGACGGCGGCTATTGCGCTGTTGGCCGGCGTGTTCTGCTCAGAGTAGTTGGCCGCGTCGATGAACATCAAGGCGCCGCCCTCCTGAGTGCCCGACAGCGACATCAGTGACGACGAGACATGCCCCTTGTACGGGCCGCTCGGGTCCATGTCACGCGGGTGCAGGAAGCTGTTGCCGGGGCTGTGCGCGCCGTAGAGCACGAACATGTCGGTGCCATCCGGCTTGGCGCGGAAGATCGCAAACCGGTTGCGCGGACCGACATGCTCCCAGCGCGAAAACATGATGTCGCCGTTGGGGCGTACCACCGGGTTGCGGTCGTGGCTCTGGTTGAAGGAGATCTGGGTGATCGCCGCGCCCGCGGTGTCCATCGTGTGCAGGTTGAGCACCCGTTCGCGCTCGTATTCGTCGAGCGCAAAGTAGCTCACCCCGAGGGCTTGCATGCGGCTGGACTTTTCCTGCCGGTTGGAGGTGAAGACAAAACCGCGACCACCTGGCAGGTAGGCCGGGTCGACGTCGTCGGCCTCGGTGGATGCGGTGAGGCGGCGGAATTTGCCGGTGCTCAAGGTGGCGCCGCTGGTGTCGTATTCCCAGACGTTCCAGCGGCCGGTGCAGGCCTTGGTGGCCGGCTCGTCGGGCAGCGTGGCGGTGTTCGCCGCCGGGCAGCGCATCGCAAAGACGACCTTCTTGCCGTCGAAAGAAACTTCGGGGTCGGACGCATCACCCAGGCCTTGCGTGAAGCGCGCGGTGAGGTTGAATTCGGGTGCGCTGGCCGACGACTTTTCGCGCAGCATCAGGTCGCCGCCGGGCGCCGACGGTGCGCCGTCGGTCGGGTTCATCGACAGCGCGCTGGCGCGCTTGGCATAGACGATCGGCACCTCGCCCTGTGCGGTGACTCCGACGCCGCCATTGCCGCTGCCGCCGTTGCAAGCAACGAGGGTGGCTGCAGCCAGGGCTGCCATCGCTGTCAGAAGCAGCCTGCCGGCAACCCGGCTCAGTGGTGATGTTGCAATCATTCATGCCTTTCGTGATCCCGCGCCCGTCCGTCCGCCGGCCGGGTGGCCGGCCGATCTACTGGCGTGGGGCGGCGTCGGCAGCGCTGGATGCACCGCCGAGGCCTGACGAGCAATGCAGGGCGCCACTTGCGTCGACGACGATCGCGTCGACACCCGGCTGCGATTCGACCAAGGCCAGCCCGCGTTCGATGCCAAGAACAAAGACACATTTCGACAGCGCTTCTGAAGTCAGGCCGTCGTCGGCCAGGATCGTCACGCTGCGCACTGCTGCCGGTGAACGTCCGGTGGCGGGGTCGATCAGGTGGTGGTGGCGCTCGCCGCCAGGGCCGAGAAAAAAGCGCTCGTAGTCACCCGATGTCGAGATCGCGGTGTCTTCCAGCGGCAGCACTGCAACCACTTCGCCGGGGCGGCGCGGGTCGCGCACGGCGATCATCCAGGGCCGGCCGCGGCGGTCACCGAGCAGGCGGCTGTCGCCACCGGCGGCGACCATCGCATGCTGAATGCCATGTTCGCGCAGGATGCGCACCGCGTTGTTGACGGCATGGCCTTTGGCAAAACCGCCGAGGTCGATCTGCGTGCGCGGATGCGCAAATCGCACCGTGCGCAGGTGCGGGTTGAGGAGCATTTTTTGCCAGCCGATGCCGGCCCGCGCCTGCGCCAGCGTGCTGTCGCTGGGCTTGATGCCACGCCGGTAGTCGTAGAGATGGCCGACGCTGGCGTAGGTGATGTCGAAGGC
Source organism: Rubrivivax sp. (assembly GCA_031431555.1). Lineage (GTDB taxonomy): Bacteria > Pseudomonadota > Gammaproteobacteria > Burkholderiales > Burkholderiaceae_C > Rubrivivax. Next base: position 18,733 of record JANPDN010000025.1, read on the forward strand.
GCCGTCGGACAGGGCCGAGAACTCCAGCGACCGGCCCAGCAACGCGACCATCTCGGCGCTGACCGGCACCGGTTCGTGAAATGCGTGGCGGTTGATGCGCGACAGCTCCGACGCCGGCTTGTGCGGGCTCATCGCCAGGTCGATGCGGTGCATCTCGTCCATCACCGCAGCGATCGCGCGCTCGCCGGTAGCGCGGTCGTCGGCCCAGAGCTCGACCCGGATCAAGGTGCCCATGATGGCAAGTTCGCGGATGCACCAGCTGCCGTGGATCAGCGGCAGCAATCTGGCGCCGCTGTGGGCTGATGCGGTGGCGCTTAGAGCCGAAGGGGCGTGGGGTTGAGCGTGGGCTTGTGCTTGCATGACGAAGCTATCTTCGGCCGCGGCGCCGGAAAATGTGCTTCAGCCGGTTGCACTTGACCGGTAGCTTGCAACGGTCAGCCCTGCAATGGTGTCGCGATGTGAGCGAATGCCGGCGCGTGCGTCAAATGTGAGCGGCGGCAACCGGGTGGCGTCGCTTCACAACGCCGCCGCTGCGATGGTCCGGACGGACTATGTGCCAGCTTTTCGCGGCTGCAGCAAAGCCAGCGCCAGGCCGCCGCAGCAGCAGGCCATCGCCGCCCATTCGAGGGCACCGAGCGGCTCGCCATGCACCACGGCACCGGCAATCATGGCCACGATCGGCACCAGGATCGACGACAGCCCGGCGATATTCGTCGGCAACATGCCCACGATCGCAAACCAGGCGACATTGCCGATCGACATCGGCACCAGCGCGATATAGCCGATGACGGCGATGCTCTGCCATGAAGGCATGAACCAGGGCCCGTCGGCCAGCACAAAAGCGCCGGCCACGGTGGGCACCGCGGTGATGATCAACTGCCAGCCGGTGAGCACGGTGACCGGCACGTTCACACCTCGCCGCTTGAGGATAAGCGTGCCCACGGCCCAGCCCAGGCCGGCGAGCAGCCCGAGCGCAAAACCCATCGGCGCGCGCGCATAGGCATCTGCGCCACGGTAGATCAGCAGGCCCACACCCAGCGCGCCGAGCGCGATCGCAAACTGAATGCGCCGGTTCGGCCGCTCACCAAAAACCGCCCAGGAGATCAACGCCGCCCACAGCGGCATCGTGAAGCCGAGGATCGCAGCCTGGCCAGACGGGATCAGGATCGCGGCGTAGGTGCTGGCGATATTCCAGAGCACGAGATAGAAAAACGTTGCCGCGGCGATCGTTGCCCAGTCTTTGCGCGGCACCTGCAGCGACTGGCCGCGCAGCCGCGCCACCAGCAGCAGCGTCAAGCCGGCGATCGTGACCGCGACGCCGCGGAAGGTCCACACCGAGACCTCTTTGACGGCGAGTGGGAACAGCGGCCAGTTGGTGCCCCAGACCAGGGTCAGCACGGCGAGCAGGATCAACGCGCGCGGCGGGATGTGGTGGGCGTTGTGAGGCATCTCGCGTGTCGAAGGTTGCAGCGAGTATCGCCGCGGCGTCGCGGGATAATCACCGCCTCCCACCGACCCCGCTTGAGACTGCATCCCCGCCATGACCGTGCGCGAAATCCTGAAGATGGGCGACCCTCGACTGCTGCGTGTTGTGCCGCCCGTGCTGGCGTTCGACACCGCCGAGCTGCACGCACTCATCGCCGACATGTTCGACACCATGGCTGCGGCCAATGGCGCCGGCCTGGCAGCGCCGCAGATCGGCGTCGACCTGGCGGTCGTGATCTTCGGCTTCGACCACAACGAGCGCTACCCCGACGCGCCGCCGGTGCCCAAGACGGTGCTCATCAACCCGAAGATCACGCCGCTGTCGGATGCCGCCGAAGAAGGCTGGGAAGGTTGCCTGTCGGTACCCGGTCTGCGCGGCGTGGTGCCACGCTTCACGCAGATCCGCTACACCGGCTTCGACCCGCAGGGCCGGCCCATCGAGCGTGAAGCCAGCGGCTTCCACGCCCGCGTCGTGCAGCATGAATGTGACCACCTGATCGGTCGCCTGTACCCCACGCGCATGACCGACCTGCGCAAGCTTGGATTTACGAGCGTGCTGTTTCCGGATCTGGATCCGGCGGCGGACGATTGATGCGGGCTTGTCCTCGGTCGCGCGTAGGTGCTTCATCAGACCGCGGGCGGCTTGCGGCGCGTTGACGTTGATTGATATGGCGCTGAAAGTGCGCACTCCTGACGGGGCTTGTCCTCGCAGCCGGGATTGGGGTGGCCGGCTTCGGTTGTGGAATTCTTACGCCCTACGCCGGCCACCCCAACCCCGGCTGAGCCGGTGGCGGCCTGGGTGCTGAAAAGTCCAAGTCAATGCGCCATATCGGTACCGGTTGGAACGCCAACGCCACTGCTCGCAGAGTCGGCGCGGGGGTGGCCCCGCGGAGTGCGTAAGAATTCCACAAAACTATCCCGGCCGCCCCCGCCGCGGCGCTGCGCGCTACAGCGCAAGCGCTACC
>JANPDN010000026.1:0-36866 GCA_031431555.1 Rubrivivax sp.
GGGTGGCGGCGGGGGGGGGGGGGGTGGGGGGGGGGGGGGGCGCGCGGGGGGGGGCGGCGCGGGCCCCTCCACACCCAAATCAAACCCCCCACCCCCCCCCCCCCCCCCCCGCCCCCCCCCCACCCCCGACTCTGACGGAGCGAACTGGGCCAACACCGCTGGCCTCGCCGAAGCGGACGGGGTCGCCCACGCCAAAGCGGACGCAGCGGCCGACGCGCAATGAAAGACTTGTTCGCCATCGCCGCGTTCGCCGCAGCCGTCGCAGCCATCACCGCCGCCACCGAATCCGGCGTCTGGCTAACGTTCATCATGATGGCCCTCTACGCCACCTTGTTGGCGCAGTCGTGGAACATCCTCGGCGGTTACGGCGGCCAGTTTTCATTCGGCCACGCGCTGTTTTTTGGCACCGGCGCTTATGTCCAGGCGATTGCGCAGATCACGTACTCAATCAACCCCTGGCTGGCCTTCGCGCTGGCGGTGATGGCGGCAGCGCTGATCGGCCTGTTCGTCGGCGCACTCACTTTCCGCTACGGTTTGAAGGGATCGTATTTCGCGCTCGTGACGCTGGCCTTTGCCGAGGTCTTCCGCATCCTCGCGGTATCGGCGGGTTTTACCGGCGGTGGCGTCGGGCTGATGGTGCCGCTGCAAGAGTCGGTGGCGAATATGCAGTTTGCTTCGCGCAAGGGTTATGTCGCGCTGATGCTCGGGTTCGTCACTGCCGCGCTGCTCGTCACCGCCTGGCTGCGGCACTCGCGGTTTGGCGCGCAGCTGCAGGCGGTGCGCGACAACGAAGATGCGGCGCGCGCGATCGGGGTTGATCCGTTTCGCGTCAAGCTCGGCGCGATCGTCATCTCCGGCGGTTTCATGGGCGCGGGTGGCGCGTTTTATGTCCAGGTCTTCCAGTACATCGACCCGGCGATCGCCTTCGGCCCGGCGACATCGGTCGAAGCGCTGGTGGCGGCCATCGTCGGTGGCATCGGCACGCTGTGGGGGCCGCTGCTCGGCGCGGTGGTGTTGCATCTGCTGGCTGAGGTCACGCGCAACTTGTTTGGCAACTTGCCGGGCTTGAACATGGTCATCTACGGCGCGGTGCTGGTGTTGATCGTGATGTTCGTGCCGCGTGGGCTGTCGGGGGTCGGGCGCAGCGTGCGGGATGTGTGGCGTGGGCGTGGGCCGGGACGGGGACGCGGCCATGACTGAGCCGCTGCTGCGTGTGTCCGGCCTGTCGATCGCTTTTGGCGGCCTGCGCGCGGTGCAGGACGTGAGCTTCGATGTGCTGCCCGGCCGCTTGAGCGCGCTCATTGGCCCCAACGGCGCCGGCAAGACGACGCTGTTTGCGTGTGCGTCGGGTTTTCTCAAGCCCGATGCCGGCCGCGTCATCTTTGCCGGCCGCGATATCACCGGTCGCGCGCCGCACCTCAATGCCCGCGACGGCATGACCCGCACCTTCCAGATCGTGCAGCCGTTCGCGGCGCAGACGGTGCGCGAGAACATCGCCGTCGGCGCGCATCTGCATCTGCCCGGCCGGCGTGCGGCGCTCGCCGCTGCGGACGTCGTGGCGCAGCGTGTCGGCCTGGCGGCGCTGCTCGACCAGCCCGCCGGCGAATTGACGGTGGCCGGCCGCAAGCGGCTGGAACTCGCGCGCGCTTTGGCCACCGCGCCGAAGCTGCTGCTGCTCGACGAAGTGCTCGCTGGCCTGAACCCGCAGGAGATTGGCGAGATGCTGCCGGTGCTGCGCCAGATCGTCGCCGACGGCGTCACGGTGCTGATGATCGAACATGTCATGCAGGCGGTGATGAACCTCGCCGAGCAGGTCTGGGTGCTGGCGCAGGGGCAGCTCATCGCATCCGGCACGCCGGCCGAAGTCACGTCCGACGCGGCGGTCATCGAGGCGTATCTGGGGCCCGGTGCGGCGGCACGGTTGCACGTGGCGCTGGGATGAATATGGGCAAGCACGCGGGCCAACCCGCAGCCGCGCCGGCGCTGCTCGAAGTGCAGCAGTTGCGCGGTGGTTATGGTGCCATCGAGGTGCTGCGCGGGGTCGACCTGATCGTCCGCACCGGCGAGATCGTGGCCCTGCTCGGCAGCAACGGCGCCGGCAAATCGACGCTGAACCAGACCGTCTGCGCGCTGCTGCCGGCTTGGAGCGGGCAAATGCGCTTCGATGGCCAGGACCTGACACGAATGCACTACCGCGATGTGGTCACGGCCGGGCTGATCCAGGTGCCCGAGGGGCGAAAAATCTTCCCCAATCTGACGGTGCTCGAGAACCTCGAACTCGGCTCGTTTGCGCGCGCCCGCGAGCGGCGCGCCAACAACCTCGAGCGTGTCTTCGTGATCTTCCCGCGGCTCAAAGACCGCCGCACGCAGAAGGCCGGCACGATGAGTGGCGGCGAGCAGCAGATGCTGGCCATCGGCCGCGGCCTGATGGCCGAGCCGCGGTTGTTGATCCTCGATGAGCCTTCTCTGGGCCTGTCGCCCTTGCTCGTCGAAGAGATGTTTGCTTTGATCCGCCGCCTGCATGCCGACGGCCTGTCGGTGCTGCTCGTCGAACAAAACGTCGCGCAGTCGCTCGAGATCGCCGACCGCGCGTATGTGCTCGAAAACGGCAGCGTCTCGTTTGCCGGGACGCCGGCCGAGCTGGTCGCCAGCGACGGCCTGCGCCGCGCCTATCTGGGGCTGTGATGGTCGCCGCGCAAGCCACATGAAATCTACCGCAGTTCCCACTACGCTGGCGCAAAAACTTGTTGCGCATGCCGCCGGCCGCGCGCATGTGCAGCCGGGCGAGATCGTGACCTGCCGGGTCGACCTGGCGATGTTCCATGACTCCAGCGGCCCGCGCCGGTTGCAGCCAATGCTGGCCGAGCTGGGCGCGAAAATCTGGGACAAAAACAAGGTCGTGCTCGTGCTCGACCACTATGTGCCAGCGGTCGACGAAGAGTCGCGCCGCATCGTGCGCATCGCGCGTGAATGGGCCGCCGAGCAGGCGCTGCCGCATGTCTACGACAGCCTGGGCATCTGCCATGTCGTGGTGCCGCAGGCCGGGCATATCCGGCCCGGCATGTTCTGCGTCGGCGGTGATTCGCATTCGCCCACTGGCGGCGCTTTTGGCGCCTACATGTTTGGCATCGGCGCCACCGAGATGCTCGGCGTCGTCGTCACCGGCGAGATCTGGTTGCGCGTGCCGCAGACGATCTTCATGCGCTGGACCGGCCGCCTGAGCGACGGCGTCAGCGCCAAGGACATGATGCTGTTGATGATCGGCCGGCATGGCCTGAATGGCGGCCAGTACCAGGCGGTTGAATTTTGCGGCGAGGCGGTGCGCGCATTGCCGATGGCCGAGCGCATGACGCTGGCGAATATGAGCGCCGAGCTTGGCGCGCAGGTCGGCCTGGTCGCGCCCGACGAAACCACCCGCAGCTGGCTCGCGGCGCATGGCGCACCGGATGTGGATTTCAGCCCCTGGCACAGCGACGAAGACGCGCCGGGTGTCTGGCATGACTTCGACGCCTCGTCTTTGCCGCCGCAGGTGGCGCTGCCGCACAGCCCGGCAAATGTGCGTGCGGTCGACGACCTCGAGCCGACCAAGATCGACATCGCTTATGTCGGCGCCTGCACCGGCGCCAAGCTCGACGATCTGCGCGCCGCCGCGCGGGTGCTCGCCGGTCATCACATCGCGCCCGGCGTGCAGCTGCTCGTTGCACCAGCGAGTGTGGCCGACCGCGACGCGGCCGCCCGCGAAGGCATCGTCAAGCTGCTCAGCGAAGCCGGTGCGACCTGGTTGCCCAGCGCCTGCGGTGCCTGCGCCGGTTATGGCAGCGCGATTCCCGAAGGCAGCACGGTGATCTCGTCGACGGCGCGCAATTTCAAGGGCCGCATGGGCGCTGAGTCGGCCCAGGTTTATCTCGCATCGCCGTTCACGGTGGCGGCCTCGGCGCTGCGTGGTTGCATCAGCGATGCGCGCGAGGTGTTGTCTTGAGCGCCGTTGTGCACCGGGTGTGGAGGCTCGGTGACGATGTGGATACCGACCAGCTCGCGCCCGGGCCGACCATGAAGTTTGGCATCGACGTCACCGCACGCGCTTGCCTGGCCGCGCTGCGGCCGGCGTTTGCGGCCGAGGCGCGCGCGGGTGATGTGATCGTCGCCGGCGCGCACTTTGGCATCGGCTCGTCGCGCGAGCAGGCGGCCAGCGTGCTCGTGCATCTTGGTGTCGCAGCGGTGATCGCGCCGTCGTTCAGCGGGCTGTATTTCCGCAATGCCTTCAACGTCGGGCTGCTGCTGCTGACCTGCCCGCAGGCAAAGCTGATCGACGATGGCGAGCTGGTTTCTTTCGATGCCCGCGCCGGTGAGGTCTTGCGTGCCGATGGCCAGCAGCTGCGCTGCGAATCGATACCCGGCTTCTTGATCGACCAGGTCGAAGCGGGCGGCCTGATGCCGCTGCTGAAAGCCCGGCTCGCCGCCCGACCCATACCCGACTCCACCCGAGGTGCTTGATGACACAACCCCAATTTGACCTCTTGATAAAAAACGTGCGCGTGGTGCGCCCGCATGGCAACGCTGTGCATGACGGTGATATCGCGGTGCTCGACGGCAAGGTCGCCAAGGTCGCGCCGGGCATCGATGCCGGCAGCGCCAAAGAGGTCTATGACGGCCGCGGCCGGCTGGCGTTTCCGGGGGTGGTAGATGCCCATATGCACAGCGGCATCTACTCACCGCTGGCCGAAGACGCGGTGAGCGAGAGCAAGGCCGCGGCGATGGGCGGCGTGACTTCGTCGCTGAACTACTTTCGCACCGGGCAGTACTACTTGAACAAGGGCGGACCGTACAAAAAGTTCTTTCCCGAGGTGTTGAAGTTGAGCCGCGACCGCTTTCACGTCGACTACGGTTTTCACCTCGCGCCGATGAACGGCCAGCACATCGACGAGATCCCGATGCTGATCGAAAAACACGGCGTTGCGAGCTTCAAGATCTTCATGTTCTACGGCTCCCACGGCCTGCATGGCGCGAGCAATACACAGCGCGACTTTCTGATGATCGGCGAGGACGAACGTTACGACCTGGCGCATTTTGAGTTTGTGATGCGGGGCATCCAGGCGGCGCGCGAAAGGCTGCCCGAGCGCGCCGCGCAGATCTCGCTGTCGCTGCATTGCGAGACCGCCGAAGTCATGACCGCGTACACAAAAATCGTCGAGAAGGACAAGTCGATGAAAGGCCTGGCGGCGTACAGCGCATCGCGCCCGCCGCACTCCGAAGGCCTGGCGGTATTCATCGCCGCTTACCTGGCCAACGAAACCGCGCTGCCGAATATCAACCTGCTGCACCTGAGCTCGCGCAAGGCGGTGCAGGCGGCGCTGATGATGGCCGATGTCTTCCCGCATATCGACTTCAAACGCGAGGTCACGATCGGGCACTTGATGCTGGACATCACTTCGCCGGCGGCCGAGCTGGCCAAGGTCAACCCGCCGATCCGCCCGCGCGAGGATGTCGAATATCTTTGGCAAGCGCTGCTCGCCGGTGAGCTCGACTGGGTCGTCAGCGACCATGCCTGCTGCCGCCACGAGACCAAAATTCCGAGGCGCTACTTCGGCAATATTTGGATGGCCAAGAGCGGCTTCGGCGGCACCGAATACCTGCTGCCGGCGTTGGTCAGCGAAGGCACCCGGCGCGGCATGGGCTACAACCACATGGCGCGGGTGACGAGCTGGAACCCGGCGCAGCGCTACGGCCTCAACCACAAGGGCGATATCGCCGTCGGCTTCGACGCCGATATCGCGATCGTCGACCCGGCCCGCACTTGGACCATCGACGCAAAGGCGTCGCCTTCGACCCAGGGGTACACACCCTTCCAGGGCCTGGAGCTGTCGGCGCATGTCGACAGCACCTTCTTGCGCGGCATGAAGATCTACGACGGCGGCCAGGTCATCGGCAAGCCGCGTGGGCGTTATCTGCACCGGCCGACGGCTTGAGCTTCTGAGCTTGAGATCGCGAAGCGGATGACGACGATGGGGATCAAGTCCGAGGCGGCGACGACCGCAGCGACGATGCCAACGATCGCGCCCACGATCGTCACCGCCAGCAGCCTGCCCGCCGGCACGCCGCAGTTGCCGGTGCTCATCGTTGGCGCTGGCGCCTGCGGCCTGACCGCTGCGCTGATGCTGCGCGACGCCGGCATCGACTGCGCGGTGCTCGAGCGCGATGCCGCGCCTGGCGGGTCGACCGCGCTGTCCTCGGGTTTCATCCCGGCGGCAGGCACCGCGGCGCAGCGGGCGGCGGGCGTGACAGGCGACAGCGCCGCGCGATTTGCCGCCGAGATCCAGGCCAAGGCCAAGGGCTCGGCGGCGCCCCATCTGGTGACCGCGTACACCCACGCGATCGGCCCGGCAATCGATATCTTGCAGGCCCGGCATGGCCTGGACTTCGAGTTGCTCGACGGGTTTTTGTACCCCGGCCACGGCCTGCGGCGCATGCACAGCGTCAAGCAGCGCACCGGCGCAGCGCTGATCACCGCGCTGGAAATCGCCGCGCTGCAGGCCGGCGTGATGATGCTGAACAACGCGCTTGTGCGACAGCTCTGGTGCGACGTTAGCGGCCGCGTGCTCGGTGTCGGCCTGCAACGGCCCGACGGGCGCCTGGAGCATCTCGGGTGTGAGGTCCTGCTGCTCGCTTGCAACGGCTATGGCGGCAACCGCACGCTGGTGCAAGAGCTGCTGCCGCAGATGCAAGAGGCGGTCTTTGCCGGCCACACCGGCAACGATGGCAGCGCCTTGCTCTGGGGCCGCCAGCTTGGCGCGCGCACGGCCGATCTCGGCGGCTACCAGGGCCATGGCTCCTGGGCGGTGCCGCAGGGCGCGCTGATTTCCTGGGCCCTGATGAGCGAAGGCGGCGTGCAGGTCAACAGCCGCGGCGAGCGCTTTCACGACGAAACGGCGGGCTACTCCGAAGCCTCGGTGCAGGTGCTGGCGCAGCCGGGCGCAATCGCCTGGAATGTCTTCGACGATCGCCTGCTTGCGCTGGGCCGCAGCTTCCCCGACTTCCTGAGCGCCGAAGCGGCCGGGGCGGTGCGCGACGCCGCCGATGTCGCGGCACTGGCGGCGCTGATCGGCTGCGATGCCGACCGGCTAACGGCGAGCCTGCACGGCACCGGGTTGCAGCCGCCGTGGCACACGATCAAGGTCACCGGCGCGCTTTTCCACACCCAGGGCGGGCTCGATATCGACGCGCATTGCCGCGTGCTGCGCGAAGACGGCTCGGCGCTGCCCAACCTGCTCGCCGCCGGCGGCGCTGCGCGGGGTGTGTCGGGCAATGCGGTGTGGGGTTATCTGTCCGGCAACGGGCTGCTGAGCGCGGTCGCCGGGGGTGCCATCGCGGCCCAGACCGCGGTCGCAATGCTGCTGGAGAAAAGATGACGCTGAAGACCCGCCTTGCCGAGCCGCGGCCGCTGCTGGCCCCGGGTGTCTACGACGCGTTGTCGGCATTGATCGCGCACGGTGCCGGCTTCGAAGCGCTGTACCTCTCCGGCGCGTCGATCGCGTACACGCGCCTGGGTCGGTCAGACATTGGCCTGACGACCTTCAGCGAAGTCGAAGATACGCTGGCACGCATCACCGAGCGGGTGCCGACGCCGGTGATCGTCGACGCCGACACCGGCTTTGGCAACGCCCTGAATGTGCAGCGCACGGTGCGCGGATTCGAACGCGCCGGCGCGGCGATGATCCAGCTCGAAGACCAGACATTCCCGAAACGCTGCGGCCATCTCGACGGCAAGACGGTGGTGCCGGTGGCCGAGATGTGCGGCAAGCTGCGCGCCGCGCTCGACGCCCGCCGCAGTGCTGACACGCTGATCCTGGCGCGCACCGACGCGTTGGGTGTCGAAGGGCCGGATGCGGCACTCGACCGCGCCGAGGCCTATCTGCAATGCGGGGTCGACGCACTCTTCATCGAAGCCTTGCAGTCGCCTGAGCAGATGGCGGCGGCCTGCGCGCGTTTTGCGCAGCGCTTGCCGTTGCTGGCGAATATGGTCGAAGGCGGGCGCACGCCGCTGCGCAGCGCGGCTGAACTCGGCGCCATCGGATTCAGGATCGTGATCTTTCCGGGGGGCACCGCACGCGCGGTGGCGCACACCCTCTCGGGCTACTACGCCAACCTGCAAGCCCAGGGCAGCACCGCGGCCTGGCGTGAGCGCATGTTCGATTTTGATGCGCTGAACGCGCTGATCGGCACGCCAGAGTTGCTGGCGCGGGGCAAACGATTTGAATGAGTCCGCAAGCGGTTTGCGTATTCGGTTTGCACGTGCGGTTTGCGCCTGCCGGCCCGCTGGCCGCGACGGCTGCGCCAGAATCCCCGGACACAGGCGCCGTAAGCGCCAACAAGGAGCAGCAGCATGGGTTTTTTGATTCTCGGCCTGATCATCTTTCTGGGTCTGCATTCGGTGCGCATCGTCGCCGACGACTGGCGCACAGCGCAGATCGCAGCGCGTGGTGAAAACACCTGGAAAGGCCTGTTTTCGCTGGCCTCAGTGGTCGGCCTGGGGCTCATCGTCTGGGGTTACGCCAGCGCGCGTGGGCAGCCGACGGTGCTCTGGGACGCGCCGACCTGGGGCCGGCATCTGGCGCCGCCGCTGACCCTCGCCGCGTTCATCTTCCTCGCCGCGGCCTACGTGCCCCGCAACAGCATCAAGGCGCGGCTGCACCACCCGATGGTGCTGGGCGTCAAGGTCTGGGCCTTCGCGCATCTGCTGGCCAACAACACGCTGGCCGACCTGCTGCTGTTTGGCGGATTTTTGCTTTGGGCAGTGTTCAATTTCCGCTCGGCACGCGGGCGTGATCGTGCTGCCGGTACGGTCTACCCGGCAGGTACGCTGGCCGGCACGGTGCTGGCGGTGGCTGTCGGCATCGTGGCCTGGTTGGTCTTTGCGGCCTGGTTGCACCGCTTGGTGATCGGCGTGCCGGCGTTTCGTTGAACCCTGCGCTGGCGCCGCTTGGCGGTCGCCGTGCGGGCGCCGGTTCACCGGCTGTGCTGGAGGTCGAGCGCCGGCCAGCCGCGGCGCGCTGCTTCGGCCGCCAGTTGCGCGTCGGGATTGACCACCAGCGGCCGCTGCACGGCCAGCAGCAGCGGCAGGTCGTTGATCGAGTCGCTGTAGAAGCTGGCGTCGCAAGCGGCCCAGTCGATGCCGCGCGCTTGCAGCCAGGCGTGCAGGCGTTCGACCTTGCCTTCGCGCATATTCAGCGTGCCCAGCGTGCGCCCGCTGAAGATGCCGGCGGCATCGGTTTCGCACTCGGTGGCGATCAGATGGTCGATGCCGAGCTGCGCCGCGGCGGGCTCGCTGATGAAGCGGTTGGTCGCCGTCGTCAGCACCAGCAGGTCACCAGTGGCTCGATGCTCGCGCACCAGGCGCAGTGCCGCACGGCCGATGCGTGGCGCGATGACCTCGGCGGCAAAGGCGCTGCGCAGCGGCGCCCAGTCGCTGCGGCTGCGCGCCGCCAGCGTCGAGATATAAAACTCACAGAAGGCCAGCGCGCTGACCTGGCCGGCGCGGTAGTCACGCGCCATCTGTTCGTTGCGCGCGGCAAAGGTGGCGCAGTCGAGCAGGCCGCGCTGGATCAGAAAATCACACCAGAGCACATCGCTGTCGCCATCGAGCAGCGTGTGGTCGAGGTCGAACAACGCCAGGCGCGTCGCGGTTGGGGGCATGGTTGTTATCGCTGGGGCCGTTGCGGTTGCCGTCGCTGCTGCCATCGTGTTGGTCATCACGGCTGGCGCAAATGCCAGGCCTTCGGCCGCGTGAAGGCCTGGATGCCAGCGGTCGACAGCGTCAGGCCGAGGCCGGAATCGCCGTGGCCCGACCAGGGCAGGCGCGGGCTGACCCGGTCGCAGCAGTTCCAGTAGACGCTGCCGGCGTTGACCCGCGCCAGCAGTGCGCGCGCCGCCGCTTCGTCGCGGCTGTAGACCCCCGCCGTGAGGCCGTAGCGGCTGTCGTTCATCAAGGCCAGGGCCTCGTCGTCGCTGCGCACTTTCTGGATCCCGATCACGGGGCCAAAACTCTCTTCGCGCATCAGCGCCATGCGGTGGTCGACATTAGTAAAGACCGCCGGCATGAACCAGTTGCCCGGCCCCGGCAGGCGCTGGCCGCTGCCACCATGTCGAGTCGCGCCCTGGGCCAGCGCATCGGCGCATTGCGCTTCGAGTAGCGCCAACTGGGGCGCACGCGCGATGGCGCCGACATAGGTGGCGGCGGCCATCGGGTCACCCGCCTTGAAGCCGGCCACGGTGGCTAGAAACTGCGCCAAGAAGTCGTCGTACAGCTGCTCGTGGACGTAGATGCGCTCGACCGCGCAGCAGCTTTGGCCGGTGTTGTACATCGCGCCGTCGGCCAGGCTCTCGGCGGCGACGCGGGCGTCGGCGTCGGCGCGCACATAACTCGGGTCTTTACCTCCGAGCTCAAGTTGCAGCTTGACCAGCCGCGGCGCCAGCGCTTGCGCGATGCGCACCCCGGTGGCGTGGCTGCCGGTGAAAGACAAAGCGTCGATGGCCTGGTCTAGCAGCGCCGCGCCAACATCGCCGGCGCCGACCACGGCATGCAGCACATCCACCGGGACCCCGGCGGCGTGCAGCAAGCGGGTGATGTGCAGCCCGGTCAGGGTCGCAAACTCAGACGGTTTGTAGAGCACCGCATTGCCCGCCAGCAGCGCCGGCAGGATGACATTGCAGCCGACAAAATAGGGGTAGTTCCAGGCCGAGATATTGGCCACCACGCCAAGCGGGGCGTGGCTGATCTGCTCGCGCATGCCGCCATCGTCGAAGACCTGTTCATCGACCAGCGCGGCGGGGGTCTGGTCGACAAGCCAGTCGATGCGCGGCAGCAGGCCGTTGAGCTCGTTGCGCGACTGGCTGATCGGCTTGCCCATTTCCTGTGTCAGCGTCGCGGCCAAGGTGTCGACCTCGGCCACCAGCAGCGCGCGAAAGCGCCGGATGACGTCGAGCCGCTGCGCCAGCGGCGTCTGCGCCCAGCCCGGCTGCGCGGCGCGTGCGGCGGCACATTTGGCGGCGACGCTGGCGGGGGTGTCGGCGGCGAGCACGGTGATCAGCGCGCCGGTGGCGGGGTTGTCGATGGCAAGTTGGTCTGGCATGGTCGTCACGCGCCTCACATCGCAGCCAGGAACAGGCGCTCGTAGTCGGCGGCGCTGGCCGGACGCGGGTTGGTCTGGCTGGTGAAATCCTGTTCGGCGAGCGCGACCAGGCGCGGCAAATGTTCGGGTCGGACACCGCGCGCGGCGAGGCCGCCGCCGATGCCGATCTGGGCTTTGAGTTCGCGCAGCCAGGGCACAAATGCAGCGCCACCGCCAGCGCTGCCAACAGCGATACCCGCGGCCTGCGCGAGCGCATCAAATTTGGCCGGCACGGCTTCGTGGTTCCAGGCCAGTACGGTGTCGATCATCAAGGCATTGGCCAGCCCATGGTGCAGGTCGCAGACGGCGCCCAGCGCGTGGGCGCAGGCGTGGACCGACCCTAAGTCTTTCTGGAACGCGATTGCGCCCATCATCGAGCTCATCAGCATCTCGGCGCGGGCCTGCAGGTTGGCCGGCTCGCGCACCGCGGTGGCCAGCGCACGCGCGCCGATGCGCAGGCCTTCGAGCGCGATGCCGTCACACAGCGGGTGGTAGGCCGGCGACAGGTAGCTCTCGATGTTGTGCGTGAGGGCATCCATGCCGGTCGCCGCGGTGATCGCCGGCGGCAGCGCGAGTGTCAGTTCGGGATCGGCGAAGACCATGCGCGCGAGGATCTTGGCGCTGAAGACGGTGCGCTTGTTGTGGCTGTCGTTCTCCGACACCACCGCCGAGCGGCCGACTTCGCTGCCGGTGCCGGCCGTCGTCGGCAGGGCCACGAAGTAGGGCAGCGGCTGCGTGATCGGCCGCACCTGCGGGTGGTCCCAGACATACTCGAGCACGTCGCCTTCGTGCATCGCCATCAGGCCGACGATCTTGGCCACATCCAGCGCGGCGCCACCACCAAAGCCGATCACGCAGTCGGCCTGGTGCGCCTTGAACGCCGCCGCGCTGGCCATCACCTGGGCACAGGTCGGATTGCCAAATACGCCGTCAAAAACCGCGACCTCGAGACCACCGAGATGGCCCTTGAATTCGGCCGTCACCGGCAACGCCGCCAGCGCGCGGTCGGTGACGATCAGCGGCCGGCGCAAACCCTGCTCAAGCAGGTGGTCGGCAACCAGTTTGCGCGCCCCGACGCCAAAGGCGATCGGGGTCGGGAATGAAAAGCGGGTGATGGCGTTCATCAGATGATCTCGAAATAGCGCTTCAATTCCCAGTCGGTGACTGCGTCCTGCCATTGGCGGTACTCCCAATCGCGGGTGGCGGCAAAGTGGTCGACGAAGGTATCGCCAAACCAGTCGCGGGCGATTTCGCTGGCGCGGAAAGTTTTTGTCGTCTCGAGCAGCGAGCGTGGCGCACGCGGGATGTTCTCTGCTCCCTGGTTGGTGCCGGTGATTGGCGGCGTGGTGAGCTTGAGGCCCTTCTCAACCCCATCCAGGCCGGCGGCGATGACCGCGGCCATTGCCAGGTAGGGGTTGACGTCGGCGCCTGGGCAGCGCGTTTCGAGCCGCGTAGCCTTCGCGCTGCCGGCGATGACGCGGAAACTCGCGGTGCGATTGTCCAGGCCCCAGGTCGGTTTGACCGGCGCCCAGAAGCCGTCGACCAGACGTTTGTAGCTGTTGATCGTGGGCCAGAACATCGGCGCAAATTCCATCAGGCAGTTGACCTGGCCGGCGAGATAACTTTCGAATAGCGGGCTCATCGAGCGTTTGCTTTTGGCGCCGTAGAACAGGTTCGTCTTGCCGTCGCTCATGCTCTGGTGGATATGGCCCGAGCAGCCCGGCAGGTGCTGGTTCCACTTCGCCATGAAGCTGGGCATGATCGAAAAACGCTTGCCGATTTCGCGCGCGCCGGTCTTGAACAGGATCGCCCGGTCGGCGGCCTCTAACGCTTCACTGAAAGTGATGGCGACTTCATACACGCCCGGGCCGGTCTCGGTGTGCAGGCCCTCGATGGGCACGCCAAAGGCGAGCATCTCGTCCATCAGCGCATTGAAAAAACCCGGGTTGTCGGCCATCCGCAGCAGCGAATAGCCGAACATGCCCGGGGTGATCGTTTCCGGGCCGACGCCCTTCTTGGCCGCCCAGCTTTGTGGCGTCTCGGCAAAATTGAACCACTCGAACTCCATGCCCGCCATCGGCATCAGGCCAAGCTTCTCGGCGCGCTTCAAGACCCGCTTGAGCGTCTGGCGCGGGCAGACCGCAAACGGCGTGCCGTCGGCATTGACAAACTCGCCCAGGAAAAACGGCACGTTGCCGTCCCAGGGCACGCGGCGCGCGGTGCCGAGGTCGAGCCGCGCCAGCGCATCGGGGAAGCCATGCTGCCAGCCGGTGACCTGGGTGTTGTCGTAACACTGGTCCGAGGAGTCCCAGCCGAAGACGACGTCGCAAAAGCCGAAGCCGCCTTCGACGGCACTGAGAAATTTGTCTTTGTGCAGGAGCTTGCCGCGCAGCACGCCGTCGATATCGCTGCACGCCACCTTGACCTTGTTTGCGCCGCTTTGGCGCACGGCGGTAACGGCGGGGTGTTCTTTCAACGGCTTGACCATGGCTTGTCCTTTTCAATCCGGGCAATTGTCAGTCGATCGGTCGGTCGGTCAGCCAAGCCGATGCAACCAGGCACTAAACCGCCAGCCCCAACTCGGCCATCGCTTCACGTACCGCATTCACCGCCTGGCGCATTTCGTTGCCGCCGATGGCGCCGATGCAGCCGACACGGAAGGTCTCGCATTGCGTCAGCTTGCCCGGGTAGAGGATGAAGCCACGCGCTTTGCAGGCCGCGTAAAAGCGCTTGAAGTCGTAGCGCGGATCGGCTGGCGCGTGGAAGGTGACGATGATCGGCGCCTGCAGTTCGGGGCGCAAAAACGGCTTGAAGCCGAGTGCCGCCAGGCCGTCGATCAGGATCCGGCAGTTGTCGGCATATCGCGCCAGCCGCGCCGGCTGGCCGCCTTCTTCGAGATACTGCGTCAACGCCTCGGCCAGCGCGGCTACCACATGCGTCGGCGGCGTGAAGCGCCACTGGGTCGTCTTTTCCATATAAAGGTGCTGGTCGTGCAGGTCCATCGCCAGCGACTGCGAATTGCCCGCGCAGTGCTCGAGTATCGATTTGCGCAGCACGACGAAGCCGATGCCGGGCACCCCTTCGAGGCATTTGCCGCTGGCCGCGACGAGCGCGTCGAAGCGCAGTTCGCGGGCGTCGATCGGCAGCGCGCCGAATGAGCTCATCGCATCGACGATGAGGCCCTTGCCATGCCGCTCGCAGACCGCCGCGACTTCGGCCAGCGGGTTGAGCACGCCGGTGCCGGTTTCGCAGTGGATCAGGATCACATGGCTGATCGAAGGGTCGGCCAGCAACTGCTGGTCGAGCGCTGCCGCCGCTACCGGCGCGTCTTCGGCAAAGGGCAGGATGCTGACGCGCCGGCCCATCATCTGCGTCAGCCGGGCGGCGCGCTTGCAATAGGCGCCGTTGTCCAGGATCAGCACATGGCCGCCTCGTTCACCGGGCGGCACCACGGTGGCGACTGCGGCCTCGACGCTGAAGGTGCCGCTGCCCTGGAGGGGCACCACGACATGGCCGTCGTGGCCATGCACGACGTCGAGCAGGCGCGACCGCAACTGCGCGGTCAAAGCGTTGAAGTCGGCATCCCAGGAGCCCCAGTCCTTGAGCATCGCCAGCTTGGTGCGCAGCGTCGTCGTCAGCGGGCCGGGGGTCAGCAAAATGGGGTCGCGGTCCATCGGGGTCTCCGGGCTCAGGTTTTTTTCCACGCCTGGGTGCGCCGATCGACCCACCAACCCAAGGCCATGAAGAGCAAGGTGGCGACCAGGTTGGCCGCCGCGATCAGCACCGCCATCGCCGCGGCGGCGCCGATTTCGCCGGCTTCGTCGAGGTTCAGGATCGCGATCGATGCGACCTTGGTTTCTGGCGCGTAGAGGAAGACCACGGCGGAGATGGTGGTCATCGCGTTGATGAAGAAGTAGCGCGCGATATCGACCAGCGCCGGGGTGCAGATCGGCAGCGTGACACGCCAGAAGGTCTTGTAGAACGGGACCTTGAGCGACGCCGAGACCGACTCGAACTCGGCGTCCAGGCTCTTCAATGCGGTGACCGCGGTGAGGTGGCCGGTGGTGTAGAAGTGCACGATGGTGCAGGCGGTGAGCAAGGTGATGGTGTGGTACAGCCCGCCCAGCGGATTGGCCGGGGCGTTGAAGAAAAAGATGTAGCCCAGCCCGAGCACCAGGCCGGGTACGGCCATCGGCAACATCGCCAGCAGCCTGAGGGCGCTGCGCAGCGCCGTCAGGCCCTTGGTCTTTTCGAGCAGGTAGGCACCGACGAAGACGACCGCGGTGCCGATCGTCGCGGTGCCGGCGGCCACCATCAGGCTGTTGACAAAGGCCGCGCCGACTTCGGCATCGACCAGGCCCATCGTGTAGTGGCGCAGGCTGGGTTGCAGGTTGTACGGCCAGAAGCTGGCGAATGAAGCGAACACGGCCATGCCGAGCATGGCCAGGATCAGCAGCGCGACGGCGCAGCAGTAAGCGGTCATCAGCGCGTCGTAAGCCGGCACCGACTTCGGGCTATAGGGCACCGCGCGCGCGCTCAGCATCGCGGTCTGTTTTTGGCTCACCCAGTGGTCGACGGCGAAGGTCAGCAGCGCCGGGGCCAGCAACAGCAGCGCGACCACCGCGCCACGCTGAAAATCCTGCTGGCCGATGACGAGTTTGAAGACATCGGTGGCGAGCACGTTGAAATTGCCGCCGATGACCTTGGGGATGCCAAAGTCGGTGATGACCAGCGTGAAGGTCACCAGCGCTGCCGAGATGAGGCCGTATTTGGCGCCGGGCAAGGTGATCGTCCAGAACTTGCGCGCGGCGCTGGTGCCCATCGCATCAGCGGCTTCGTACAGGCGCGCGTCGGCCAGCGTCAACGCGGTGACGAGGATCATCAGCGCATGCGGGAAGACCGAGAAGATCTCGGCCAGCACGATGCCCGGCGCACCGTAGATCTGCTCGATGCCGACGGCCTGCATCAGGCCCTTGAGCACGCCCTGGTTGCCAAACCAGTAGATCAGCGAGATCGCGGCCAGCAGCGAGGGTGCCAGCAGCGGCACCAGGGTCAGCGCGCGGAAGGCGTTTTTGAACGGCATCCGGCTGCGTGTCAGGGCGTAGGCAAAGATGAAGGCCAGCGGCATCGTGACCAGCGTCACGAGCGCCGAGACCCACAGGCTGTTGAACAAGGAATCGAGCAAGGCCGGCGTGCGCGCATAGGCAACAAAGTTGTGCACGCCGACAAAGCGGCCGTCGCTGTCTTCGAACGATTGCAGCAGGATCGCGGCCAGCGGCGCGGCCAGAAATACGAGCAGCGCCAGTGCCACCAGGGCCAGCCCGGCCTGCGCGATGCGGTCGGTCCAATGCGCGCGCTGGTGCACCGCACCGCCGCTGGCCGCTGCCGCCGTGGCGAGCATCAGAACAGCCTCATGCGGTCGGGCAGCAGGCGCAGCGGCAGCCGGCCGCCGACTTCGAGCTGCCGCTCGGCGAGAAAATTCAGCGACAGATAAACCGTCAGCCTGTGCTCGCCCAGCTCAGCGCTGCGCACCCGCACCAGGCAGTACGAGCCGAGGAATTCGATCTTGTCGATCTCGGCTTCGAAGACGTTGGAGTCGCCGGCGACGATCGGCCGCGCCAGGATGTCTTCGGGGCGCAGATAAATGCGTACCTCGCTGCCGACGGGGCCGCGGTGGGCGCAGTCAAAACTGCGGCTACCGACGCGAACCCGGTGGCCACTTTCCAGCCGCGCCGGCAGGGCATTGATGCGGCCGACAAAGTCGGCGACAAAAGGGGTCGCCGGGTCGCGGTAGACCTGCATCGGCGTGCCGAGCTGCTCGATCGAACCTTGGTCCATGACGACGATGCGGTCGGCCACCGACAGCGCCTCTTCCTGGTCGTGGGTGACCATGATCGTGGTCACGCCGAGTTTGCGCTGCAGGCTGCGGATTTCGGCGCGCAGGTGGACCCGCACGATGGCGTCGAGTGCCGACAGCGGCTCGTCGAGCAACAGCAGGCCGGGCTTGGTGGCCAACGCCCGCGCCAGCGCGATGCGTTGCTGCTGGCCACCCGACAACTGGCTCGGGAATTTGCGCTCGCTGCCGGGGAGGCCGACCAGTGCGACCAGTTCGCTCACCCGTGACTGGACTTCGGCCCGGGGTGTTTTGCGGTTGACCAGGCCATAGGCGACGTTGTCGGCGACACAGAGATTGGGGAACAGCGCATACGACTGGAATACGATGCCGTAATCACGCGCGGCCGGCGGCAGCGTCGAGATATCGCGGCCGCGCTGCTCGATGCGCCCGGCGGACTGCACTTCGAGCCCGGCGATGATGCGCAGAAGGGTCGTTTTGCCACAACCCGAGGGGCCGAGGAAGCAGACAAACTCGCCCTGCGCGATGTCGAGGTCGATGCCCTTGAGCGCCGCGAAGCTGCCGAAATTTTTGGCGACTCCCCTCAGCCGCAGGTAGGGCCCGCCGTCGCCGGCCACAGGCTCAACGCTTTTCGCTCTTGGCGTTGTAGCGCTGGGTCCATTCGGCCAGCACCCGTTCGCGGCTGGCAGCGGTGGCGGCGAAGTCCATCTTGACCAGCCGCGCCTCGTAGTCCTTGGGCACATTGGCCAGCGGTGCGGCGACACCGGGCTGCGCGGTGATCGCAAAGTTTTTGCCGTAGAGCAGCATCGCGTCCTTGCTCGAAGCCCAGTCGGCGAGCTTCTTGGCGGCGTCGAGCTTCTTGGTGCCCTTGTGGATGGCAAAGGCTTCGAGGTCCCAGCCCAGGCCTTCTTTGGGGAAGACGAGGTCGATCGGCGCGCCCTTGGCCTTGTTGGCGTTGGCGCGGTACTCGAACGAGATGCCGACGACATACTCGCCGGCGCTGGCCATGTTGCAGGGCTTGCTGCCCGAGTGGGTGTACTGGCCGATATTCTCGTGCAGCGCGTCCATGTACTTCCAGCCGCCGCCCTTGCCGTTGTCGTCGCCCCAAAGCGTGAGCCAGGCCGTGACGTCAAAAAAGCCGGTGCCCGACGAGGCCGGGTTGGGCATCACGATCTGGCCCTTGTAGACCGGCTTGAGGAGGTCCTTCCAGGTCTCGGGCTTGGGGATGCCTTTTTTGGCCGCCTCGATGGTGTTGAAGCAGATCGTCGCGCCCCAGACATCCATGCCAAACCAGGCCGGCGGGTTCTTTTTGTCGATGTACTTGCTCATCAGCGCGTCGGCGTTGAGCGGGCGGTAGGGCTCAAGCATGCCGTTGCGGTCGAGCAGGGCCAGGCTCGATGCGGCCACCCCCATCACCGCGTCGGCTTGCGGGTTGGATTTTTCGGCCAGCAGTTTGGCGGTGATGACGCCGGTGGAGTCACGCACCCACTTGATCTCGATATCGGCGTTGACCTTATTGAAGCCCTCTTGATAGGCCTTGAGCTGGTCGGTTTCGAGGGCCGTGTAGACCAACAGAGTGGTCTTGGTCTGGGCCGTTGCGGCCAGCGACAGCGCGAGCATCGCGCCGGCAAGGGCCAGAGATCCAGGGATGCGCATGGCAGGGCTCCTCTTCGGGATGGTGGGCATGACCGCGTAGCTTGTCGCGCCGAATGTGGCCGCATCGTGACAGCACGATGACGGTGGCGACGGCGGCCGGGGCGGGGCCAATCTAGCCCGCGGCTTTCAACGCTGTCAACGGTAGTTTGCCGATTGTTGACAATATACTTTTGTGGCGGTTCAATCGATCCATGTCTGCCGCAACCCACCCGACCATTGCGCTGCTGCAGTCGAGTTCATTGACCTCGGTGGTGCAAGGCGAGATCGAACGCCGCATCGTGGAGGGCGAACTCGGGCCCGGCGCCAAGCTCAACGAGGCCGCGCTGGCCGCTGCGCTGGGGGTCTCGCGCGGCCCGGTGCGCGAGGCCCTGCGCATGCTCGAAGAGGCGGGCCTGGTACGGCAGGAAAAAAACCGCGGCGTCTTCGTGCGCAGCGTCCCGCTCGACGAGGCGATGGAAATCTACGACCTGCGCGCGATGATGGACGAGGCCGTCGGCCGCCGCCTCGCACAGAGCATCACCGCCGAGCAGTTGCGCCAGCTGCGGGTGATGGTCGAGTCGATGGAAAAGGCCGGCAAGGCGGGCGACGCCGATGGCTACCACCTGCTGAACCTGGCGTTCCACGACGCCTTGGTCAACTTCAGCGGCAACCGCAAGCTCAGCGCGCTGTACCGCCGCCTGATCAACGAGCTGTCGCTGTTCAGGCGCCTGAATTTGCTCGAGACCAAGCTGTTGCCGGTCTCGGCCGGCGAGCACCGTGCGATCGTCAAAGCCATCGCCAGCGGCGACGCTGACGCGGCCGGCCTGGCGATGCGCCGGCATGTCATCGACAGCAAAGACCGCACGCTGCGCAACAACAGCGCCGCGCTGCCGCCGGCCAAGGGGGCCAGGGCGGCCGGCGCGGCGCGCAAAGCGATCCATGCCTGAGGCGAATGTTGAAGTGGGTGCTGAAGTGGGTGCTGAAGTGAAGGTTGACGTGAATGGCCGCCGCTACGCGCTGCCGCGCCAGCCCACCGTGGTCGTCTGCGTCGATGGCTGCGAGCCCGACTACCTGGCCCAGGCGGTGGCCGGCGGCTTCATGCCCTGGCTGCGCGGCACCCTGGCCAGCGGTACCGCGCTCATCGCCGACTGCGTCGTGCCGAGCTTCACCAATCCGAACAATCTGTCGATCGTCACCGGCGTGCCACCGTCAGTGCACGGCATCTGCGGCAACTATCTGTTGGATGTCGAGACCGGCACCGAGGTCATGATGAATGACCCGAAGTGGCTGCGCGCGCCGACGATCCTGGCCGCGCTGGCCGCTGCCGGGCAGCGTTGCGCGGTGATCACCGCCAAGGACAAGCTGCGCCGGCTGCTCGGGCACGGCATCGTCCTGACGCTGGGCAGCATCTGCTTCTCGGCCGAACACGCCGACGCCGCGACGCGGGCGGAAAACGGCATCGACGAGGTGCTGGCGCTGGTCGGCCTTCCGCTGCCCGATGTCTACAGCGCGGCGCTGTCGGCGTTTGTCTTCGCCGCCGGTGTGCGCCTGATGCGCAGCCAACGACCCGACCTGATGTACCTCTCCACCACCGACTACGTCCAGCACAAGCATGCCCCCGGCACCGCCGGCGCGAATGCTTTCTACGCCATGATGGACGGTTACCTCGCGGCGCTCGACGAGCTTGGCTGCGTGATCGCGCTGACCGCTGACCATGGCATGAACGCCAAGACCAAGATGGACGGCACGCCGGACGTCATCTACCTGCAAGACCGTCTGGACAACTGGTTTGGCGCCGCTCGCGCGCGCACGATTCTGCCGATCACCGACCCCTATGTCGTGCACCACGGCGCGCTGGGTTCGTTTGCCACCGTCTACCTGCCGGCGTCAGACGTCGCAGGTGCGGCGGCGCGCATCGCCGCACTGCGCGGCATCGAGCGGGTGCTGACCCGGGCCGAAGCGGCGGTGGCGTATGAGTTGCCGGCCGACCGCATCGGCGACCTGGTGGTCGTCGCGCAGCGTTCGGTGGTCATCGGCACCGCGCTGGCGCGGCATGACCTGTCAGCGCTCGAGGTGCCGCTGCGCTCGCATGGGGGTGTCTCCGAGCAGCGCGTGCCGCTGATCATCAACCGCGCCATCACCGGCCTCGAAGAGAGCCGCCGCTGGCGCAACTTCGACGCTTTTGACCTGGCGCTCAACCGCGCCCAGTGACGGCGATGCTCGTCGAATCCCTGCGCATTGCCGGCGACAAGGTCGGCGCTGATCGTGGTGGTGAGCGCGGCGGCGACCGTGTCATCCGGGTCCACAACCCGTATACCCGCGAGTGCATCGGCGCGGTGCCCAAAGCGACGGTTGACGATGTCCGTCGCGCTATTGATATCGGCAAGCGTTACCGGGCCAGCCTGAGCCGCTTCGAGCGCAGCAATATCCTCAACCGCGCGGCGGCGCTGGTGCGCCAGCGCAGCGAGGGCGTCGCGGCGCTGATCTCGGCCGAATCGGGCCTGTCGATGAAGGACGCGATCTACGAGACCGGCCGCGTCGCTGACGTGCTGATGTTCGGCGCCAACGCCTGCCTCGGCGACGATGCGCAGACCTTTTCTTGCGACATCACGCCGCATGGCCGCAAGCGGCGGGTGCATACCCAGCGCGAGCCGCTGCTCGGCGTCATCAGCGCGATCACCCCGTTCAATCACCCGATGAACCAGGTCGCGCACAAGGTCGTGCCGTCGGTGGCGACGAACAACCGCATGGTCCTCAAGCCGTCTGAAAAGGTGCCGCTGTCGGCGCTGTACTTCGCCGACTTGCTCTACGAAGCCGGGCTGCCGCCGCCGATGCTCAGCGTGATCACTGGCGACCCGGCGGAGATCGCCGACGAATTGCTGACCAACGCCGATGTCGACCTGATCACCTTCACCGGCGGCGTCGCGATCGGCAAACACATCGCCGCCACAGCCGGCTACCGGCGCATCGTGCTCGAGCTTGGCGGCAACGACCCGCTGATCGTGATGGACGATGCCGATCTCGATGAGGCCGCTGCGCTGGCGGTGCAGGGCTCGTACAAAAATTCCGGCCAGCGCTGCACGGCGGTGAAGCGGATCTTGGTCCACCAGGCGGTGGCCGAGCGGTTTACCGACCTCGTCGTCGAGCGCTCGCGCGCCTGGACCTTCGGCGACCCGCTCGACCCGAAGGTCGAGATGGGCACCGTCATCGACGAGGCCGCCGCGCGCCTGTTTGAAGCGCGTGTCAACGAAGCCGTGGCGCAGGGCGCGCGGCTGCTGTTGGGCAACCAGCGCGACGGCGCCTTGTACGCGCCGACGGTGCTCGACCGCGTCGACCCCAAGATGACCCTGGTGCGCGAAGAGACCTTCGGCCCGGTATCGCCGATCATGACCTTCAGCGATGTCGACCAGGCCATCGAGATCGCCAATGGCACCGCCTACGGGCTGTCGTCGGCGCTGTGCACCAACCGCGCCGATGTCATCACGCGTTTTGTCAACGAGCTCCATGTCGGCACCGTGAATGTGCGCGAGGTGCCGGGTTACCGGCTCGAACTCACGCCCTTTGGCGGCATCAAGGATTCGGGCCTGGGCTACAAGGAAGGGGTCCAGGAAGCGATGAAGAGTTTTACCAATCTGAAGACCTACAGTCTGCCCTGGGGCTGAGCGCCTGACGCCCAAACGGCCCCGGTCCGCGGAATGATTCACCTCCTGAATCTGCTTGCCGCGATCGCGTTGCTGGTCTGGGGCACCCAGATCGTGCGCACCGGCATCCTGCGCGTGCTCGGCGAAAACCTGCGCCGCGTGCTGGCCGGCAGCATGGGCTCGCGCACCACAGCGCTGCTCGCCGGCGTGGGCGTGACCAGCCTGGCGCAGTCGAGCACCGCGACCGGCCTGATCATGTCGTCCTTTCTCGGCCGCAACCTGGTGCCGCTGAGCGCGGCGCTGGCGGTGATGCTCGGTGCCGACATCGGCAGCAGCCTGATGGCGGTGGTTTTTTCGTTCGACCTGTCGTGGCTGTCGCCGCTGCTGATTTTTGTCGGCGTGGTGCTCTATATCGGGCGCGACAAGACCACCGCGGGCCATCTCGGCCGGGTCGCGATCGGCCTCGGGCTGATCCTGCTTTCGCTGCAGCTGATCGTGCTGCACACGCGGCCTCTGATCGAGTCGCCGGTGGTGCGTGCGCTGCTGGTGGCACTGCCCAACGAGGTGTTGCTGGATATCGTCGTCGGCGCCGTGTTGACCGTGTTGTCGTACTCCAGCCTGGCGATCGTGCTGCTCACCGCGACCCTGGCCGGCTCGGGCATGTTGCCGCTGGCGGCGGCACTCGGCCTGGTGCTGGGCGCGAATATCGGCAGCGGCGTGCTGGCCCTGCTGTCAACCGCACGCAGCCCGATCGCAGCGCGCCGCCTGCCGATCGGCAATCTGATGTTCAAGGCGGCGGGTTGCCTGCTGATGCTGCCCTTGCTGCGGCTGGTCAACGACGAACTGCCGCGTTGGCTGACGACGGTGCAGCAGCAGGTGGTGGCCTTCCACCTCGCTTTCAACCTGTTGCTGGCGGCCTCCTTCATCCTCTTCACGGGCCCGCTCGCGCGGGCGCTCGAACGCTGGTTCCCGGCGCCAGCGCGCAGCGGCACCGAGCGGCCGCAGCACCTCGATGCGTCGGCGCTGGCGACACCCTCATTGGCGATCAGCTGCGCGGCGCGCGAGGCACTGCACCAGGCCGACGTGGTCGAGACGATGCTGCGTGGCATTCTGGCGGTGCTGCGCGACAACGACCTGGACCTGGCCGAGAGGCTGCGCAAGCTCGACGACGAAGTTGATGCGCTGTACACCGAAATTAAGCTCTACCTGACCCAGGTCTCGCGCGAGGCGCTGTCCGAGCGCGAGGGCCGGCGCTGGGCCGACGTGATGTCATTCACCATCAATATGGAGCAGATCGGCGACATCATCGAGCGTGTCCTGCAGGACCTGGAAGACAAGAAGATCCGGCCCAAGCGCAGCTTCTCCGACGCCGGCATGGCCGAGATATGCCACCTGCACGAGCGCCTGGTGGCCAACCTGCGGCTGGGCATGGGCGTCTTCCTCGACGGCGACCTGCGTGATGCTCGCCGGCTGCTCGAAGAGAAGACCCGCTTCGGCGACCTCGAACGCGAATACGCTGCGACCCATATCGTGCGCCTGCAGGATCGGTCGGCACCGAGCATCGAAACCAGCTCGCTGCACCTGGACCTGATCAGCGATTTGAAGCGCATCAACTCGCACATCTGCTCCAGCGCCTATCCGATCCTCGAGTCGGCGGGCGCGCTGACAAAATCGCGGCTGCGCCATTCGGTGCTCGGCCCGCTCGAGGCCGACGAGCCGAGGCGATGATGGCGCTGACCGGGCCGGTGATGCTCGCGGTGCTCAGTGGCGCGGTGCTGCACGCAGGCTGGAACGCGCTCGTCAAATCCAGCGGCGACAAGGCCCTCGATACCGCGCTGGTGCATGCGCTGGGCGCGCTGGTGGCGCTGCCGCTGCTGCTGGTCGTCGGCCTGCCGCCGCTGGTGGCGCTGCCCTTTGTTGCCGCTTCGCTGGTCATTCACATCGGGTACTACATCGCCTTGGCCGGGGCCTACGAGCATGGCGAGCTTGGCCTGACCTACCCGATCATGCGCGGCCTGGCGCCGCTGCTGGTGGCGCTGGGCAGCGCGGCCGTGCTCGATGAGGCGCCGAGCGCTGGCGCCTGGGCCGGCATCGTCGGCATCACGCTGGGCGTGGCGCTGGTTGGGTTGGCGCACCCGGGCCAGACCCTGCACCACCACAAGGCGCTGGCCTTCGCTTTTGCCAACGCCTTGATCATCGCTGTCTACACCTTCGTCGACGGCAAGGGCGTGCGCGAAACCGTGGCCGCCGGGCACAGCGCGCTGGCCTACGTCACGCTGCTGTTTGTGCTCGACGGCCTGCCCTATCCGGCGCTGGTCTACTTGCGCCGCGACGCCGCCGGCCGCCGCGCGATCCTGGTTTACGCGCGCCGCCGCTGGCCGCTGGCGGCGGTCGGCGGCGCGGCGTCGATCGGCTCGTACGGGATCGCGCTGTGGGCGATGACCGTCGCGCCGGTGGCCAGCGTGGCCGCGTTGCGTGAGACCTCGGTGCTCTTTGCCGCGCTGCTGGGCACCTGGTTGCTCAAAGAGAAGTTCGGCCTCCAGCGCGCGCTCGGCACGCTGGTCGTGGTGCTCGGCGTGGTTGCGCTGCGGCTGGCTTGACAGCCTGCGAACACCGATGACCTTGCCAACCCACGCCCGCGTCGTCATCGTCGGTGGTGGCATCGCCGGGTGCTCCACCGCTTACCACCTGGCCCAGCTCGGCATCACTGACGTGTTGCTGCTCGAGCAGGGCCGGCTGACCTGCGGCACGACCTGGCATGCCGCCGGCCTGGTGGGCCAGATGCGGCCGAACCGCAATATGACGCAGATGAGCCGCTACGGCATCGATCTGTACAGCCGGCTCGAAGCCGAGACCGGCCTGGCCACCGGCTGGAAAGCCTGCGGCAGCGTCAACGTCGCGCGCACGCCGCAGCGCTGGCAGGTGTTCAAAAAGCAGGCTGCACTGGCGCGCAGCTTCGGGGTTGAGGTCGAGCTCATCACGCCGCGCGAAGCCGGCGATCTGTACCCGGTGATGCGCAGCGACGACTTGAACGGCGCGATCTGGATCCCCGGCGATGGCCGCGCCAACCCGACCGACTTGACGATGTCACTCGGCAAGGGCGCACGCAGCCAAGGCGTGAAAATCGTAGAAGGCGTCGAGGTCACCGAAGTGATGGTCGAGCGCGGGCGGGTCGCCGGTGTGCGCACGCTGCAAGACGGGGTCGATGGTGAAGTGCGCGGCGAAGTCCGCTGCGATGTTGTCGTCAATTGTGCCGGCCAATGGGCGCGCCAGTTCGGGGCGCTGGCGGGGGTCAATGTGCCGCTGTATTCGGCCGAACATTTCTACATCGTCACCGGGCCGATCGCCGGCGTGCACCCGATGCTGCCGGTGATGCGCGACCCCGACGGTTTTATCTACTACAAGGAAGAAGTCGGCGGCCTGTTGATGGGCGGCTTCGAGCCCAAGGCCAAACCCTGGCGGGTCGACCCGATCCCGAAGTCGTTCCAGTTCCAGCTGCTCGACGAGGACTGGGCGCAGTTCGAGCCGCTGATGTTGAATGCGATTCACCGCACGCCCTGCCTCGAAACCGCGCCGGTGAAGATGCTGCTCAACGGCCCCGAGAGCTTCACACCGGATGGCAATTTTCTCGTCGGCGAGGCGCCAGAGTTGCGCAACTATTTTGTCTGCGCCGGCTTCAATTCAGCCGGCATTGCCAACGCCGGTGGCGCCGGTCGCCTGGTCGCCGAGTGGATCGTCAATGGCCAGGCGCCGAGTGACCTGTGGGATGTGGATGTGCGCCGCTTCGGCGCTTTCACCGCGAACCGCCGCGCGCTCGCCGAGCGCACCGCCGAAACGCTGGGTTTGCACTACGCCATGCGCTGGCCACGCCAGGAGCTGCAAAGCGGGCGGCCGTTGCGCACCTCGCCGCTGTATGACCTGCTCGCTGGCCGCGGCGCCGAGTTCGGCAGCAAGAACGGCTGGGAGCGTGTGAGCTATTTCAAACCCGGTGCGGCGACGCGGCCTGCCGACGGCCTGGGCACACCGGGCTGGCTGCCCTGGGTGCGCGCCGAAATGCGCGCCACCCGCGAAGCGGTGGCGATCTTCGACCAGACCTCGTTTGGCAAGCTGCTCGTCCAGGGCCGCGACGCGTTGGCGCTGCTACAGCGCCTGTGTGCCAACGACATCGATGTCGCCATCGGACGCCTGGTCTACACCGCGATGCTCAACCCGCGCGGCGGCTTCGAGAGTGACCTGACCGTGCTGCGCCAGGCCGCCGAGCGGTTTCTCGTCATCACCGGGTCGGCGCAGCCGCAACGCGACCGCGACTGGATTGAGCGCCATATCGACGCCGCTGAAAATGTCGTCATCACCGATGTCAGCGCGCTGACCAGCGTGCTGTCGCTTATGGGCCCGCAGGCGCGCGAGCTACTGGCCCGGGTCAGCCCTGACGACTTGTCGGCGCAGGGCTTTAAGTTTTCGCACAGCCGCGAGATCGACCTCGGCCTGGCGCGCGTGCGCGCTGCGCGAATGAGTTATGTCGGCGGCCCGGGCTTTGAGCTCTACGTGCCGATCGAAATGACACGCCATGTTTACCTCGCGCTGCACGAGGCCGGTGACGGCCTCGGTTTTCGTGACGGCGGTCACGGCCTCGGCCAGGCCGATGACGCCGGCCGCCCGAGTGGCCTCGTCGACGCCGGTTACTACGCCCTGGACGCGCTGCGCATCGAGGCTGGCCGCCGCGCCTGGGGGCACGAACTCGGCCCCGACGAGACCCCCTGGCAGGCTGGTTTGGGGTTTGCGGTCAAGCTCGACAAGCCGGGCGGCTTCATCGGCCGCGAGGCGCTTCTGGCGTCGCAAGGCCAGCCGCTGAGCAAGAAGCTGCTGAATTTCGTGGTCGACGATCCAGCGGCCTACCTCTGGGGCGGCGAGGCGATTTTGATCGACAGTGCGCCGGTCGGCGAACTCAGCTCGGCCGGCTGGAGTGCTGCGGCGGGTGCCTGCGTCGGCCTGGGTTATGTGCGCGGCGCAGCGGCGCTGCGTGCGCACCAAGGCACGCCGGTGCTGATCGACCTGTGGGGCGAGAAAATCGCCGCCACGGCCTGGGACACGCCGACGCTGTCGCGCCCGCGGCCGGGCTGACGGCCTTGCCGCAGCCGCGACCATCTGTTGCGCCCGCGCTGATCCCCCCGGGGCGGTCCCCCCGCATGGGGGCCCCCTTCGCTGCCGCCGTCGGGGTGATGGTCGCGCGGCGCGGTCGAGCGGACTATTCGGTCATGGCCTGCATGGGCAGGCGCTTTGACCGGATGGAGCCCCGCGATGACAGCACTGCGTTTTACCTTCCCCGCGTTTTGCAGAACCCGAGCGCCGCAGCGGCGGCGCCTGCCGGCGGCGGTGCCTGACCTCACGCCGGCCGTGGTGGCCGACCCCGCTGACGACGCCGATTTCGGGCCCGCCACCGGCTGTGGCTGGTTCGATTCGAGCTGGCACCTGCAACACGGCCTGCAGATCACCGAACTCGAGACCACCGATGCGGCATTGCCGCTGGGTTGGTGGCTGGCCTGGCAGACCGCGCCTCAGCGCGTGCTGGTCCTGGCCGCGGCGCGCGAAGCCAGCCCTTCGGCGCTGAACTGAGCGCGCCAGGTGTGGTGCATCTGGGCGCGCGTGTAGGGCAGCGGCCGGCCCGAGACGGCCAGCGACAGCCGCGTCACGAGGTCGTGGCTGCGGGAGTGCGGTGCCCACGACGGCGTGGCCAGAAACCAGACCAGCATCAACACCGGCGCCCACATCGGGAAGCCGCCACCGACGCCGCGGCGCCAGATCACGGCCAGCGTGACCGCCGCCGCGGCCAGGCCGAGCCCACCACCGAGCAGCGCGTCGGCCGGCGAATGGGCACGCACTTTCACGCGCGAGACGGCGATGACCAGCGCCAGCAGCACCCCCGCCGCGGCCGCGAAATAAGCCGGCCCGCGGCGCCCGGCGATCACCGCCAGCAGCACCGGCCAGACCACGAAGGCAAACATCGCGTGGCCCGAGAAGCCGGTGTAGTCCCAAGGCGCAAAGCCGACTTCGTAGCCGATGAAGGCGACCTTGCTGACGGTGGTCAGCGCCGCGGCAACGAGCATGCTGAGCAGCCACACCAAGGCGCCGAGGCGGCCGTCGGTGTGGCTGTCGTTGGTGCCGTCGTTGCGGCGATCGCTGCGGCCGTGCACCGGCGCCGGCATCGTTTTTGGCACTCGCCGGGTCATCCAGACCGCGGTGAGCAACATCACCGGCAGCAGGATCTGGGCTTCGCCCAGGCGTGTGATCAGGCCCCAGGCGGGGTTGGAGGCAAAGGACAGGAGCATCGGGGTGGGTCGTTGGCGAGGGCGCTGCGCGCCCCTGGATTGCAGCGGCCGATGCTAACGGCAGCCGGTGACGGGACGGGTAACCGGATTCCGGGATCCGTCTCGTCGGCCGCGCAGGCCGTTCATCGTCCACGTTCTGCGCTTCGTCGCAGTGTGCTGGTGGGGCCGCAAGGCGCGTCCTACAGTGCGTTCATCGACGAACCCAACGCCGAACCGCACACCGCAAACGCAACACCGAAAACCTCCACTCACTTCAAGGAAACCAGATCATGACCACCACCCTCACCACCCGCCTGGCCTCGTTCAGCTTTGCCGCCCTGCTCACGATCGCGATGCTCGCCGGCGTCAATGGCCTGGCCGTCAGCGACGCCCCGGCCAGCACGATGGCACGCAGCGCCGCCACGGCCCAGGCCTGATCGCTGGCACGATCGCCGACCTGACCGCGGGTCCAATTTCAGTGGACAAGTGCCGCGGCCCCGCGCCGCGCCGCTGCTGACGGCGACCCGCGCTGATTTCTCCGCTTCTCCTGCACTTGCCCCGGCTCCGGCCGGGGCTCTTTTTTGTCGGTTGCAATTTGCTGCGCTCAAGCCA
Source organism: Rubrivivax sp. (assembly GCA_031431555.1). Taxonomy (GTDB): domain Bacteria; phylum Pseudomonadota; class Gammaproteobacteria; order Burkholderiales; family Burkholderiaceae_C; genus Rubrivivax. The sequence goes on from JANPDN010000026.1 coordinate 29,213, forward strand.
GGCGCGTCGCAGCAGGCGTGGCATCCTTGTGCCATCGCACGGCGCTTTCATGGTGTAGCGCCAGGAGGATCGACGATGGATTTCAAGACGAGTTGGACGACCAGCCGGCGCGCCATGCTGGGGGCTGCTGCGCTGCTGCTGGGCACGCTGTTGGCGTGTGGCGGCGGCGCCGACCGCAGCAAAGCCAACCTTCGTTTTGTCAACGCCAGCAGCGGTTATGCGGCGCTGGACTTGTACATCGACGACAAGCGCCGCTTCGAGGCGATCGGCTATGGCGAATCGGCGACCTACGCCGAGACCGAGCCCGACCAGATGGCCAGCGGCATCCATCGCACCGGATCGGCAAGCCCGCTGCTCACACTCGCGCCGGCGGTGACCAAGGACAAACATTTCACCTTGCTGGCCTACGGCCGCGAAGGCGCCTTGGCCTCGCTGCTCATCGACGACAACGCCGAAGCGGCGGACAGCGGCAAGGCCAAGCTGCGCATCGTCAACGCCGCGCCCGACGCCGGCGAGCTGGACGTCTACCTCACCGCTGCCAACGAGCCGCTGACCGGCGCGGTGCCACTGCGTGCCAGCGTCGCGGTGGGCGTGCTGAGCGACTTTTCAACCCTCAACAGCGGTGACTGGCGCCTGCGCATCACCGGCGCCGGCGACCGCACCGACCTGCGCCTGGACCTGCCCGGCATCACCCTGGCCACCCGCGTGGTCAGCACGCTGGTCTTGACGCCGACCACCGGCGGCGTGCTCGTGAATGCCCTGATGCTCAACCAACAGGCGGCGATCACGCGGCACCCGGTGCAGCATGCGCGGGTGCGCGCTGCAGCGCCGAACAACGGCACGATGCAGGTCTCGGTGCGGGGGGTGCCGCTGCTCAACGCGGTGGCCGCGCCGGTGGTCGGCGCCTACCAGTTGCTGCCGGTGGGTGAACAGCCGGTGACCGTGTCGATCGACGGCGCGCCGCTGACCTTGCCGAACGTGACCTTGGCTGCCGGCACCGAGTTGACCCTGCTGGTATATGCCGACCTCGGCGTGCCGGCGGCGATCTGGTTGATCGACGACAACCGGCCGCCGGTGTCGACATCTCAGGCCAAATTGCGCCTGGTGCATGGGCGTGATGGGCTCGGCGGCGCGCTGTCGCTGAAGGTCGACTTCCTGCCGGTGTCGGGCGAGATCGCGCTGGCCGGCGCGAGTGCCTACACGACCGTCCTGGCGCGCGACGGGGCGCGCATCACGGTGTCGCAGGCGGGCGATGCGGCCCCGGTTTTCGAGGCCACCGACCAGAGCTTTGTGGCCGGTGCGGTCTACAGCGTGTTTGTCATCGATGGCGTGGCGCCAGCGGCGGGGTTCTTGCGCCGCGACCGCTGACCGCGATCGCTGCCAGTTGCATTTTCAGGAGACGGTATGAAAGCGATCTGGAACGGCGAAGTCATCGCCGAGAGCGACGATACGGTGGTCGTCGAGGGCAACCACTATTTTCCCGAAAGCGCGCTCAAGCGCGAATTCACGACCTTCAGCAACCACCGCACCGGCTGCCACTGGAAGGGCCAGGCGCATTACCTGAGCCTGTTTGTGCACGGCGAGATGAACCCCGAGGCGGTCTGGTTCTATCCCGAGCCCAGCGAGGCCGCGAAGATGATCAAGGGCCGCGTCGCCTTCTGGAAGGGCGTGCAGATCAGCGATTGAGTCGCGGTCGCAAAGCGCGCCGCGGCTTGTGCGGCCGTCGCGGCCGCCCGGCCTTGATGCGCGCGCTACGCCACCAGGCGCCCGGCGCGAAAGTCTTCCACCGCCCGGTGCAGCTCGGCGTTGGAGTTCATCACAAACGGGCCGTACTGGGCGATCGGCTCGCCCAACGGCTGGCCGGCGATGAGGATCGCTCGGGCGCCTTGCGCGCCGGCGCGCAAGCGCACTCCGTCGCTGCCGGGCGTGTTGGCCAGGATCGCCATGCGCTGGCGCGGCACCTCGGTGCCGGCGATCTCCAGCGCGCCGCGGTAGACGTAGACAAAAGCGTTGTGCGTCGGCGGCAGCTGCTGCTCGAATGAAGCGTTAGGCTCCAGATGCAGGTCGAGGTAGATCGGCGCCGTGGCGTCACGTTGCATCGCGCCTTGCACGCCTAGCGCGGCCCCGGCGATGACACGCACGAGCGCACCTTCGCTGCGCACCTCGGGCACCTCGGCGGCCGAGATATCGCGGTACCAGGGCGCACACATCTTGTCGCGCGCGGGCAGGTTGAGCCAGAGCTGAAAGCCTTCCATGCGGCCATCGGCCTGCTCGGGCATTTCGCTGTGGATGACACCGCGGCCGGCGGTCATCCACTGCACGCCGCCGCTTTGCAGCAGGCCGGAATTGCCCGCCGAGTCGCGGTGTTGCATGCGGCCTTCGAGCATGTAGGTGATGGTCTCGAAGCCGCGGTGCGGGTGGTCGGGAAAGCCGCCGATGTAGTCACCCGGGTTGTCGGTGCCAAATGCATCGAGCATCAAGAACGGGTCGAGCCGGCGTTGCAGGTCTTGCGTCAAGACGCGCACGAGTTTGACGCCGTCGCCATCGCTGGTGGCCTGGCCGGCAACCAGCCTTTCGACGCTGCGCGCTGAGGTGATGCGGGGGCTGGCGAAGGTGGGGGTGGTGCTGTTCATGGCCGGCACTTTACTGGCTTGCGCGCCGGCCAGCGTTGCGCTGCGTTGCACGCGCCGTTCAGCGCTACGCTCTTGTGCATGGAGACCCGCGCCATCGTTGTCGTTTCGACCACCACCGCGGCTGCCGTTGCCCGCATCGGCACCCTGCACCAGCGCCGCTTGCGCGAGATCTGGCGCTCGGCCGGCTGGCCTTGCCAGGACCTGGTCGAGGTCGAGCTGCTCGCCGCCGGCCTGATCGAGCGGCAGCGCAACGAGACCGGCCACGAGACCTTGCGGGTCACCGACGCCGGCGTGGCTTTGCTTGCCGCGACGCTGCAGAAAAACCGTGCCGCGCGTGATGCCCACGAGGCGCTGGTCGGCCGTGTTGCCACCGAAATGCAGCGTGCCGGTCGGGTGGTCTGGCGCGGTCTGAGCCTGCGCGCGCCAGTACCCGGCGATGAGGGCACGGCGAGCTGGGCGACGGCGATGCCGGATGTCTATTCAATCCGCCACACGACGGTCGAAGACTATGTCGAGCCGATCGTCCACGAGATCAAGGTGCGGCGCGCCGACTTGCAGTCCGACCTGCGCCATGAGCACAAACGTGCCGCCTATATGGCGTCGGCCAGCCAGTGTTGGTATGTGCTCAAGGCCGGCATCGCTAGGGCCGACGAAGTGCCGCCGGAATGTGGCGTGATGTTCGCGCTGCCTGACGGCGGCCTTGAGGTCGCGCGGCCAGCGCCCAAGCGCGCGCTGCGCCTGCCGTTTGCGACCTGGATGGTGCTCGCCCGCGCCACGCCCGAGCCCGGCCCGGACGACGCGGCGCAAGGCTGGCTGGGCGCGCCGCCGGATTGACTGGCGAAGGCGCCAAACCGCGGGTCAAGCCTTCGGTTCTTCGTAGGCGTTGTGCAGGTCGACCGGCTTCTTCGAGCGCTTGCGCATGTGGATATTGAGCATCTCGACGCCCAGCGAAAAGGCCATCGCGAAGTAGACGTAGCCCTTGGGCACATGGTGCCCGAAGCCTTCTGCGATGAGCACCACGCCGACGACCACCAGGAAAGTCAGCGCGAGCATCTTGATCGTGGGGTGGTCACTGACAAAGCGGCCGATCGGGCCGGCGAAGACCATCATCAGCGCGACCGAGACGACGACCGCGGCGATCATCACGCGCACATCGTCGACCATGCCCACCGCGGTGATGATCGAGTCCAGCGAAAACACCAGGTCGATGATCATGATCTGGAGGATCACGCCGGCGAAGGTGGCCTTGACAGCGGCTGCGGTGTGGCCTTCTTCGCCTTCGAGCGAACCGTGGATCTCGGTCGTGCTTTTCCAGACCAGGAACAGCCCACCCAGGATCAGGATCAGGTCGCGGCCAGAAATGCCCTTGCCCAGGACCGAAAACAGCGGCTCCACCAGGCCGACGATCCAGGCCAGCACCAAGAGCAGGGCGATGCGCATGAACATCGCCATGAACAGCCCGATCTTGCGGGCAACCTCTCGCCGCTCCTTGGGCAGCTTGTCGACCAGGATCGAGATGAAGATGATGTTGTCGATGCCGAGTACCAGCTCGAGCATCGTCAGGGTCAAAAAGGCAATCCAGGCTTCGGGACTGCTGAGCAGTTCAATCATGTTGGTTTTCTCCTCGGTCGCGAGGATAGCGGCAGGCAGCGGTTTTTAATCGGGGCGACAATCTTGGCCCTTCAGGAGCGCGGCCTATGAAGACCTTTCTGACCCGGTTTAGTGCAGGCCTGGCCCTCGCCGCCTCGACGGCGTGGGGCGTGGGGCTGGGCATTGGTGGCGTGTTCGGGTTCGGTGCTGCGGTCAGCGCCGCACATGCCGCGCCCGGCCTGCCGTCCAACAACGTCAACTGGCTGCCGGCCGCCACCGACGCCGATATCGACCAGGCCTTCGCCCGCGCCCGCGCGCAGCGCAAACCGGTGTTGCTGTACTGGGGCGCGACCTGGTGCCCGCCGTGCAACCAGTTGAAGGCAACGCTGTTCAACCGCCAGGACTTTGCTGCTCAGGCCAAATCGTTTGTCGCCGTGCACGTTGACGGCGACCGGCCGGGGGCGCAAAAACTCGGTGCGCGTTTCAAGGTCGGCGGCTACCCGACGGTGATTCTGATGGCCGCCGACGGCAGCGAGATCACGCGCCTGCCGGGGGCGGCCGATGCCGAGCAGATCATGCAGGTGCTGCGCCTGGGGATGTCCGGCGGGCGGCCGATGAAGTCAGTGCTGGCTGACGCGCAAGCCGGCAAGGCGCTGTCGTCCGCCGAATGGCGGCTGCTCGCTTTTTACGGCTGGGAGATCGACGAATCGAAGCTCGTGCCGCAGGCGCAGCGTGCCGCCGTGCTGACCGAGCTGGCCACCAAGAGCCCTGCCGGCGACGGCGAAACGAGCACCCGTTTGTGGCTCAAGGCGATCGCCGCCAGCGACGATGGCCAGGGCCTCAAACCCGATGCCGGCGTGCACGCGCGGGTGCAGCGCGTGCTGCTCGACCCGGCGCAGGGGCGCTTGCAGATGGACGTGCTGATCGGCGGCGCCTCCGCAATGGTCAAGCTGCTCAGCCCCGAAGACAGTCCCGAGCGTGTGGCGCTGGTGGCGCAGTTCGACGCCACGCTGGCGCGGCTTCAGGCCGACATCACGCTGTCGCGCGGCGACCGCATCGACGCGCTGGTGACGCGGGTCGAGCTCGCGCGCATCGAACAAGGCAAGGACCTGGCGCAGCCGCGCATCAACGAGCCCTTGCTGCGCGAGGCGCGCGAAACGGTGGCGCGGATGGACCGCGAGATCACCGACGGCTACGAGCGCCAGGCGGTGATCACATCGGCCGCATGGCTGTTGGCCCGCGCCGGCCTTTGGGCCGAAAGTGACGGCTTGCTAAAGGGCAACCTGGCGCGCAGCCATTCGCCGTATTTCCTGATGAGCCAGCTTGGTGGCAACGCCCGCCGGCAAGGCCGCACCAGCGAGGCGCTGCGCTGGCATCAGCAGGCTTTCGAGCGCAGCGAAGGCCCGGCGACGCGGCTGCAATGGGGCTCCGGATATCTCGCCGCGCTGGTCGACCTGGCGCCCGAAGATGCGCAGCGCATCGAAAAAACCGCGGCACTTCTCCTCGGCGAAGCGATCGCCGACAAGAGCGGTTTCCACGACCGCAGTGCGCGCTCGATGCAGCGCGTGACCAACAAGCTGCTGGCCTGGAACAACAGCCCGCAGCGCGACGCCGTGCTCAAGCGCCTGGTCGGCCAGCGCGACAGCGCTTGCCGCCGCGTGGCGCTGGCCGATGGGCAACGCGCGGCTTGCCTGGCGATGTTCGTGCCGGCCAAGCCGCTGGCGAGTTGAGGCCCGCTCCCCGACGCTGATGCGACCCCCCGTGGCGGCTCCAGCCGCGGCGCCAAGGGGGCGCCGCGCGGCGTTGATGCAGCGCCGCCGTAGCCCGGCACCACGAGCCGGCGCTTCATTCCACTGCCACGACCGTTCGTCAGAATCGGCTCGGCCTGCGCACCGCATCGCGCGACACTGCGCGCCACGAATTCAGACTCGAGGAGCCGCCATGAAAATTCGAACCCTGCCGACCCTGATGTTGTCGATTGCCCTCGTCGGCGCGGCGCTCGCGGTGTCGCTGGTGCTGCCGATACCGGCGCAGGCGCAGGCGCAGACGAAGAAGTCGGCGATTCCGCCGCCGTACCCGATCCGCGACTTTTTCGCCAACCCGGAGAAGGCGTACTTCCGTTTGAGCGAAGACGGCAAGACGCTCGGCTTCATGCAGCCGGTGGCGGTCGACGGCAACCCGCGCCGTTTGAACGTCTTTGTGCAGCCGCTCAAGGGCAGCCAACCGGTTGGTGAGCCACGCCGGCTGACGGCCGAGACGGCGCGCGATATCAACATCTACTACTGGAAAGGCAGCGACCGCATCCTGTACACCAAGGATTTTGGCGGCGACGAAAACTTCCACGTCGTGTCAGTCGATGTGGCCAGCGGCAAGGTCACCGACCTGACCCCGGGCGACAAGGTGCGTGCCGATATCACCGACGCGCTGCCCGACGATCCGAACCACATCCTGGTCAGCCACAACCGCATCAACCCCGAGGTCTTTGACGTCTACAAGGTCGACCTGCGCACCGGCAAGGAGACGCTGGTCGCCAAAAACCCGGGCGACATCGTCGGCTGGAGCACCGACCACGCCGGGCGCGTGCGCATGGCCTACCGCACCGAGGGCCTGAATACGATCGTGATGCACCGCGCTGACGACAAGAGCGCGTTCAAGCCGATCATCACCACCGACTACAAAACCGAAATCGAGGTCGCCGCGTTCAGTGCCGACAACAAGAAGTTCTACGCCATCAGCAACCGCGGCCGCGACAAAAAAGCGCTGGTGCTGATCGACCCCAACCGGCCGGATGTCGAACAAATCGTGTTCGAGCGCCCTGACGTGGACCTCGGCGGCGCCGTCTGGTCGCGGCTGCGCAAGAAGATCACCGAGGTCAATTTCGTCACCGCCAAGGTCGAGCGCCGGTTTTTCGACAGCGCCGCTGAAGCGATGCACAAGCGCATCCTGGCCAAGGTGCCGGGCATGGACGTCAACCTGCAAAGTGCAACCAAGGCCGAGGACAAATTTATCGTTGCCGCCTTCAACGACCGCACACCGGGTGCGCGCTACATCTACGACTCGCGCGGCGACACCCTGAGCAAGCTGGCCGAGATCAACGACAAGATCCCGGCCGCCGACATGGCGCCAATGATGCCGGTGTCGTACCAGAGCCGCGACGGCTTGACGATCAACGGCTACCTGACGCTGCCGGTGGGGCGCACGCCCAAAGACCTGCCCTGTGTTGTCAACCCGCATGGCGGGCCCTGGGCGCGCGATATCTGGGGCTACAACGCCGAGGTGCAGTTCCTCGCCAACCGCGGTTATTGCATCCTGCAGATGAACTTTCGCGGCTCGACCGGCTATGGCCGCAAATTCTGGGAAGCCAGCTTCGGCCAGTGGGGCCTGAAGATGCAGGACGACATCACCGACGGCGTGCAGTGGCTGGTCGCGCA
>JANPDN010000027.1:0-43267 GCA_031431555.1 Rubrivivax sp.
GAATTGCCGTCGATAAAACGCTTGAGTTCGCGCTCGCCACCATCGGCTTCATCACAAGTCACCCAGCGCGCCACCTGAAAACGGCTCGGCATGATGCGTGCCTTGCAGCCGTATTCATGTTCGAGCCGGTGCGCGACGACCTCGAACTGCAATTGCCCCACCGCACCGAGCAGCAGCACCGTGCCGACGAGCGGGCGAAAAACCTGGATCGCACCTTCTTCGCCGAGCTGTGTCAAGCCGGCCTTGAGCTGCTTGGTGCGCAGCGGGTCGGCGACTTCGACCGAGCGAAACATCTCCGGCGCAAAAAACGGCAGGCCGGTGAACTGCAGGGCCTCGCCTTCGGTCAACGTGTCACCGAGCTGCAAGACGCCGTGGTTCGGGATGCCGATGATGTCGCCGGCAAACGCCTCGTCGAGCAGCTCGCGGCGCTGCGACAGGAACGACACGACCGTATTCGGCCGCAGCTCCTTGCCCGAACGCACCACCTTCAATCGCATGCCACGCTCGAAGTGGCCCGACACGACGCGCAAAAACGCGATGCGGTCGCGGTGCGCCGGGTCCATATTCGCCTGGATCTTGAAGACCACCCCGCTGAACTTGGGCTCCTCGGGCTGCACGATGCGCTGGATCGCGGCACGCTCAGCCGGTGCCGGCGCCAGGTCGACCAGCGCATCGAGCACTTCGCGCACGCCGAAATTGTTGACCGCCGAGCCAAAAAACATCGGCGTCTGGTGGCCAGCCAAAAAGGCATGCGGCTCAAAGACCGGCGCGGCGTCGCCGAGCAGCTCGATTTCGCCTTTGGCCTGGGTGTACTGCATGCCGAAGCGCTGCGCGTAGGCCGAGTTGTCCAGGCCGGCGAGGATCTCGTCGTCGGCACCCGACTTTCCAGAAACCCTGTCTTCGCCGGGGCTGAAAACCCGCATCTGCTTTGCGCGCAGGTCCATCACGCCGTGGAAAGCCTTGCCCATGCCCACCGGCCAGGTGAAGGGCACGACCTCCATGCCGAGTTCGCGCTCGATCTCGTCCATCAGCTCGAGCGGGTCCTTGACCTCGCGGTCCATCTTGTTCACAAACGTCAAGATCGGCGTGTGGCGTGCGCGGCAAACCTGCAGCAGCCGGCGGGTTTGCGGCTCGACGCCGTTGGCCGCGTCGATGACCATCAGTGCCGCATCCACCGCGGTCAGCACCCGGTAGGTGTCTTCGCTGAAGTCCTGGTGGCCGGGGGTGTCGAGCAAGTTGATGACGCAGTCGCGGTAGTCCATCTGCATCACCGAGCTGGCCACCGAGATGCCGCGCTGCTTTTCGATCTCCATCCAGTCCGACGTGGCGTGGCGGGTGGCCTTTCGCGCCTTCACGCTGCCGGCGATCTGGATCGCGCCGGAAAAGAGCAGCAGCTTTTCGGTCAGCGTGGTCTTGCCCGCGTCGGGGTGGCTGATGATGGCAAAAGTGCGCCGGCGGCGAACTTGGTTCAGGATCTCGGCGGACATTGGGATGGCAGCGGCGCAGCGCCGCAATGACGGTGAGGAGCAGGACAAGGAAAGCAACGATTATCCCGGGCCGGCAAGAACCGCTTTGACGCTGCCGGTCGTTGCCGGTCAATGCCGGTCGCTGTCAGCCGCAACCAGCCGCGACCAGCCGCGACCAGCCACAACAAGGAGCCCCATGCCCGAGCTGCCCGACATCACCGTCTACGCCGAGAGCCTGGACGCCAAGGTGCGTGGCGCGGCGCTGAAGCACATCCGCGTGCCGCAGCCCTTTGTGCTGCGCACCGCGCTGCCGCCGATCGGCAGCGCCGAAGGCCGGCGCGTGAGCGGCATCCGGCGCCTGGGCAAACGCATCGTGATCGCGCTCGAAGGTGACTTGTTCCTGGTGCTGCACCTGATGATCGCCGGCCGGCTGCGCTGGCTCAACGCCGGCGCCAAAGCACCGGCTCGCGGCGCGTTGGCGATGTTCGAATTTGATGCCGGCACGTTGCTCTTCACCGAGGCCGGCAGCCAGCGGCGCGCGTCGCTGCACCTCTTCGCCGGGCAGGCGGCGCTGGCCGCAACCGACCCGGGTGGCATCGATGTGCTCAACGCCGATATCGCGACATTTGCTCAAGCCCTGGTCAGCGAAAACCACACCCTCAACCGCGCGCTGACGATGCCGCAGCTCTTCAGCGGCATCGGCAATGCGTACTCCGACGAGATCCTGCACCGCGCGCGGCTGTCGCCCGTGACCCTGACCCGCGCGCTCAAGCCCGACGAAGTGCAGCGCCTGCTCGACGCCAGCAAAACCGTGCTGCTGCAATGGACCGCAGCGCTGCGCGCCGAAGCGGCGGCGCAAGGCGGATGGCCTGAGAAGGTGACCGCTTTTCGCCCCGGCATGGCCGTGCATGGCCGCTACGGCCAACCCTGCCCGGACTGCGGCGCGCCGGTGCAGCGCATCGTGCACGCCAACAACGAGACCAACTACTGCGCGCGCTGCCAGACCGGCGGCAAACTGCTTGCCGACCGTGCCTTGAGCCGGTTGCTCAAAGCGAGCTGGCCGAAGTCGATCGACGACCTCGCTTGACTCGGCCCGGCCCTGCCCGGCGCCGCCAGCCGCGAACAGCGCCCCGGTCAGGACAGGCGGCGCAGCGCCAGCAACTGCCAGCTCGACAGCAGCAGCGTCGCAGCAAGCAGCGCCAGCGACATCGGCTGCACAAACGCCGGGTGGCCGCGGAGCATGAAAAACGCGTGAATCGTGACCGTCAAAAAACCCAGACCGGCCAGCAGCTGGTAGTAACCGCGGGCCGATGGCGCGCGGGTCACGACGCGGTGGTGCGCATGCAAAACCAACGCGATGATCGGCAGGTTCAGCAGCAGGTTGATCTGGTTGCCGCCGGGGATGTGGAACAGCTCCCATTCGTGCCAGAAAGCGGCGTCGATCTGGTGCGTGATGAGCACCATCGCGTTGAGCAGGAACAGCCGGTTGAACAGGGGATGGTTGCCCATCGGATTCCTTTCGCTCGATGACAGACTCGCAGCGAGTGCAGTCGTCGCGCGGCGGCCGGCCATTTGAAAAGACTCAACTTAACGACAACCCCGGCGGGCTATCGACACCATAACCCCGCCTCAAGACAGCCGCTTGACGCCCGGCAGCGTGCAGGCATAAACCGCGTTGCGCAGCGCCGCGATGGCCTCATAACGGGTGAAGCTGCGCCGCCACGCCAGCACCACGCGGCGCGTCGGCTCGGGCGCGACGAAGCGCAGGTAGTGCACATGCGATTCGGCCTCGGCCGCCTGCGCGCTGCTTGGCGCCAGGGCCTGTGCCGGCACGCTCAGGCGCGGCACCACGGTGATGCCCATGCCCGATGCGACCATGTGCTTGATCGTCTCCAGCGAGCTGCCCTCGAAGCTCGTGCGGATGCCTTCGCTGTCGCTCGAAAAACGCGCCGACTCCGGGCAGGCTTGCAGCACATGGTCGCGAAAACAGTGGCCGGCGCCGAGCAACAACATCGTCTGCTGCTTGAGTTCATCGGCAGCGATCTGCTTGCGCCGCGCCAGTGGGTGGCGGGCCGGCACCGCGACCATGAAGGGCTCGTCGTACAGCGGCGCCAGTGCCAGCCCGGTATCGGAAAAAGGCTCGGCCATGATCGCGCAGTCGATCTCGCCACTGCGCAACATTTCGAGCAGCTTGACGGTGAAATTCTCGTGCAGCTGCAGCGGCATCTGCGGCGTGTGCTCGATCATCTGGCGCACCAGCGCGGGCAGCAGGTAGGGCGCGATGGTGTAGATCAGCCCCAACTTCAGCGGGCCGGCCAGCGGGTCCTTGCCGCGGCGCGCGGTCTCCTTGATCGCCGCGGCCTGCTCGATGACCGCTTGCGCCTGGCGCACGATCGCCTCGCCGAGCGGCGTCACGCTGACCTCGCTGCCACCGCGCTCGAAAAGCTTGACGTCGAGCTCCTCTTCGAGCTTCTTGATCGCCACGCTGAGGGTCGGCTGCGACACAAAACAGGCGTCTGCAGCACGGCCAAAATGGCGCTCGCGGGCGACGGCGACGATGTAGCGCAGCTCGGTCAGGGTCATGCCCTGATTTTCACCGAGGCGCGACGCTGGGTGGCCCGACTTTGGCGGCGCTTCGTTATGCTCGCGCCTGCCGTTTCCCGAGGCTTCGTCGCCGACCGCCATGACCACTCACCACCACCCTGCCCAAAGAACTGTCGCGCGTGGCCTGCTGGCAGCGGGCGTCCTGCTCGCCTGCTCGCTGCCGGCGCTGGCGCAGCAACCCGCCGGCGCCGCGCCGGCTGTGGTGACACCGGCCGCTGACCTGGTGCGGGCGGCGATGGTCGCGCCGCTGGACGCGGCGCGCACGCTGGTCGGCCAAGGCAAAGCGCAAGAAGCGATGGCCAAGCTGGCCGAGGCCGAGGCGATGGGCGCCTTGAGCCCCTACGAAACGATGATCGTGCAGCGCACCCGCGCCGTCGCGGCGCAGGCGCTGGGGGATACAGCGTTGATGAACAGTGCGATCGAAGCCGCGCTGGCCACCGGCAAGGTCGATGCGGCCGACGAGCTGGCCTTGATCGAGTCCCTGGTCGGCAATGCCGGGCGCGCCCGCGACCATGCCCGCGTGCTGCGCTGGTCGCAGCGTTATATCGATCTCAAGGGCCCCAATGATGTGGTGCGCCAGGTGCGCATCTCGGCGCTCATCGGCAGTGGTGACGAGCGCGGCGGGCTGGCCGCGCTGACCGAACGTGCCCAAGCTGACACCGCTGCTGGCCGCGCGCTCACCGAGCCGACGCTGCGCAGCATGCTGTACCTGCAGCGGCGCTTGAACGATGCGGCCGCGGGCCTGACGCTGGAGCAACTCGCGCAGCGTTTCCCGCGCCCCGAATATTGGCTCGACCTCATCGCACCGGCCACCCGCCGGCTCGCCGACAACGACCGCGCCAACGCCGAGTTGTACCGGCTGCTGCGCGCGGTCGGGGCCTTGAACAACGCCGAGATGCACGAATCGCTGGCGCAGATGGCGATCCGCGCCGGCCAGCCGGTCGAAGCGCAGACCATCGTCGAAGAAGGTTTTGCCGCCGGCCTGCTGGGCACCGGCGCAAAGGCGGCCGACCACCAGAAACTGCGCGAGCAGGCGCGCAAACAAGCCGCCGCCGATATCGCCGACCGCGCCGCCGCCGAGACCGCGGCGCGCCGCGCCGCCGACGGCTCGGCGATGGTCGATCTGGGCTGGTCGATCATCACCGGCCAGCCGCGCACTGGCGCCGCGCCGGAGCTCACTGAACGCGGCCTCGCACTGATCGAACAGGGCCTGGCCAAGGGCGGCGTCAAACGGCCGGCCGAAGCGCGTTTGCACCTCGGGGTGGCGCAGCTTGTGGCCGGGCGCAAAGACGCGGCCAAGGTCACGCTGAGCGCTCTGGTCGGGACGGCGGGCAACGACCCGCTGGCCGAGCCGATCCGCCTGTGGGCCTTGTGGGCCGGCGCTGCGGCGCCGTTGTCGGCGTACAAGCCCTGACCGGACCCGAGCCCCGATCAAGCCCGGTTTCAAGCCTTCAGGAATTCGGCTTTCGCCCCGAGCCAGCGTGCGACCTGCGCGCGCGCCACTTCTGGGTGGTCCTGGAGTAGCTTCGGCGCGACGCGGCGGGCATGTTGCAGCAGCGCGTTGTCTTCGTTGAGATCGGCAAACCGCAGCAGCGCGTCGCCACTCTGGCGCGCGCCCATAAATTCGCCGGGGCCGCGGATCTCCAGGTCGCGGCGCGCGATCTCGAAGCCGTCATTGGTCTCGGCCATTGCCTTCAATCGCGCTTTGCCGGTCTGCGACAGCGGCGCGGTGTAGAGCAGCACACAGACGCTGGCGGCAGCACCGCGGCCGACACGCCCGCGCAGCTGGTGCAACTGGCTCAGGCCGAAACGCTCGGCATGTTCGATCACCATCAGGCTGGCGTTGGCCACGTCGACCCCAACTTCGATGACCGTCGTCGACACCAGCAGCGCCATCTGCCCGCCGGTAAAAAGCGACATCACGGCCGCCTTCTCTGCGGCCGGCATGCGCCCGTGCAGCAGGCCGACCATCTGGCCCGGCAGCGCGGCACTCAGCTGCGCATGGGTCTGCGTCGCATCCGCCAGATCCAGCGTTTCGCTCTCTTCGATCAGCGGGCAGACCCAGTAGACCTGGCGGCCCAAGGAGACCTCGTCGTGGATGCGCCGGATGACGTCATCGCGGCGGTTGTCGGCAAAAATTTTGGTCAGCACCGGCGTGCGCCCAGGCGGCAGCTCGTCGATCGTACTCACGTCGAGATCGGCGAAGTAACTCATCGCCAACGTGCGCGGGATCGGCGTCGCGCTCATCATCAGCAGATGCGGTTCGAGACTCTGAGTCTCGAGCTTTTCTCTCAAGGCCAGCCGCTGCGCGACCCCGAACCGGTGCTGCTCGTCGACCACCGCCAGGCCGAGCCTGGCAAAGACCACATCCTTCTGGATCACCGCATGCGTGCCGACGACAAGCATCGCTTCGCCCGAGGCCACCTGTTCGATCATCAATGTGCGGCCGCGGCCCTTGCGGCTGCCGGTGAGCCAGGCCACGGTGATGCCCAGCGGCGCGAGCCACTGCACGAGTTTGCGGAAATGCTGCTCGGCGAGGATCTCGGTCGGCGCCATCAGCGCACATTGCCAGCCGGCGTCGATGGCGCGCGTGGCGGCGAGTGCGGCGACGACGGTCTTGCCCGATCCGACATCACCTTGCAGCAGCCGGTTCATCGGGTGGTCGCGTGCGAGATCGGCATCGATCTCCCGGCCGACCCGCGCTTGAGCGGCGGTGAGTTGGAAAGGCAGCGTCGTCAGCAGGCGTCGATGCAGATCGGGTGCAGCGCTGCCAACGCTTTCGTCACCGCCGGCAGCGTCAACAGCGCTGCGCGTGTTGCCGCGCCCAAGCACCGGCGCGCGCAACAACGAGCGTTCATGCTGGGCCTGCGCCTGCGCCAGCTGCTGCGCCAGCAGCTCTTCAAATTTCAGCCGCTGCCAGGCCGGATGTGAACGGTCTTCGAGGGTAGCCATCGAGACATCCGGCGGCGGCTGGTGCAACAGCCGCACGGCATCCTTCAAGGCCGGCAGGCCAGCCGGCAGCACCGCCGCGGGCAGCAGTTCGTCGACCGGCGTGCGCGTCAGCGCGGCGGCCACCGCCTTGCGCAGATAGGCCTGCGGCAGCTGCGCACTGGTCGGGTAGACGGGGGTCAGCGCGGCCGGCAGCGGCGCGCCTTCGGTGACGCCTTTGACCGCCGGGTGGACCATTTCGCGGCCGAGAAATCCAACCCGCACTTCGCCGCGCACACGCACCCGCTGGCCGGGTGCCAGCAGCTTTTGCTGCGACGGATAAAAGTTCAGCAGCCGCAGCACGAGCTCGCCGCTGGCGTCGGCCAGATGCACGATCAACTGCCGGCGCTGTCGGGTCTCGATGTGCGCATCGCGCACGGTGCCTTCGACCTGCGCCGTATCGCCGTCACGCAGGCCGGCGATCGGCACGATGCGGGTTTCGTCTTCGTAGCGCAGCGGCAGGTGCAGCACGAGGTCGATATCGCGCAGCAGGCCGAGCTTGTGCATCGCGCGCTGCGGTGCGGAGATCTCCTTGCGGGCCGGGGCGGCGTCGGGCATGCGGCCTATTGTCGATGGCGGGCGAGGCCGGCCGGCCGGATAGGTCGGCGGTCCACGGCGCTGTCGATAATCGCGACGTGCAACCCTTTCCCCGCCGCGCGCTGCGCCTGACGTTTTTGTTGACGCTGGGGCTGGCCGCCACCAGCACCGTGCCCCAGACCTGGGAGCTGCCGGCGCTGGACCGCGTCATCAACTACCAGCCCAAACAGCCGCTGCAGGTGTTCACCGCCGACGGCGTCGAGATCGCGCAGTTTGGTGCCGAGCGGCGGCAGTTTGTGCCGATCGCGCAGATCCCGAAGCTGGTGCAGGACGCGGTGATCGCGATCGAGGACAGCCGCTTCCGCGAGCACAGCGGCATCGACCCGCGCGGCATGGCGCGTGCGCTGCTGGCGATGCTGACCGGCGGCATGCGCCAGGGCGCATCGACGATCACGCAGCAGGTCGCGCGGACGTTTTTTCTGAGCCGCGAACTCAGTGCCGAGCGCAAGACCAAGGAGATCATGCTCGCGCTGAAGATCGAGCAGGCGCTGAGCAAGGACAAAATCCTCGAGCTCTACATGAACGAGATTTTTCTCGGCCAGCGGGCGTATGGTTTTGCCGCTGCGGCGCAGGTTTATTTTGGCAAACCGCTGGCCAGACTCTCGATTGCTGAAGCGGCCATGCTCGCCGGATTGCCGCAGAACCCGCATTACGCCAACCCGGTCAGCAACTTTGATCGCGCCACGCAGCGCCAGCGCCTGGTGCTCGAGCGCATGCGTGTCACCGGCGTCATCAACGATCAACAGCATGCGGCAGCGCGCGCAGAAAAGCTGGTCATCCGCTCAGCGCTGCAGGCCTCGGTGCATGCCGGCCATGTCGCCGAAATGGCGCGGCTGGCGGTGGTCGAACGTTTTGGCGCCGACGCCTATTCGAGCGGCATCAAGGTCCACACTTCGTTGCGTTCGTCCGACCAGCAAGCAGCGTGGACCGCGCTGCGCAAGGGTGTGCTCGACTTCGACCGCAAGGGCGCCTGGCGCGGGCCGGAAGCTGTCGAGACGCTGCCGACCGATGCCGACGCAACCGCGCTGGAGCGCGCCGCGGCCAAGGCGCTGAAGGACCACCGCGACGACGAACAACTGCGGGTGGCGATCGTGCTGCAAGTCCTTCCCAACGCGCAGCCCAAAGTGCTGCCGAAGGCGCTGCGTGTGCAGCTCGCTTCTGGCGAGCGCGTCATGCTCAGCGGTGACGCCCTGGCCTGGGCGGCGCCGGGTCTGGCGGCCAAGGCATCAGCGGCGCTGCGCATCCGGCGTGGATCGGTGCTGCGGCTGCGCCGCCTGCCCGGCACCGGCAACGAGGCCCGCTGGGCGATCGTCCAATGGCCGCAGGCGCAGGCCGCATTTGTCGCACTCGACCCGCAGACCGGGCGCGTGCGCGCCCTCGTCGGTGGTTTTGATTTCAGCCGCCAGCCCTTCAACCATGTGACCCAAGGGTGGCGTCAACCGGGGTCGAGCTTCAAGCCGTTTTTGTACTCGGCAGCGCTGGAGCGCGGCGTGATGCCGGCGACGCTGATCGACGATGCGCCGTACACCGCGGCCAACGGCTGGTCGCCGCAGAACAGCGACGGCCGCTTCGACGGACCCTTGAGTTTGCGCGAGGCGCTGGTGCGGTCGAAGAACCTGGTCAGCGTGCGCCTGCTGCAAACCGTCGGCATCGGCCCGGCGCGTGAATGGGCGGCACGCTTCGGGCTCGAAGCCACACGCCACCCCGACAACCTGACGTTTGCGCTCGGTGCCGGCAGCACGTCGCCGATGCAGCTGGCGCAGGCTTACGCCGTGCTCGCCAACGGCGGCTGGCGGGTCAGCCCGGTGGTCGTCGAGCGCATCACCGACGCCAACGGCAAAGTGCTGTTTGAAGCGCCGCCAGCAGCGGCGTTGAGCGAAGAATCGCGCGCGGTGCCGGCGCGCAACATCTTCATCATCAACAGCCTGCTGCGCGATGTCGCCCGGGTCGGCACCGCAGCGCGAGCGCAGCGCGAACTCAAGCGCGCTGATGTCTTCGGCAAAACCGGCACCACCAACGATGCCGTCGACGCCTGGTTCGCTGGTTTCCACCCGACGGTTGTCGCAGTGGCCTGGATGGGCTACGACGACCCGCGCAGCCTCGGCGAGCGCGAATCCGGTGGCGGGCTGGCGCTGCCGATCTGGATCGGCTACATGGCGCGTGCTCTCGAACGTGTCCCAGAGTTCGCCGCGCCGGCACCGCCGCCGGGCTTGCTGCGTGCGGCCGACGATTGGCTGTATGCGGAGTGGGGCGAAGGCGGCTGGATCACGCAGATCGCTGCCGATGCGGCGGTGTCGATGGCGCCGCTGCCGGCAGCGATCGCCGCCAGCGAAGGGGCGGCGGCGGTCGCACCCGCCGGCTCGGCGCCACGATGAGCGAAGTCGCGATCAGGCGCTCAGATGCAGCACCGGCGCTGACCCTCGCCGATTTTGATTTTGATCTACCGCCTGAGCTGATCGCTCAAACTCCAAGCGCCGAACGCAGCGCATCGCGTTTGCTCGATGGCCGTGGCGCTGGCAGTAGCGCTGGCGGTGACGCTGCCCGTGACGCGGCGCCAGTCGACTGCATCTTCCGCGACCTGCCGACGCTGCTGGATCCCGGCGACCTGATCGTCTTCAACGACACCCGCGTCATCAAGGCGCGGCTGTTTGGCAACAAGGCCAGCGGCGGCGCGGCCGAGATCCTCGTCGAGCGCATCGTCGCGCCCACTGAAGTCTGGGCCCATCTGCGCGCATCGAAGTCGCCACGCGCTGGCGGCAGGCTGCGCATCGCGGATGCTTTCGACGCCGAGGTCATCGGCCGCTGCGGGCCGCAGTTGTCGTTGTTCCACTTGCGCTTTGATGGCGACGTGCTGTTGCTGCTCGAAGCGCATGGCCATGTGCCGCTGCCGCCGTACATCACACACGCTGATTCGGCGGACGACGCCGCGCGTTATCAAACCGTCTTTGCGTCGCGGCCGGGCGCGGTGGCGGCACCGACGGCGTCGCTGCACTTCGATGCGGCGGTGCTCGCTGCCCTGCATTCGCGCGGCGTCGGCAGCGCGCGGGTGACGCTGCATGTCGGCGCCGGCACCTTCCAGCCGGTGCGCGTGGCCAACATTGCCGAGCATGTGATGCACAGCGAATGGTTCGAGGTCAGCGCCGATGCGGTCGCGGCGATCGAGCGCACCCGCGCCGCTGGCGGGCGCATCGTTGCCGCCGGCACAACGACGCTGCGCGCGCTGGAGTCGGCAGCGCGTGGCGGCGTGTTGCTGCCGACCGTGGGTGAAACCGATATCTTCGTCACGCCGGGTTTTGAGTTCCGCGTCGTCGACCGGCTGGTGACCAATTTTCACTTGCCGCGCAGCACGCTGTTGATGCTCGTCAGCGCCTTCGCCGGCCACGCCAGGATGCGGCGGCTGTACCGGCATGCGATCGAGCAGCGCTACCGGTTTTTCAGCTATGGCGATGCGATGCTGCTCGACCGCGAAGGCGTGCGGCTCGCCGCCGACGCGGCCTGACAATCCAGCGATGCTGAAGTTCGAAGTCCTCCACACTGCTGGCCTCGCGCGCCGCGGCCGCCTGACACTGAACCACGGCGTTGTCGAGACGCCGGTATTCATGCCGGTCGGCACTTATGGCACGGTCAAAGGTGTCACGCCGCGGTCGCTCGAAACCATGGGCGCGCAGATCATCCTGGCGAACACTTTCCATCTGTGGATGCGCCCCGGGCTGGATGTCGTGCAGGCTTTTGGCGGCCTGCACCGCTTCGAGGGCTGGCCTCGGCCGATGCTCACCGACAGCGGCGGCTTCCAGGTCTGGAGCCTCGGCGGCAATGATGGCAAGGGCCGCAGGATCAGCGAAGAAGGCGTCCACTTTTCATCGCCGGTGAATGGCGACAAGCTCTTCCTCACGCCTGAAGTGAGTGTGCAGATCCAGACCACGCTGAACGCCGACATCGTGATGCAGTTCGACGAATGCACGCCCTACGAAACGCAAGGCCAGCGCACGACCGAGGCGCAGGCGCGCACGTCGATGGAATTGAGCCTGCGCTGGGCGCATCGCAGCAAGACAGAGTTCGAACGACTGGCGAACCCGAATGCGCTGTTTGGCATCGTGCAGGGCGGCATGTTCGAGAGCCTGCGCGCGGAGTCGGTAGCGCGCCTGGTCGAGCTCGACCTGCCCGGCTATGCCGTCGGCGGCGTCAGCGTCGGCGAGCCCAAGGAAGAGATGCTGCGCATCATGGCGCACTCGCCGCGGCTGCTGCCGGCACACAAGCCACGGTATCTGATGGGCGTGGGCACGCCGGAAGACCTGGTCGAAGGCGTTGCCGCAGGGGTCGACATGTTCGACTGCGTGATGCCCACCCGCAACGCCCGCAACGGCCGCGTGTTCACCCGTTTTGGTGATCTGAATATCCGCAACGCGCGCCACCGCGCCGACCAGAATCCGGTCGATGCGAGCTGCCGCTGTGAATGCTGCAGCCAGTTCAGCCGCGCCTACCTGCATCACCTCGACCGTTGCGGTGAAATGTTAGGGCCGATGCTGACCAGCGTGCACAACCTGCACTACTACCTGAACCTGATGGCCGAAGTCCGGGCGGCGATCGAGGCCGGCGGCTTCGAGGCCTTTGTGCTGCAGTTCAAGGCCGACCGCGGCCGCGGTACTGGCGCCGCATAGGCGATGTCGTGCCGGCTGAGCCGGCTACCAGAACTGCCGTTACCAGAACTGCCAGTTGCCGGTCATCAAGACCCAGCCCGCGAGCATCGCGTTGGTCACCGCGTGGGCGATCACCGCGACCCATAGTTTGCCCGTGCGCCAGTACAGCAGTGCATAGACCAGGCCCGCCAGCACGGCAGCCAGCCACAGGTTGTGCGCGAGGGTGAAGACGAATGTCGACAGCACGATCGCGCGCAGGCCAACCGACGACGGCAGCACCGACTCGAACACCGGCTGCTGAATCCAGCGCATCAGGAAAGAGCGCCAGAAAAGCTCTTCCATCACCGGCACCACGAGCGCTGCACCGGCAACACGAAAGGCTGCCAGCAGCCAGTCGACCTGACCATCGGGCCGCAGCGGCGTGAAGGGTGCGCTGGCACTGCCCAAGGTCATCCACGGCGCGTCGAGGTGGATCCACAAAGCAAAGACCAGGGCCCCCGCACCGATGGCGAGCAGCGTCTCGCGCACATCGGGCAGGGTCTGGCGCGCCAGCTCGCCGTATTCGCGCCACAGCACCACGAGCAGCGTGCCGACGAGCAGCGTCTGCACGGCATACAGCCAGCGGGTGTCGAAGCCCCAGGCGTCATCCGCTGGCGCGGCACCACGCAGCGCGAGCAGGGCCATGAAGAGCAAGAAGGGGAGCACACGCATCCATGCCGCGCGGCTCAAGGGTGATCGCATTGCCGGGGTTCCCCAACGTCGTTGATTCTTGGTATCGGAGTCGGCATCAAGTATCGACGAAAGTGGGTGACCGATTTCACGACACCCGCGCCGCACCTGTGCCGCACGAGCGCTGATTCAGCGCCGTCTGCCACCTATTCACGGGGCAGCCCCGCGGGCGCGGGGATGACGCCGCGAGGCCGCCACCGGCACCATGCACACATCGCAAGAAGCGACCCGCTTCGAGCGTCGTTGGGATAAAAAAATCATCATGAAAAGTACCGTCACCTTTATTGCTACCGCGATCCTTGGCCTGTCGGGCGCGGCCCACGCGGTCACCGTCAACGGCAGCCAGTTCACCAATGGGCTGAGCAGCCAGACCATCAGCGGCGTCAGCTTCAGCGCCATCGGGGGCAAGTTCGAGAAAAAGGCCGCCGGCCCGGTGATGGGTGTCGGCATCACCAGCGATACCAGCGGCGAGATCGATATCGACGGCGAGGCCATTCGCGCTTCTTTTGCAACGCTCGGCGCGCAGCATGTCAGCAGCTTCACGCTGGGCCTGCTCTACAACGGCCCCGAATACAGCGACGTGCTCGAAGTCGCCAAGGTCACTGTCAACGGCAACCAGAACTATTACCTGAAGGCCACCGCCACCGAAGACGTCGCCCAGTGGTTCAAGGGCAACACGCTGCTCGGCAACGTCAACTACACCTACGGCACCCAAGCGGGTGTTGGTGCTGTGGTCAAGGTCAACAACCCCTTCGGCAACCTTGCGGTCACGAGCGTCAAGTTCTCTGCCGTTGCCGGTGTCGACCTCGACACGTGCGGCCCGCGCGGCCGCTCCGACTGCACCAACCAGAGTGACTACAACCTGGTGCAACTTGCCACCGCGCCGATCCCCGAGCCGGGCACCTATGCGATGCTGCTTGCCGGCCTGCTGACGGTCGGGTTTGTCGTTCGTCGCCGCAGCACCGGCCGCTGAGACAATGGGCTCCTGGCGCACTGCGCGGTGCGCGCCAGGCGCAGCCAGCAGGCGCTTCATCAAGGTGATGGCCAGATCGAAGCTGCGCAACAAGGCCTGATCGTGATTACGAGACGGCCTTTCACGGCTGACGCACGGTCTTTGTCGCCGCCGGCGGGTTTGAAATTGGCATCGGCATCGATGTCGGCACCGGCAACTGCAGCGGCGTGTTGGCGCCGGCGACGACTGTCGGCAGCTTGCCGTCCCAGCGGCGCAGCGCCTCCCACTGCAGCAACTCGGGCGTGATCACCGAGCGCTGCGCGGCCAGCGCCTCGGCCTCGGCTTTGCGCTGGAGCAGGATCGCCTGCGCTTCGGCGCGGGCGCGCGTGAGTTGCTGCTCGGCTTCGATGCGGATGCGGTCGAGGTCGCGCTCCGCTTTCAGGCGCTCTTGTTCGGCGCGGCTCTTGTCTTCGATCGCAGCCTCGAATCCTTTGCTGAAGCTGAACGCGGTGATCGCAAAATCTTCGACGACGATGCCGCGCTCGCTGAGCCGGCCATCGAGGTGCGCGCGGATCAGCTTGCGCACATCGGTGCGGCGGGTGACCAGTTCTTCGGCCGTGAATTGCGCCACCGTCGCTCTCACCGCTTCGTGTACCGCCGGCAGGATGATGCGGTCGCCCACCGCGTCCAGCGTCCCGATGTGGCGGTAGACCTCGGCCGCGCGTGCCGGTTCGAGGCGGTAGTTCAACGCGACCTTGACGTCGACATGCTGCAAGTCGCGGCTGGCAGCGACATCGCCGCCCTCACCTTTCTGGATCTGCACATTCATCAGCACCACCTGCTGCGCCAGTGGCACGCGGAAGTGCAGGCCCTCGGGCAGCTCTTGCGGCGACACCTTGCCGAAGGTCGTGCGCACACCGCGGTGGTCGGCCGGCACGACGACCACCGGGTTGGCCAGCGCGACCACCACCAGCGAGCCGGCCAGGCCGATGGCAACGGTCCTGGAACGTGGGCTCCAGCGTGGGCTCCAACGCGGCAGACGCCAGGTGCGGGCGCGTGAAGTCAGCGAAGACAGCGGGGACGTCGAAGTTGACATTCGGGGCTCCTTGCGCGGTCAATGCACCGCGCTTGGCGCCATGCTGCGGCGCGCTGGCCGCCAGCGCCAGCGCATCCGCGGAGGTCGCTGCTAGAGTCGCCCGCGGGTAGCAGCAAACGATACCGGCCCGCGGTATCGAACCACCGCGCAGACCCACCGCACTGACCCACCGCACTGACCCACCACACCGCAGCCCACCGTCACCGGCTACACCCCGAAGCACGATGTCCTCCACCCGCGACCTGGTTGCTGCACTGAAGGCGGAGCTCAAGGCCGCCGGCGTCACTTACGCCGATCTCGGTGAGCATCTGGGCCTGGCCGAGTCGAGCATCAAGCGCATGTTTTCGCACGCCGATATGCCGCTGTCGCGCATCGACGAAGTGCTGCGCGTGTTGCACCTGGACTTTGCCGATCTCGCGCGGCGCATCACCGACAGCCAGCCACTGCGCCGCGAGCTGAGCCTGGCGCAGGAGCAAGCGGTGATCAGCGAGCGTCGCCTGATGCTGGTGGCGATCTGCTGCCTGAGCCACTGGAGCTACGAACAGATGCTCGCCACTTATGCCATCAGTGACGCCGAATTGATCCTCCTGATGAACCAGCTCGACCGCCTGGGCGTGATCGAGCTCAAGCCCTTGAATCGCTACCGGCTGCTGCTGTCAAAAACCTTCCGCTGGCGACCCGACGGCCCGGTGATGCGGTTTTTCCGCGAACAGGTGGTCGGCGATTTTTACAGCGCCGACTTCGGCGGTGAAGGCGAGATGTTGATGCTCGTGCATGGCCAGATCGGGCGCAGCCTGGCCGCGGCTTTCAACGAACGCCTGGCGCGTGTGGCGCAGGATTTTGCGCAGCAGCATATCGTCGACCAGAAGCTGCCGCCCGACCAGAAGCGGCCCTACACATTGGTCATCGGCATGCGCTCGTGGCTGTTCTCGGCGTTCCGCGATCTGCGGCGCGAGGTGGCCGCGTCGCCATCACGGTAGCGGCCGCGGCCGCGCATGTCGCAGCGGGCTCACCGGTGTTCGCCTTTCGGGCGGCCGGGCAGGCTTACGCCGCGCGCTGGTCCAGCAACCAGCCGCCGCCGTCGAACTGTTTGAGCTCTTGATGCAGCCAGGGCAAGACCTCGGCCAGCTGCGCGTGCAAGGTGTGCGGCGGGTTGATCACGAAGACGCCGCTGCCGGCCATGCCAAAACCGCGTGCGTCGGGCTTTTGCACGGTCAGCCGCGCGTGCAGCCAGCCTTTGGGCGACAGGTTCTGCAACTTCTTCGGTAGCTCCACGGCAGCCAGCCGCCCGACCTGCGGATACCAGACGATGTAGGTGCCTTCGGAGAAGCGCAGCACCGCCTCGCGCAGCATGCCGACCACGCGCGCGTAGTCACGCTCGACTTCGTAACTCGGGTCGATCAACACCACCGCGCGCCGGGTGCTCGGCGGCAGTTGTGACTTCGGCGACTCGAAGCCATCGGTCATGAAAATCTCGGCGCCTTTTTCGTGCCCGAGATAACTCTGCAAGACGCGGTGGTCGGTCGGGTGCAGCTCGAACAGGCGCAGCTGGTCCTGGGTGCGCAGCAGCGCCTGTGCGATCGCCGGTGAGCCCGGGTACTGCTCAAGCACCGCTTTCTTTTTGCCGTTGAAAGCGCGCACCAGCGCGACGTAGTCGGCAACGAACTGCGGCAGATCGTCGCGCCCCCAGAGTTTGCTGATGCCGTTGGCATGTTCGGCTTTTTTCAGCGCGTAGGTGCTCTGCAGCGAGTAACCACCCGCCCCGGCGTGGGTATCGACAAATCGAAAGCCCTTGTCCTTGAGCGCCATGTGGCGCAGCACCAGCATCAGCGTCAGGTGCTTGAGCACATCGCCATGGTTGCCGGCGTGAAAGGCATGTCGGTAAGCGAGCATGGGCCGCACTGTACGCGGCGGTGCAGGGCGGGCGCCGTGTCCAACGACCTAGGGGTTTGACGCGGCGGCGTCTGCTGCCACAGTCGCCTCCCCGCGGGACACAACCCGCCGACAGACATGCGCAGATCAAGTCGACACGATGTTCACACTGCTTCGCGCCCTCCCGCTGCGCCGCCTGTTCAGCGAGCAACTGCCGGTCCTCTTGCTGGCCTGGTTGATCGCAGAGATGTTTTACAAGTTCCACAGCTTCTCGCTCGAAACGGCGGCCTTTTTGGCCACCTGGTTCGTGCTCGACGCGCTCTTGCAGGGTTTGAAAATCCTGTTCATCAAGACTCCGACAGCACCTGCTTCGGGCCGCCAGATTTGAGATCGCAACATGCTCGTGCGCCCGATGATCGGCCGCTGGGAGGTGCCTCATATCGAAGGCATCGCGAGCCGCGAATCGCGGCGCCTGGCGGTGATCCCGGTGCCGGGTTTGTCGGGCGACCTGCACCAGGATCTCGGCCGCGACGCGCTGGAGGTCGAGCTCTTTGGCAGCCTCTCAGGCGACCAGGCGCGTGACGATTTTTTGAAAGAGCTGCGCGGCCAGTTCCTGGCCGGCGAGCCGGTGGACTTTGTCGCCGATATCGTCAACGAGTCCGAGCTCGAGCAGGTGCTCATCACCTCCTTCGTGCTCGAAGAAGGCGCGGCTCGGCCGGAAGAATTTCGTTACCGCATGGTGCTGCGCGAGTACACCGAGCCGCCCGAGCCGCCGGGTTTTGGTGACGATTTCGGGCTCGATGTCGACGGCTTGCTCGACCTCGATGTTGATCTCGGCCTGGACCTGCTTGACCTGGCCGGCATGCTCGGCGACGTGCCGCAAATCGGTGACCTGCTGGCGCCGGTGGAGCCCGCAGCCAAAGCGCTCAAAGAGACGCTCGCTGGCGCGGCCGATGTGCTTGGTCCGTTGAACGACCTGCTCGGGTAGCCACGATGCCGCTGTCCGCCGATATCACCGTGCGCATCGATGCCAGCACGCTGGTCGGCGTGCTGGTCACGCAGCTCACCGGCAGCGCGTCGTCGCTGGGTGTCATCGCGGTGCCGGCCACGGGCGACGCCACCGCGTCGATCACCGACACCGCGGCCGGCTTCGATGCCGGCAGCCTCGGCCCGGTGATCGGACGCCTCGTCGAACAGGCCAGTGCGGGCTTGGGCGCGATCGTGCCGCAGGCCGACCTGCTGGGCGGCATCAGCGGCGCGCTGACCCTGGTCGAGCAAGCCACCCGCGGCGATCTACGCGCTGATATCGAGGCCCTGATCAACCAGCTCAGCGCGGAGCTCGAAGGCTCGCGCGAGGGCGGCACCTTCGCGGTGCTGATGCGTCTGTCGCAACTGCTGGCCAACTCTTCGCAGGCCGGCCTCATCGGCACCCTGCTGCAATCGGTGATGGGGGTGGCAGGCGTCTCCCCGCCGCCGGCGGTGCGCGAGATGAGCACCCTGCTGCCGGCGGTCGATTCGCTGGTGCGCGCGGTCGGCGGCTTGATGATGCTGGAGTCGGTGCTGTCGGAATCACAGCGCCTCACCGGTGTCATGGCACAGCGGCTCGACGCCCCGGCGGTGCGCCGGGGTGTTGACCAGCTGATGGCCTTGCTCGACCCCGCACTCGCGCTGCGCATCGCCGCCACCAGCGCCACCGACGACGCCGCGCTGGACGCGCTGGTCCGCGCCTTGACCAGCGGCGCTGACGGTCTGGCGCGTTTGCAGCAGGAAATTTCCGCCGGCATGGGCCTGGGCGAAGCCACGCTGGCGTACCTGAATGTGGCGCAGGTGCAGCAAGAGGTGGTCAGCGCCGCGGCGCTGCTGCGTGGCATCGACCTGAGCCCGCTCGAGCGCCAGCTGCGTGGCGCGCTCGGCGGCCTTGGCAGTTTCATGGCGTTTGACTTCGCAAGCGCCCCGGCGCAGGGGCTGGATACGCTGCTTACGCAGGCTGAAAACCAGATCAGCACGGTCGCCGGCCAGATCGGCGAGTGGAACCCGGCCGACCTGGTTGGCCCACTGCAAGACGGCATCAACACCGTCACCGCACCACTGGCCGACCTGACGCAGGTCATCCAACAGGCGCTGGTCTCGATCCGCGCGGCGCTGGATGCCGTGAAGCGGGTCTTCGTCGAGCTGCCGGTCGCGACGCTGGTCGACGCGATCACGACGCTGATGGCGCCGATCACGCAGGCGCTCGAACTCATCACCGCGCTCGTTGCCGATGTCGCCGCGGCGCTGCAGACCGCGGCCGAGACGGCGGTCAGCGCGCTCGGCGAAGTCGAAGGGCTGGTCGACGATTTCAAGGCCCAGGTGCAGGCGCTGTTTGCCGACGCGCGCGCTTTTGTCGAAAGCCTGAATCTCGACGCCGTGGCCGGTACCCTGGCCGACCGCATCGGCGAGTTCACGCAGGCCGTATCACAAGCGCAGTTGAAGCCGTATTTCGACACCGCGGTCGAAGCCATCGACGCCGCCACCGGGGTCGTCGAGGCGGTGCCCTTCGGCTTGTTGCCAGAATCGATGAAAGCCGATGTCGATGCCGCGGTCGCGCCGATCAAGGCCGTCGACCTGGGGGCCTTCGAAACCCAGGTCGAGGCGATGATCGGCATCGGGCCCGATGGCCGCTTCACGCCGCGCGAAGACCTCGATGCTGCGATCGCGCAGATCCAGCTCAAGTTCGATGCGCTGATCGCGGCCTTGCGCGAGCACGACCCCGAGCAGTACCTGGTGCAGCTCGATCAAAAACTCGGTGAACTGGCGGCGCAGATTGGCACACTAGCGCCGGCGATCGCGCTGCAGCCGGTGCAGGATGTGATCGACGAGGTCAAGGCCACCATCGCCGGCTTCGACCTCGCTGCGCAGCTGGCGCCGCTGCAAGCGGTCTTCGACGACGCCATCGCCGCGATGCAGGCCTATTCGCCGGCGCAGTTGATCCAGCCGCTGCAAGAACGTGTGACTGAAGCGCGCCAGAAACTGGTCGACACGCTGAAGCTCGAACAGTGGTCGCCAGCGCTGGACCTGGTGCACGAGCGTGCGGCGCAGGTGCTCGACATGATCGACCCGGCGCAGCTTGAAACCCAGCTCGCCGGTCTGCTGACGCAGGCACGCGACTTGACAGCGACGCTGCCGGATATCAATTCGCAATGGCTCGGCAGCATCGTTGCGGCGCTGCACCGCGGCTCGCTGGCACGCATCCACCCGGCGGCAATTGTGGTCGTGCAGGGCTGGATCGATCAGCGCCGGGGCGCTGACGATCTCACCTCACGCAGCGCGGCGATTGCCGACGCGGTGGCGCGCACCCACGCGGCGGTCGCCGGCATCGACATCGCTGCCCTGGCCGGCGAGTTGCTCGCTCGCACCGGGCCGATCCGCATCGCCTTGGCGAGCCTGCAAGCCGGGCTGAGCGGCGACTCGCGCCACCGCGCTGCGTTGTTGTCGCTGTCGCTGCGCTTCGATGTGCAAGGGCCCTTGAGCGACCTTGCCGCCAACCGCGACCGCTATCTCGCGGTGCTCGCCGAAGCGCTGCCGCTGGGTGAGACGCTGCGCCGCACCGGCCTGTCCGAAGTCGACAACGTCATCGCGCAGTTGCACCGCACTTTCGAGCCGGTGAATACCTTGCTCGACAGCCTGCGCGCTTTTTTGCGGGCGGCCGGCGTGCCTGCGGTGGATGCCGGTGTGCCGCGCATGCTGCGTGCGGTGTTCGAAGTCGCACCGCCGGCGCGGCTGGCGGCGATGAGTGCGCCGATCTTCGTCGCACTTCGGGCGCGCGTGCTGGCCCTGATCGATGCCGTGATCCTGCCGCTGAAAACCGGCATCACGCGGCTGCAAACGCTGATTGCCGCTGTGGATCTGGCGCCGTTGCAAGCGGCGGTGGACGAGGTGTTCCAAGGCGCGGTGGCCGAGGTCCAGGCGCTGTCGCCCGCGACCCTGCTCGCCGGCCCCATCGGCAGCGTGAATGCGCTCAAAGCCGAGGTCGCCGCATTCAACCCACTGCAGGCGCTGCTCACGGTGCTCGATGCGCTGCGCGATACCGTCACGCGGGTGCTGGCCAAGCTGTCGGCACAGCAACTGCTCGCCGACCCGCTGGCCATCTACCGCGAGATCGTCGATGCGCTGGACATGCTCAATGTGCAGGCGCTGATGACCCCGGTGCTCGACCTGCTCGACTCGATCGCGCATGACGTCGATGCCGGCCTGGACAACACCGTGACCGCCTTCGAGCGCCTGCAGGACGCACTGCCTGCAGGTGGCGGCGGCAGTTCGGTGTCGGTTGAAGTGACGGTCTGAAGCGCGGTCTGCAAGCACAGGCGCTAAAAAACCATGGCCGGCCTGATCACTTATTCCTCGGTGCTGCTGCTGGCGCGCAAGCGGCTGGAGCGGGTCGAGAAGCTGCTGCGCGCCAAGCTGCTGACACCCGGCGCGCCGGTCAACGAGATCGACCGCCAGGTGCTTTTTTTGGCGCGCACCGCGCTGAAGGCGCTCAACCACCCGCCGGCGCCGACGACAAGTTTTGACGCCAACACCTTCACGCCCTGGCTGGCGCAAGGCATCTCGCAGTTTGCGGTGATGGGCTCGGTCGGTCCCGAGCTGACGCGCTTTGCGGCGCACTTCGCACCCGGCCAGGCCTGGCTCTACGAGACCTTGCGCAGCGGCAACCCCGACCCCGGCCGCTCCCAGGTGCTGGCGCGCTCGACCGACTTCTTGCTCAAGTTCTGCGAATACGTGCTGCCGCTCGTGCAGGCCGAAACTGACAAGGCCAAGCGCCTCGCGCTGCTCGAGCAGATGCGAGCGTATGCACTCGGCCATGCCTGCTACATCGCCGGCGCGGTGGTCTCAGCGCCCTATGTCAATGCGGTCGAATTCGAGCCTGGCAGCAGCGCCGCAGCGCCGCCGCGTCTCAAGCTCAGCGTGCAAGCGGTGCGCGGCGCGCTCGAAGAAGGGGTGTCGCGCCAAGTCTACCGGCGCAACAACCCGCGCGGTGGTGACTGGAGCGGCTGGCTGCCCAACCCCGACCAGGTGCCGTCGATTTTTTTCGACGCCTACAGCGCCGCGGCCACCGTGACCTATGGGCCTGGCGCGCGGGTGGCGGGCTCCAAGGCCTTCAACGACCAGCTGGGCCGCGACCAGCCGCCGGCGTTGTCGGCCGACCTGCTGCGCGACGGTTATGGCACCTACCGGCTGCTCACCGAGCGAGGTTATGCCTGGACCTACGGCGATTGGCTGGTCGCGACGCTGTTCATGTTCATCCCGCCGGCGCTGATGATGCCGTTCTCGGCGCTGCTGCCGCAGGGCCGTCACCTGCGGCGCGATGGCGACGATGAATTTTTCAACGGCAAGCCCGCCGACGAGCAGCGTGATGGCGAGCGTGCGCTGTTCGAGGTGATGACCTTCCCGCTCGCGGCCAATGCGCTGACGCCGTTGATCATGATGATCTGGCTGATGGCTGGCAGTTATCTCGGCGCCGGCAAGGAGACGATCTTCGGCCTCGTCAACGCGATCATCGGGCTGATCCTGGCGGTGGCGTTTTTTGCCACGCTTGGCAGCGACGTCCCGGCTTGGGCGCGCTGGCTGTTTTTTTTCTTCGTCCCACTCGGCTTGACCATCGCGCATATCGCCTATGTGCTCGGCCGCGGCGGCCAGGACAAGCGGCACTGGCAGGTCGCGATGAGCTCGATCAGCCTGCTCGTGATCGCCCTCTTTTTTGTCGTCAGCTTCGTCGGGTTTTTGCATTTTGGCGTCGAAGATGCAGTCGAAGACGGTGCCGACAGTGGCGAGTTCTGGGGTTACGCGGTGTTGTGGCTGGTCATCGTCGTCGTGCTCTGGCTGGTCGCCGCTGGCCTGCTGACGCTGCTCGACAACAGCACGCCGGGCGTTGTGCGCGACGATTTTGCGGGCGCTCGCCGGCACTTCCTGCGTCTGTTCGACGACACCACGCTGGGGCAGGGGCCCTTGCCGACCGCTGCGCCGGCAGCCACGGCCACTCTTGCACATCGCCTGTACCCGACCGAACGCCAGTCAATCCTGAAACTGTGGTGGACCGGGGCCGGCAACCTCTTTGTGCGCAGCGACCGCGATGCGCTGATTTTTGCGTTTGCCGCCGACGGATCGGGCACGACCCAGACCGTGCTCGCGCCGATCGCGCCGATGAGCGCGATCGAGTTCGGCGAGCTGCTCAAGAAGTCGGTCAAGGACAACGCCGGCAACTTCAGCGCTGAACTCAAATTCGAACGTTTTGTCGTCGACGAGCCGCTCGATCCGCAGCTCGGCACCGGCCAGGTTTTTGCCGACCATGGTGATGACCAGGCCACCATCGAAGCGCAGGCGATCGAGCGAGCGAGGTTTGAATCCGTGCCGGCCGCCGACCAAGCGCCGTTTGTGCTCGCACTCGCCCCGCGCGGCGCGGTCGCCGTGCGCATGGGCCAGGTGGGGGCGGTGCTGCCGTTTGGCGGCGTGGTTGCGCAAGCGGGGCTGGGCACCTTGAACGAGATGCCGGCAGGCGGATCGGTCAACGTGGTGGGCGACGCCAACGCCCGGTTTCTGGACACCTTCTTGGCCGGCGACGTGATCGAGACCCTGCCCTTGCCCGGGCAGGCCCGGGTCGTCGTGGCGGTGCAG
This sequence comes from Rubrivivax sp., assembly GCA_031431555.1. Classification (GTDB taxonomy): domain Bacteria; phylum Pseudomonadota; class Gammaproteobacteria; order Burkholderiales; family Burkholderiaceae_C; genus Rubrivivax. Next base: position 23,593 of record JANPDN010000027.1, read on the forward strand.
GACAACCAGCATTTGACGGTAAATGTGGCCTTCGCCGTCTTTGGTATCGCGCAACAGCCGTACCAGCGACGAGCGAGGGACCGGGAAGCCGATCTGCCGGGCCCCGGCTTGATCGCCAGAGACAACGCCAACTTCCGCTTCGTGCTGGGAACGGCGACGCGCTTCGATCGGGACTTCATGCCCGGCGACATCATCCGCGCCATCCCGCCGGCGCCCGCCAGCCCCGAGGAGCGCCGGGTTGTGTCGGTGCAATCGGCGCTTGGCCTGACGCTGGACGCAGCCTTCAGCAGCGCCGTGCCGCGTGCCCCCACGGCGGGGGTTGGCTATCGGCGCCCGGGGCGGCTGCCCGCCGAAGGTTTTGACTACCTGCCCGCCGACGTGACCCGCCTGTTCGCCGGTGACTCCGTTCTCGACCGGGCCGCGGACCTGGCCACGCTCTTGTGCCTGGGCATCACGACCCGCGTGTTGCTGCCGGCCGAGCGCACGGCGTTGTCAAGAAACGAGGTCGATACCAGCGATGCCGACCGTCGCCAAGCTCCGGTGCGCGAAGCCTGGCAGGTGTTTCGCAACTGGAACCTCGACCATCGCCGCGTCAACGAGTGGCGCTTGTTGGTGGGCGGCCGCGCGGTGTCCGAGAAGCGTGGTGCGCCCGAGCAGGCCGACGCGCTGCAGCCGATCATGCCGGCGGCTCACATCACCCCGGTCAGCGGCGGCGAGGCGATTGCCAACCAGATGGGCTGGGCGCCGTTGTTCGAGCGCTGGCTGGACATGGCGGGGCGCGGTGGCAGCGATACCGGCGCGTCGACTTCGCTGCGGGCGGGTCAACCGAGCAACCTTGACCTGTCGCGCGGGCTGGCCTACTTGCTCGACCTGGCGGAGCCGGTCTGATGGCCGACGAAAACCCCTATCGCGACATGCCGCGTGAGCGGATGCAGGCCTTCAGGCAGCGACTCGGTATCCCGTTCGACCAGTTCAATGCGGCGGTCCAGAACAGCATCAGCGACGCGCTTGCGGCGCCGGTCGACCCCGGGCCGGCAGGCTCACCCGGCAGTTGCGCCTGGACTGGTTTTGGCGCACGCAACATCGGTGGGCGGATCCGGTGTCTGGCCCAGGACCCGGCGCGCGTGACCACGATGTACGCGGGCACCGCGCTTGGCGGTGTCTTCCGCACGCTGGATGCAGGCGATACCTGGGAGCCCCTGGGTGCGGCCGAACACTCCTTTCCGGTCGGGGCCATTGCCGTGGCGCCGAGCAACCCGAATATCGTTTATGTCGGGACCGGTGAGCATGGTGTCAGCCACCGCGTCACGGGCGGCGTGGTGGTGGCAGAAGAGTTCACTGCCGCAGGGCGAGGGTTCTTTAGATTTGATCTCTCGACCAGCCCGCCCACCGTGGTTCGTGAGGCTGCGTCGCAGGCCGCACCCGACCCGCCGCCCGCTGTCGCCAATCCGCCCGGCGCGGCCAACTGTTTTGCCCGCATCGTGGTCGATCCGGCTGACCCGCAGCGCTGCTGGATTGCCAGCGGGTCGGGCCTGTGGCGTCGCGAGGCCGGCGCGGTCTTCCACCCGGAGCCGGTCATCGTGCCTGCGCCGCCGGCGTCGACCCTCGGCACCGTGGCCACCGATGTACTGCTCGTTCCGCACTGGAACCGCAACCGCGGCGCCAACGACCCGAATCCGCATCGCCTCTATGTCGCCATCGGCGGGGTCGGCATCTTCCGCGGGCAGTTCGATCCGGCCCGACCCGGCGCGGGCACGGTCTGGGAGCCGATGCTCAACAACGGCTTGCCGGTGCCCAGCACGACCGCCCTCTTGACCTGGGACCAGATCCGCCTGGCCGTGTGCTCAAGCAATCCGCAGCACCTGTATGCCATCGCCGAAGACGCCGCGACACAAAACGTGCTCGGCATCTTCCACTCCAGCAACGGCGGTGACCTCTGGGCGCCATGCGCATTGCCCGCGCTCAACGGGCAGGCCGACTGGAACCTGGTCCTCGAGGTGCATCCGGACAACCCGGCGATCGTCGTCGCCGGTGCGGTGGAGCTGGCGCGCAGCATGAATTTCGGCGCGAGCTGGGAGTCGCTGATGACGACCAGCAACTTCGACCAGGGCGACCACGCGCAGCATGCCGACCAGCATGCCGCACTGTTCGACGCGGCTGACCCGCGGCGTCTGTGGCTCGCCAACGATGGTGGCTTGGCGATGGCCAATGACGTGGTCGGGGCCAACCCCCACACCACCCGCGGCTGGCGCAAGCGCAGCCACGGTATCCAGGCCGGCCAGTTCAACGACATCGCGGTGAGCACGCGCTACCCGGCCATGGTCGGCGGCGGCTTGCAGGACAACGGCACTTACATGACCTTTGGGGGCGAAACCTGGCACTACATCAATGGCGGTGACGGTGGCCAGATGGCTTTTGAGGTCGACGATCCGCGCTCCTTCGTGGCGCCATGGCAGGGCCAGGGCGCCGGGGTGTCGCCGCTGGCCATCAACCGGGTCCGGGTTATCTCCGGAACCGCGGTCAACGTCTCGGGTGCGCGCAGCCTGGTCAACGCCGACTTGGCGCCGCCCAACGATGTCTTCACGACGTCTGGCACCGACATCGAAAATCTGATCGCCGACCCGCCGCATGGCTCCTTGTTCGCCGGGCTGGTTGAGCACGACCCGCGCACGGCCGGCCACTTTCTTGTCGGGCGCACCAATGGCGGCGCCTATGTGACCACTGACGGTGGTGCCAACTACGCGCCGGTCGGGTATCCGGCGGCTTTGATCGGCGGCGGCAACATCAGCACGATGGCGCTCGCGCGCTCGGGCGGGCTGACCGCAGACCGCTGGATCGGCACCAATCAATCGGTCGTTCTGCGCGGGCGCAATCCGTTCGCCGCGCCGGCCGATTGGATCGATGTCACGGTCGCCGCGGCCGGCCGCACGCCGCTGGCCATCACCCCGGGCGACATCGTCACACGCATCGTCGTGCATCCGGCTGAAGATCGTTATGTGGCGGTGGCGACAGCGAGCACGACGCCGCCCCACCAGGGCCGCGTCTTTCTCAGCCTCGACCGAGGTGAACATTGGGCCGATATCACCGGGCTGGCTGCCGTGGGGGCACCACCCGTCGCGGCACCCGCCCGGTTGGCGTTGCCGCGCTCGCCGGTGACCAGCCTGGCCTTCGACCCGCAGCCTGCCGCGGGCGAAGAGCAGGTGTTGTTTGCCGGGACCTTGGCTGGCGTTTTTGTCATCCGCAACCTGCCCCGGCGGCGCGCCCCGCCGGCGAATGCCGACGTGCCGGCCTTCAACCCGCGCTGGCACAGTTTCAATGGCCGTGGGCAGGCGGCCGAGCCACCGCGGCCGGCCCATACGCTGCTGCCGATGACCCTGGTCAACGACTTGAAAATCATCCCGCTGCGTCGGGATGCCGCAGCCGCAGCGGGCAGCCCAGAATCGCTGGCGCGGCACCGGCTGGCGGCGGCGATTTATGGCCGCGGCATGGCCGTCTGCGACATCACGCGCGGTTATCCCGCCGCCATCGGCCCGGGTGGGCCCGAGCGGCGCCTCTACATCCGCCAGACGGTGATCGAAGACGGCATGAGCTACCCGCGGCCGACGCCGGCTACGCTCAATACCGCGCCGGCCGCAGGCGGCACCGCGCTGCAGTTTGGCGGCGACCCGCGGGCGCCGGCCGGGCCAGCGCCGTTGCCCCTGCGCTTCACCGACCGCGACGCCTTCGACATCCGGATCGACAACGCACCGTTCCAGTTTTTCGACGACGTCATCGACGGTGTCGAATTCGATGAATCGCTGCGCAGCAAGACGCTGCGGGTGGGTGAACTCAACGTCGTCTATGTCCAGGTGCATACACGGGGATGGCGTTTTGCCGGGGCCGTCGATGTCGACCTGTACTTTGCAGTTGCACCGAATCCGGGCGACGCGACCACCAACGCGGGCGCCAACGCCCCCGCGTTGCCCGACCTGCACGCGGACTTCTGGTCGCAACGGACCGCCATTGTCCTGCCGGCCCCGGCTGCCGCGACCAACCCGCCGCGGGCCGTCTGGCAACGCGCAGCGCAGCGCGAGCTGCTGCTCAAGCTGTACCCCAACCAGCCCGAAGTGGCGCGCTTTGAATGGGTGCCGCCGGCAGCCCTGGGCGGGCAGTTTGTGGCCCTGCTGGCGCTGTGCTCGTCGACACTCGACGATTTGCCGGTCAACCCGCCCACGGTCATGCGCGAGTTGATCCGCAATGAGCGCCGGGCCGCGTTGCGAGTCGTGCGCGCCGAGCCGTTTGTGCCCGACCTGTATATCCGCGACGGCCTCGACGATGACGGCCGCCTCGGTGGCGTCGCTTTTGGCGGCCGCAGCCCGGACATCATCGTCGTTGCTGCTGCGCCGGCCGACCCCGTGGTGACTTTCAACGACCTCGGCGACGACCGCGCCGGCGACCGCGTCCGCGGTGGTGGTGGCAACAACGTCGTCTACGTACGTGTGCACAACCGCAAGGATGTTGACAGCGCGGCCGATGTCGAACTGTTCTGGGCCGTGCCGAACCTGCCTGTCAGCGCGGTGCCCGACCAGGCCAGCCCGCCGTTTGACCAGGCCAAGTGGAAGGTCATCGCGGCGGTCGATGCGCTCAACGTCACGGTGCCGGCGCGCGGCACCAAGCTCGCACGATTTGATTTCAGCGCGGCGCCTGCGCCCGAGCCCGGCATCCCGAACGCGATCGCCTTCATCGCGCTGATCAAGTCGCGTGACGGCCTTGACCCGGTGCCGGTGCGTACCGAGGTCGACACCCCGGCCAAATTCTGGCGCCTGTTCCTCCAGCTCGGCAACGCCAACAACGCGGCGCTGCGTGCGCTGCGCTACGCCTGACGCCCGGTTGACACGATGACCGCTGAAAACGCCTTTCTGCAAGCCCTAACCGCCTACCTCAGCGGCGTGCTGCTGCCGGCGCCGGCGCGCATCGGCGTCGCCGAGCCGGCGGTGGTGGCCGAGATGCCGGCCATCGTGCTCTGGCTCGAAGAAGTCCACCGCCTCGGCGCCGGCCTCGGTGAGCGCGCCGCGTTGATCAGCAACGGCGCCTTGCCGGTGACCGCGCGCATCGATCTGGCCAACCCGGTGCTGGCCGAGGAGCCGAGCTTTCGCCTGCTCAGCGACGACCGCCGCACGCTGGTCTTGCCGCACGGCGGCTGGGTCAAGGCCGATGGCACGACCGGTTTGTTGTCGTCGGCCGATCTGGTGGTCAGCGTCGCCGGCGCACCGCGCACGGTCGTCAATGCCGCGCCCGGCGTGGCCGAGGTCCGGCCCGATGCGGCGGTGGGCACCTTGCTCTTTGGCGCCGCGCTTCCCGCATCCGGCATTGTGCAGGCGAGTTATGTGCTCGGCCAGTGGGAGCGCCGCATGACGCCGATCGCCGGCGCCTTGCGCATCGATATGCGTGCGGCAAACGCCGCCGACACGCTGACTTTGAGCGATGCGGTGATGGCCGCGCTCGACCCTGACGCCGATCGTGATGCGACGCTGCCGCGTGGCCTGAAGAAGGTGCGGCTCGGGCAGGTATCGAGCATTGGCGCGGCCAACGCCGCCCTGGCCGGCGCGCGTGGCCGCAGCCTGGCCTACACCTTCGAATACGAACACGAGATCAACCGGCCCGATTCTTCGGGCGGCGTGATCCGCCGCATCCCGATCACGACCCGCGTCGCGGCGACCTCGGTCGAGCCGGCCAGTGGCGCGATCGTGACCACAGTTTTCAGCGAAGTTGATCCATGACACCGGTATCCCCCACCGCGGCTTGGCCGCATCCACCCTGCGCCGCGGCGCGATGGTCCGAGTCCCCAGGGTTCACAGGACTTGAAGGAGAACAGCGATGAGCGAAGCCATCAGTGAAATGATCCTGCCGGGTACCTATATCGAGGTCCGCTCGGAAGGTTTGATCGGGGTCGGGGGCATCAGCACCGGCAACATCGGTGTTGTCGGCACCGCCAGCCGAGGGCCGCTCAACGAAGCGGTGATCGTGGGCAGCTACGGTGAAGCGTTAGACGTGTTTGGCGTCTATGACCGCTTCCCCGGCACGGCAGAAGCACCGTCGCTGACGCTGACGCGCACGCTGGAGCAGGTCTTCAAGGGCGGCGGCAGCACGATCTACGCGGTGCGCGTGGCCAACCTCGCCGCCGGGGTCGAGATGAGGGCGATGAGCTGGCGCGTGCAGGCCGCGGCGAATGCGCTGCTCTTCACGCTGACCGCGTCTTCGCCCGGCACCTGGGCCAATGCCATCGTCGCTGCGTTTGCGGCGGCCACCGCGTCGCAACCGGCGACCCTGACCCTGACCTTCGGCCGCTTGAAGGAAAGTTTTGTCGGCGCCACCGCGGCCGAACTCTTCAACGCGGTGCGCGACACCAGCCGGCTTGTCGTGCCCTCGGGCCTGGCCGCCGACGCTGGCGCGACCGCGGTGGCCAACGTTTCGGCGGCCGCGCTGGCCGACCAGGGCGGGCCCAACGGCGTTGCGGCGACAACGACCGAGCTCGCCGCCGGGCTGGCCCTGCTGTCAGCGCAGCCGGTGAATATCGTCGTCGCCGCCGGCTTCGACGCCAAGACCGCGGCGGCGACGATGCTGGCTCACCTGGAAGAAACTGAAAACGACGGCCGCGAGCGCCTCGGCGTGATCGGCGCATCCAGCGACGTGCCTGCAACGATCGTCGCCGACGACGTTTCCAAGGGCAGCAACCCGCGTTTGGTGCTGGTCGCGCCGGGCATCGCCGCCGACGATGCGGCGCGGGTCGGCGAGCCGAACAAGCGCGTCAAATTGCCGGCTGCTTATGCCGCCGCGCTGGTGGCCGGGCGCATGGCCACGCTGGCGCCGCACATCAGCCTGACCAACAAGGACCTGGCGGCCGACGACCTGGCGCGTGACTACACCCGAGCCGAGCAAAAGAACCTGCTCAACAACCGCGTGCTGCTGCTGACCAAGAGCTTCGGCATCCGGGCGTTGAAGGGCATCTCCACCGACAGCGGCGCGTTCAAGCAGATCTCGGTGCGGCGCATCGTCGACTACGCCAAGGCTGGCGTGCGGCTGGGCTCCAACCCCTACATCGGGCGCCTGAACAACTCGCGTGTGCGCTCGGCGCTGAAGGCCACGCTCGACGGTTTTTTGTCCGGCATGGTGCTCGACGAAATGCTCGTCGGCTACGACCTCGATGTCTCGGCGACGCGCGCGCAAGAGATCAACGGCCAGGCGATCGTCACTATGACCCTGCAGCCGACCTTCTCGATCGACTTCATCAAGGTGATCATGAACCTGTCGTGAGCGACTGCAGTGCGTGACTGCAGTGAGTGAACAGCCCCAACTTTTCATCCAAGGAGCACCAAAATGCCCAGCACTGTTTATCGCGGCTCTGACGGCACCATCTCGCTGGCCGTGGAGTCCGGCGTCGAAGGCGACAAGGCCGCCGCCGTCAACGACGCCTACGGCCTGACCCCGATCGGCCGCGCCACGGGCGTCACGATCCGTGTGACCAACGACGTCGAGCCCTTCCACGAACTCGGCCAGCGTTTTGCCACCGAACTGCGCCACGGCAATATCAACGTCTATGGCTCGATCGACCGCGCCTACATCAACGGCGCCTTGCTCAAGCTGATGCTCGGCGACGCTGCCGACAGCCGGCCGGCGGGCAGCTTCCCGAGCCCGTCTTTCAACTTGAGCGTGCGGCTCGAAAACCCGTCGCTGCCCGGCGTCGCGTCGACCGTCACCGTGATGGGCGTGAAGCTCGAAGAGTGGCTCTACCAATTGCCCGAAGACGACTTCGCGATGGAGAAGGTCAACTTCCGCGCGTTGTGGGTCAAGGTTGAAGACCAAACCGGCTGAGGCTGACTCGCCATGACCCGAGCCCTAGCCGCTGAAGACCTGCTTGCCGGTGCACAGGCGACCCACCGCGTCGATCTGCCGGCTGAACTGTTGGCGCGTGCGGCCGGCGATGACAGCCCCGGCTTTGTCGTCTTGCGCCCGCTCACCGCTGGCGCAGTGCAGCGTGTCGCGCTGGCAGCGAAGGACGAGCGTGTGCTGGCCAGCGTGCTGATGGTGCAGCAGTCGCTGGTCGAGCCCAAGCTCAGCGTCGAGCAGGTGACGGGCCTGTCGGCCGGCCTGCTGCAGTTTTTGCTCGACAAGGTGAACAAGTTGTCGGGCTTGACGCTGGCCGACGAAGACCTCGACAAGGCCGTGAAGGCGCCGCTGACCCGCGCCTGTTTTGTTCTCGCGCGCGAGTTCGGCTGGACACCCGGCGACTGCTCGGCGCTGACCGTCGGCCAGATCATGCTGTACCTTGAGATGCTGGCCCGCGACGAGCGCCCCGCGGGCCTCTTGCCCGGAGCCGCACCGCGATGAGCCGCGCACTGCACCCGATGCTGGAGCGGCTGCATCGCGCCGCCGCTGCGCCGGCACAACTGGTGCAGCGCGAGCAGGCCACCCGCGCGACCTTCGAAGTTTTTGCGGCCGCGCTTGGGCGGGTGGGCTTGCAGGCAACCGACCCATGGCAGCGGCTGCTGCAGCTGCCGTTGGCCGAGCCCGGCGACGGCGGTGGGGCCTTGCAAGCGTTGCTGGCGCAGATCGAACAGGGTGCCGCGGGTGACTCCGCTGAAGAGGCAGATGCGCTGCTGCCGCGCTCGATGTCGCACGGCCCGCAGCCGACGGCGCAGCGGCGCGTGCCGGCACCATCTCGGGCGCAAGTACCGGCCTCAACTTCGGCACCTGCACAAGGCCCGAGCAACATCACGCGCGCGGCCGTCAATCAGCAGGCGACGGCAAGCGCCATCGCTGGCGTTTCCGGCCACGCGACCAACACGCGGCGCAAGGGCGGCGCAGTGCCGGATTCCTGGCTGCATCGCGCGACCCGCGCCGGGCTGCTGGACGCGCTGTTCACGCCGGTGCAAAGGGCCGGCGCATCGCCTGGAGCCAGCGGGGCCGCGCCGGGATCGCAGGCGCTCGCCGGGTCGCCGCGCGCCGCTGCGTTATCAGCATCAGCGTCGGCCGAGACCGTCGCGCGCCAAGCCGGGGTGGCGGGTCTGGTGCAACCCGTGTTGCCCCGGCTCGCTGCCGCGCTCGAACGCATCGGCGGCGCAGGCGCGCACGAGACGGACGGCGGCGCTGGTGGCCGGCGCGCGCGCCGCAGTCCGGTTGCTGTCGCCGCGACCACCACTGCTGTGGCGGCCGCGTTGTCGAGGCGCGTCGCGGCTTGGGGTGACGGCCCGGGCGCGCCGGCAACACCGGCAGCGCAAGACCGCGATCCGTTTGGGCGGCTTGGGTCTGCACTGGGCGCAGCGACTGGCGGCGCCTTGCCCCCGATCTGGTCGGCATCGGGGCAACAGGCTAACGAACCAAATGAGCAACATGGTGTGCCCAGGCTGCAAGGCCTGCGTGGCCTGGCCGCGCGCGCCGCAATGACCAACGCGGCCAGCCTGCGCCCGCTCGCCGGCGCGCCCGCGCGGCCGGACGAAGCCACGATGTCGCCATCGCAACAAGCCGCCGCGCCCGACGACGAACAGCTGGTCGAACAACTCGCGCGTGTGCTCAAACGCGAAGCCGAACGCGACGGCATCGATGTCAGTGATGTGCTGCCATGAGTCTGTCTCGCCCCAACGCCCGCATCAGCATCGACGGCACCGAACTCGGCGCCGACGAAGCGGCGCTGGTACGGCTGCAAGTTGATCTTGCAATGAACGGTTCGCACGACCAGGTGTCCTTGCAGCTCTGGCCGCGGTCGAAATTTGCCGATGCGGCGGCCGGTGCGGTGATGCTGATTTCGCTGGGCGAGCGCGACGACGAAACGCCGGTCTGGACCGGCGAAGTCAGCGCGCGCCGGCTGCTGCCGCAGGCGGTGGTCATCGAAGGCCTGGCCGCGACAGTGAGTTTGAGCCGCAGCGCCAAGTCGCAGACTTATCTTGACCAGAGCGTGGCCGATATCGTGGCCGATCTTGCTGGCGATGCGGCGGTCGACAAGATCGAAGGTGATCTCAAGCTACACGCCTATCACGTCGACAACCGGCGGCCGCTGTGGAGCCACCTGAAAGTGCTGGCGCGGCTGGTCGGTGCCGACCTCGGTTGTGCCGCTGACGGCGGCCTGCGTTTTGTGCCCGCGGCTGGTGCGGTGTCGCCTACCGCGCTGCGTTATGGCGCCGAGCTGCTCGACTGGTGTATCGCCTTGCACGGCGCGCAGCAGGCCGCCGAGGTCGCGGCCTACGGCTCGGCCAGCGAGTCGGGTGCGGCGCGTTGGCATTGGCTCGCGCACGATCCCGTCGGCGCCGGTGCGGTGGCCACGCGCCTGCCTGCCGCGCTGGCCACCCGCGACGCTGCGCAGGCGGTGGCCGATGCCTCACGCCAGCGCGTCGGCCGCGCCGCGGTGAGTGGCGAGGTGTTGATCCAGGGCCGGCCGGACCTGCGGCCGGGCGACGCGGTCGAACTGGCCGATTTGCCTGGCGGCTCATCAGGCAGCCCGGGTGTGCTGCGCGTGCGTGCGGTTCGCCACACCTTCGATGCCACGAGCGGCTTCCTGACCCGATTGCGGGTTGAAGGTGGTGATGGCGGTGGTGGTGTTGGCGGCGCTCTCGGAGGCCTGTTGTGACCGAGCTCATCGACACCCTGCGCGCGATCGTGCGCGACGAGCTGGCGCGCCAGCGGGCGCCCGAGCTCGGCATCGTGACGGCAGTGCATGCACGCGACAGCGATTCCAGCGACAACAACCACCAGGTCCATGTGCGTCTGGCGGCGACCGGCATCGAGCTGCAGTTTGTGCCGGTGCTGGTCGGCCGGCTCGGGCTGTCGATGCTGCCGCAGATCGACGACACCGTGCTCGTCGTCTTCGCGCAGGGCGACCTGAATGCGCCGCTGGTCGTCGGGTCGGTCTACGACGCCAAGGTGCAGCCGCCGGTGGCCAAGGGCGGCGAGATCGTCTACGAACCCAGCGACGCCGGCGGTGATGCGTCGTTGCGCCGGCTGCATATCGGTCTGGGCAGCGATGTGCTGCTCACTGCCGACGATGAAACCCTAACCCTCAAATTGGGTGGCACCGAGATCACGGTCGCCAAGGACGGCGATGTCACGATCACCTCGGCGGCCAAGCTCACGATCAAGACCCAGGGCGACGCCAGCTTCGAAGCCGGCGGCAATCTTGATCTCAAGGCACAAGGCAACGTCACCATCAGCGGCATCGCGACCACGCTCGAAGGCCAGGGCACGGTCAAGGTCAAGGGCCCGATGGTCAGCATCGCCGGCACGACGCAGTTCAGCCCGAGCTGAAGCGCCGAAGTGACCACTACGCCGACGACAGCGCAGACGACAACACCGACCACAGACAAGAGCAGCCACATGCCCGGCCCCCCCGTCTCGATCGGTTGCGCGGTGCTCTTGAGCCCCGGCGCTGCCGGCCCGCCCGACAGCGGCATCATCAGCACCGTGCTGCAGACCGCAGCCACGGCAGGCGGCCTGCCGCTGGCCACCGCCGGCAGCCTGTGCCAGATGATCAACTCGATCTCCGGCGTGCCCTATGTGCTGCCAATCGGGCCTGGCGGGTCGAGCTCGGTGCTCATCGCCGGGCAGCCGATGGTGCGCATGGGCGACATGATTCCTTCCGGCCCCGGGGTGCTCACGATCCTGGGCCCGCCCGCCGCGCCGGGCCTCATCGACAGCGGGGCGCCGTGATGGCCACCAATGCCCGCAACGTCCGCAACGCCCAGACGCTGGCGCCGCTGCTCGGGCGCGACCTGCTGCTGCGCTACACCTCGAGCAGCGGCTTCTTCGAAGACGCCGACCTGCTCGACCAGCGCCGCGGCGTTGACCGTGATTTGCAACGCGCCGACGGCCTGGTCAACCTGGAGCAGGCGCTGGCCAACCGGCTCAAGACGCACAAGGGCGAGCTCGCGCCGCTCGGCCACCCCGACTACGGATCGCGCCACCACGAGTTGATCGGCGAGCCGAATGTCGAGCGCACGCGCCACCTGATCAAGCTCTACGTCTTGCAAGCGCTGCGCGATGAAGCGCGGATCGAAAAAGTGCTTTCGGCGCGGGTGATGCCAGAACACCAACCACCACGCGACACGGTGCGCATCGAGTTGCAACTGCGGGTGCGCGGCGAGCCGCATCTGCTCAACCTGGTGTTGCCGTTTTCACTCGGAGCCCCGCCGTGACCTACGCTGCCGAACCCTATGCCCAGTTTGTCGACGATCTGCTTTCGGCGTTGACCGGCGGCGAGATCCGCGAGCAGTTCAGGTTCTTGCCCGAGCTCGAGCCCTTCAAGCTTGCCGCCAGCGGCGCGGTGCTGCCAGCAACAGTGCGCGTGATCGGCCAGGTCGACGCGCAGTTTTATCGTTTCCGCACGCCCAGCGACTTCACGCTCGGGCCTCAGAACACGCTGGTCTGGAAGGCCACCCCTGAAGGCGTGCCGGCCAAGGATGCGGTCTGGCCCGATGCCGGCAGCACCTTCTTTGCGAGCTACGAAACCGCGGATGCTTTCACGCCCAATTCACGTCTGCTGACCGACCGCAACCCGGGCAGCGTCACCCGTTTGCTGGCCGAGAGTTTTGGGCGTGAATACGCGGTGCTGTCGCGCCAGCTCGAAGCCGTCTACCAGGCCGGTTTTGTCGAGACGGCGGGTGGGCGTGACCTCGACCAGCTCGCAGCGCTGGTCGGTGTGCAGCGGCGCCGTCGGCTGTCGGCAGGCGGCGCGGTGGTTTTTGGCCGGTCGACGCCGGCGCCTGCCGATGTGACGATCAATGCCGGCACGCGGCTGTCGACAGCGCAGCCGCCCGCGATGCAGTTCGAGACCACCGAAGACCGCACGCTGCAGCGTGGCAACCTGAGTGTCGAGGTGCCGGTGCAGGCGCTCGAGCCGGGTGCTGCGGGCGTCGTTGCTGCCGGCGCAATCAGCGTTGTCAACCGGCCGATCCTGGGCATCGAGACGGTGGCCAATTCGCAGCCGACCCGGTTTGCCGGTAGCGACGAAACCGACTCAGCGCTGCGCGCCCGCACCCGACGTGCGCATGAAGGCGCAGGCCGCGCGACCACCGGCGCGTTGCTGTCGGCATTGACCACGCTGCCCGGCCTGCGCGAGAAAGACGTGCGCATCGGCGAGGACTATCTGGCCCACCCGGGCGTCGTCAAACTCACCGTCGCGTTGCCCGAGATGTCGAGCGAGGCCGAACGTGTCAGCGCCATTGCGCAGGCCGTGGCCTTGATCGAAAGTGCGCGCCCGGTGGGCGTGCGCATCGAACACAACATCGACGCGCCGCTGCCCGCCGGCGCGGCCACCGCTGGCGCGGGGGTCACTGCAGAAGACGGCGCCGAGCCCGTGACTCTTGGGATCACCGACGCCGCCGCAGGTCTGTTTCTCAGCGTCGACGCGAATATCGAACTGACCCCGGCAAACCTGGCCTTGACCCCCGAGGCGCGCGCCGAACTCGAGCGCAAGGGCCGCGAAGTCAGCGATGCTTTTATCGACGAAGCCGGCATCGGCGAGGCGCTGGTCTACAACCGGCTGGTGGCGCAGTTGATGCAGCTCGAAGGCGTGCTCGATGTGGCGGTCGAGATCTTTCCGCAAAGCGCGCCCGGTGGCCCGCGCCGCCGCAACGTCGTGCCCGACAACCCGCAGGTGCGCCCCGTCACCGGTGTCATCGACGTCAAAATCGGCGGCGCGCTGATCATGCTCGACCTGACGGTGGACTTCGCGCTCAAGGGCGCCGGCACGCTGGGCGACCCGGCGACTGCTCGCGAGGTCGCCCGCAGCGAGGCGGCGTCGCGTTTGAAGGACGGCGTTGCCGCACTCGCCACCGGCGCCACGCTCAACCCGATGCTGCTCAAGGCGATGGTGCCCGACACGGCGACCTACGCACTCACCGACCTGCACTACCACGCCGAATATGTCGACGCCGGCGTGCGCATCCACCAGCAGGACGTGCAACTGCCGCTGTCGGGGCTGGAACGGCTGTGGATCCGGCGCGTCGCATTGACCAGCGGCGGGCTGACATGAATTCCCCCCCGGAGCGGCTTCGTCGCTTCCCCCCACGGGGGCGCCACCAGCGGCCTGGCCGAGCCAGATCCGCGGCGGCCACTTGGCAACCGCGCCCGGTCGAGGCGTCGCGGATCGCGCGCAGCGTGGTGGAGCAACGGATATGACGCTATCCGCGCGCGCATCGGCGATCCTCTCGCGCTTCCCGGCGCACCTGGAAGCGGCGCGTCCGGGCAAGCTGCTCGGTGACGTGGTGAGCGCGATCGCGATCGATCTCGATACGCTGGCCGCGGCCCTCGCCGCCGTGCGCCGCGCGCATCGGCTGGGCGATGCCGACGAGCTGGCCGACCTCTGGCGCATCGGCGCGCTACATGGCATGGGCATTGCCGAATTCGAGATCCTGCTCGGGCGCCATCGGCGTGCACAGGCGCTGCTGAAAACACTCGAAGCCGCAGCCGACGACGGTGCGCGCGCGAGTGCTGCCGATGCGCTGTCGATGCTCTGGGCCTTGCAGGCGCCGACACCCCGCCTGCCGCTGTTCGCCGACCCAGCTGCACCGGCCGACACCGCCCGCGCCGCGGCGCGCATGGCGACCCAAGTGCGCACGACGCTGCGCCACGCGGCGTTGACCGATGCGGTGCGCACGCGCATCGCCGAGGCCTGCGATATCCATGCCGACGGCAACGGCACCGTGATGGCCTTGATGCGTGGCGCGGCGAATGCGCTCGACCTCAATCTCGGCGCGGTGATGCACAGCGCCGACCGCTACTGGCATGCGGCGCGGGTCAACGATCGCTTGCGGCTGGCGCGCAGCGTGCCGGGTGCAGCGGGTGCCGATGCTGCCAGCGTCGAGCAGCCTCTGGCGGTGGCCGAAGAGCTGCTCGGCATCGAAGAAAACCCGCTCTGGCGCGCTGAGACTGACAACGCGCCGCGCCGGCATGCCGAGCTGTTTACCGAAACCCGGCGCGGATTCGAGCGCGCGCTCTTGCAGGTGCGCATCACCGGCGAGGCCGCGCGCACGGTCGGGCCGATGCTCGTCAACCGCGACGAAGGCCATGGCATCGGCTACAGCGGTGTCGTGGCAAACGGCCAGTTGCTGGTTTTCAACGAAGACGGCCGGGTGCTGCTCGACGATGCCGATGTCACGTCGATGGCCTTTGCCTGGCAGGGCGCGTGTTTTGCCGGCGACGATGCGTCTGCCGACAACGATTTTGTCTTTGATGGCCCCGAGCTCGAGGCTCGACGCAAGAAGGCGACCTTTGTGACCGCGACGCCGGCCAACGGCCTCGACCGCGAAGCGGTGTTCCCTTCCGATGGCGCGAGCTTGGCTATGCCGGGCATCGCCGTCGGGGTCACGCGGCTGGCGTTTTTTGTCGCTGAAGCGCACTTTGCGTCACTCGACCCCGCACCCGGCGGGCCGCGCAGCGTGACGCCGCGCACCGGCGCTGCAGTGTTCGACGGCGCGGTATTCGCGCCGCCGGCGTTGCCGCGCACGGCTTCAGCGCGTGTCGCGCTGTCGTGGCTCGAACACCGCGCATTTGCAGTCCGCCTGCTGGTGCCGCCGCGCTTTCGCCAATGGCGCAGCGACGACGCCGAGGGTGTGTTGACGCTGCAGGCCGTGGCCCGCGCGCTGGAGCGATTTCGCCCGCTGGGGGTCGAGCTGCGGGTGGAGTACATCGACGACCGCTGGTCGCTCGGCGGCGGCACGCTGACCAGCGGCATCGACGACGACCCGATTGAAAGCCTGCGTGCAGGCACCGTGTTGTGGCCCGCGCCGGTGGCGCCTGAAAGCTGAACCCAAGGCGACGATTCGCCAGGAGAGACAGACCATGATCTTCGACCCTCCCTTCATCAAAAAGCTCGCGAGTGCCGGCGAGCCGGTTACCGCGCAGGCCTGGAACGACATGGCCAACGCGCTGGGTCAGGTGCACACGCACCTCGAAAGCACCGAGGCCACCGCGCTGCGGGTGCAGGTCACGACGGCGGATGTCGACTTGGCCAGCGTGCGCGTCACCGCGGTGCGCGACGACGGCATCGCGATCGACGCGGTGGCACCGGTGACACCCGGCACCGCGCATATGTTTGCCGGCCTGCGACCCGGGCCGTATGCGCTGCGGGTCGAAGCGCCGGGTTACCAGAGCACGACGCTCAACGTCACCGCGCCAGAAGCCGCAGTGCAAAACGTCGCGCTGGTGGCCAGCGGCGCTTTCATGCCGCAGGTTTTTGGCCTGACCCTGCTCGAAGCACTGGCCGAACTGGCGAGCGCGCAGATCGCGGTGTCGCGCATCCTGGACGTCACTGGCACCGATGTGCCGACCGCCAACCCGGGCTCGCAATACAACAGCGCGCGGGTGTTGATGCAGGTGCCCCACGACGGCACGCCGGTGCCGACCGGGCAGAGCGTGCAGCTGGTCATCGCCGCGGCGCTGATCGCCCAGGCCAGTGTCGAGATCCCGCCGCTGACCGGCCTGTCGCTGGCCGAGGCGCAGAAGGCGCTCGAGGCGCTGGGCCTGGTGCTCGGCAAGGTCGTGACCAAACAGACGCGGCCGGCTTGAGCCGCCGCGCGACAGCCCACAACCGATTCAATTTTTGTTCGCCCCGGAGGCCCCATGCCAAGCAAAATTTTCACCGGCAAATCATCGCTCTTGCAGGCCAATAAAGTCCGCGTCGAGGTCGACGACAAACCTGCCGTCGCGCAGGTCGTGCGCGAAGGATTCCAGGTGCCCGCGGTGCAGTTCAATGCGCAGGCGGCGGAATTTTTTCTCGGCAACCTGGACGTCATCCAGCCGCGCCAGACGCCGCGTGTGGTGTCGCAGAGCATCAAGCCGGGCACCAAGGTCACGGCCGGCACGGTGGTCGACCTGACGCTGGCGCCGCCGAGCGCGATCCCGTTTGGCATCTTCGACAACGTGCACCGCGACCTGCGCGAGCGCAATATCTCGGTGCTCGTCGACGGCATCCTGCAAGACAACACGACCCGCCAGTCGCTGCTGAAATACGACAAGGCCGCCGACGTGCCGCAGGCCGAACGCGCCGCACTGACGACGCAGTTCATCGCCGCCAACATGGGCATCGACGACGCGGTGCCCGAGACCAGTTTCGAAGCTGCGTTCAATTCGGCGCGCGGCGCGCTGGCGTTCAAGTGACACTCGCTGTGACCTTCGGGGGACGCTAATGGCCGTGGCCCAGAACATCGCAGCCGCCGTCGTCGAGTCGGTCGAGATCGGCCTCGTGTCGATGTTCTATGCCTACCCGTACGCGCTCTTCGACGGTGTCACTTCGGTCTCGGTGGAGGTGGCGCTGCCGCGCAATGCACTCGTCGACGACTACAAATTTCTGGCCCAGGCGCGGCGGGTGGATTCGACCAAGGTGCAAGAGGTTGCGCAGGTGCGCAGCTATTCGGGCGGCGGCCTCAACGAACTCGTCATCGACTTCGGCACGCCGCGCACCGTGAGTGGCATCGACCTGCCCGGCACGGTCAACGTGTTGCAGGTCTACCCCTGGCTGGGCAGCCAGTTTTCAGTCGTCTCGGCGCTAGGTGGCGGCTTGGTCGGACCGCCCGCACCGAGCCCGAATGCGGTTTTTGCCGAGCTGCGCACCGAGCGCCTGCGGGTGCTGCTGTCGCGTGGCTTGACCAGCACCGAACTCGCCGAAGTCCGCCTGCGCCTGCCCGAGCCGCCGTCGGGGCTGGAGATCCGCATCGACGACGCCGCGCCGGTGTGGACGCATCCCGAGCCGGTGCAGCCGCGCGCCGATATCACCGCGCCAGTCGCGACCGCCTGGGACCAGGCTTCGCAGCGCATCGTCGACCTGACGGCGGCGCTGGCCGCACTCGCTGGCGACCCGCTGGCGGCTGACGAGGCAGCGGTCGTCAAGATCACGCTGACGACCAAGGTGCCTTGTGAGCTCGACCTGGACGTGCACGGCACGCCGGCGCTGCGGCGCATCCGCCGGGTGCGTTTTGGCAGCGAGACCGCGGCGACGCTCGACTTCGCCAGCGAAGGCCGGGTCGAGCTGCCGCTGGTCTTGCCGGCAGCGGCGCCGGGTTCGGCACCGCGCCGCATCGACCAGATCCGCTGGATTGCAGTGGCTGATCTGGGTGTCGAGCGGGTGTTGCCGCCCGTCGGCCCCGAGGTCGCCGCCGGTACCAGCGAGGCGGTGCTTGCCGAGCTGACGGTCAGCCCCGACCGGGCCGTGTGTGTCGGCCTGCCGGCATCCACCGGCTTGGCGGAATTGACTGCGATCAGGCTGCCGCTCAAGGCGCTGGGCGACGGTGCCGAGGCGCGCCTGGTGCTGTGGTCGGTGCCGGCCGCCGGCGCTTTGCCCGCCGCGCCGCTGCCGCAAGGCGCCAGCGAGCCGGTGACGCTGGCCGCGTCAGCGGGTGAAGAATGGGTCACGTTTGTCTTCAGGCAGCCGGTGCCTATCGAGCCCGCGCTGATGCCGTGGATGGCGCTGACCGTGGCGCGCGGTGAACTGAGCTGGGCGCTGGCCGGGGCCGGCGGCGGCGATGTCGTGGACGCCAATGTGTCGGCCAACGTGATCCGCCGCGGCCCGCCGAACGGGCCTTGGAAGGCCTTGCCAGCGCCGCTGCAAAGTGCGGCGGGGGTGCTCGATGCGCGGGCGCGGCTGCGTCTGGGTGGGCATGCGCCCAACGAGGCGCCGCTGGCGCCGCTGGGCTTGAGCATCGGGACGAGGCCGGCGGTGAACGTCACGCCGACGGCCAAAGGCGTGGCCGGCGCGATGTTGCTCAGCCCCGGCTTGGCTGTCAGCGAACCCACGCTGCGTGTGACCAGCCTGGTTGCCGGCAGCCTGGTGCTGCGCGATATCGATGTCATCTCAAACAACTGAGCAAGTCGCTGAGAAAGCGAACAAGCGAGCGAACAAGCAAGTAAGCGAACGAGCAAGCGATGAGCAAGCGAACGAGCGGGCAACCGACCGGGCAAAGCACGCCTCGCTGCCAACCAGGAATTCATCATGGCTGACGATGCACGATCCCAATTCGTAGAAGGCCTGCGCGTCACGGCCGAACATTTGCAGCACCTGCAGGACCGGCTGCGTGAATCGGTGCTCGACCTGCGCCGCACCGTCGGCTTGGGCCGCATCGGCTGGGGTTTGGTGGTGCAGCGGGATGGTGGGCAGTTGCGCGTCGAGCCCGGCGTCGCTTTATCGCCCGGCGGCGTGCGGCTGGCGCTGGACGCAGCGGTCAGCCTGGGCGCGCCGACGCCCGGCCAGCGGATCGTACTGCGGGCGAGCAACGGCGACCGCGCGGCGCTGCGCGTCGGCAATACACCGACGGTCATCACCTTGCTTTGTGCGGCCACGCTCGAGGCTGACGACGCAAGTGATGTTGGCGCCGACGCACTCGTCATCGCGCGTGTCATTGACAGCGGCGGCAATGCGACCGTGCAGCAGAGCGCAACGCTTTTTGTTGAAGTTGGCGGGCACACCCACAGCGGTGAACACCGGCAGGACGCGCACGGGCGCTGGTACTTCGATGGCGCGACGCTCGCCGGCGGGGCCGGCGGTGCCGGCCCGGCGGGGCCCGTTGGGCCCGCGGGCCTGGACGGTCCCACCGGCCCTGCAGGCGCTGAAGGTCCGCTCGGACCGGTTGGCCCGGTCGGCCCGGTGGGGCCGCCTGGGCCGCAAGGCGAAATCGGCCCCGCCGGCCCGGCGGGGCAAGACGGGCTTGCAGGCCCC
>JANPDN010000028.1:0-19784 GCA_031431555.1 Rubrivivax sp.
AGAACGGACTCGAGTTCAGCACGCAACTCTGGTTCGACGCGGATTTGGGGTATGACAGCAGACTTCATCGGCCAAGTGTATTGCGTTTGCGTTACGGCTGCCACGGACTTGGTCGGCGTGCCCGCCCGACAGGACGGCAGAGGTCGCTTGTCGGCCAATTGCGGGTATTCCTGACCGTCCGGTTCGGGCGCCCGGCTTCGCGCTTTGCGATGACGGCAGGGCACTCAAGAGATCGTTGACACCCTGAGGAAGGCACAAAGGCGCCATCACATTGGCCTTTGCAGTGTGCTGCTGGTCAGGGCCGTACTACGCGGTCGACCAGGTAGGCCCGCAGCGCCGGGTTGGCCGCTGCGGCGTCGCCCCCTGCGCTGATGGGCTGGGTGATCTTGGATGGCTGCTGCATCCCGGCAACGTATCGGACGCGGCGGCGCCCTGTTGTCATCGCCATGCAGAGCCACGCCGCCCTGCCGCGCATGCTGACCGAGGCGGCCGCGCGGCCGTCGGCGGCGTCAACCCGAGATGTCGAGCGCGCGGAACAATAGCCACTGGCCCGGCACACCCTTGAGCACATGCTCGCCGCACGGCTCGAAGCTCAGGCCTGCGCCTGAAGTCAGGTCGCGCACCGTGTTGGAAACGAGCACTTCGCAAGCCCCGGCCTGCGCCATCACGCGCGCGCCGATGTGTACCGCGATGCCGGCCACCTTGGCGCCGCCGGCGTCGATTTCGCCGGTGTGCACGCCGGCACGGATCTCGATGCCCAGCGCACGCGCCTCGCGCGCCATCGCCAAGGCGCAGGACACGGCGCGGGCCGGCGCATCGAAGGTGGCAAACACCCCATCGCCGGCGTTGTCCACCTCCTGGCCGCGGTGCAAGGCGAGTTGCTGGCGCGCGAGCAGCAAGAAGCGCTGCAGCATCTCGCGCCACGCGCGGTCGCCCAGGCGCGAGGCCAGATCGGTGGAGCCGACGATGTCGGTGAACAGCACCGTCGCCAGGCGGCGGTCGTCGCTGCACCCACCCGGCATGGTGCCGGGTCGGCCCGCGGTGTTGCGCGCCATCCAGCGCCGGTGCAGCTCGTCGACAAACTCGGCCGCGCCGTCGTAGACGCGCGTGCGCACGCTCACCTGCTGCAGGAAGGCCATCAGCCGCCGGTCGGCCCCGCTGTGGCCATCGGCCAGCACCTCGCCCACGTCACGCGGGTCGGAGAGGCGATGGCGCTTGGCCATGCGCAGGAAGAGCCGCGCCAGCCAGTTGGTGAAGTTGCCGCCGATCAGCAGCAGGTGGCTGTGCTCCAGCTCGTGAAACAGCTTCTCGGGCGCCAGGTGCTCGCTCTGCAGGCCGCAGATGAACTCCAGCATGTCCTCGTCCGACAGCACGTAGGTGGGCGATGCCGACACACGGCCCAGCAGGTGGTAGACCACCGGGCGTGTGAAGCGATCGCGTTCGGTGGGCAGGTCGGCCACGCGGTTGGGGGTGTAGGCCAACACCTCGGTGCCCTGCGGCCCACCGGCGCCGACGGCGCCGCTCGCCCCGTGCACGCCGCCGAATCGCTCGGCATTGATGGCCTGCTCCAGCAGCGAGTCGAAGGTGGTGCTGACGAACAGGTCGAAGGTGCTGATCTGCGCCAGCTGCACCAGCGCGCGCGGCGGCGCGAAGGTCGCGTCTCGCAGCACGCTGCGCAGCCGGGTGTAAGCCTCTTCGCGCCGGCCGCGCGCAGCGAGAAACCAGCACACCACGTCGTTCAGGGTGTAGTGCTCGGGCAGCAGCGCGGTGTCCACACCCAGCTTGGCCGCCAGCTTCTCGGCCAGCCAGTCGTACAGCAGGCGTGGCCCGGTCTCGGTCTCCACTTTCAGCAGCTCCGGGCCCACGATGGGGATCACCCGGCGGTCTTCGATGTGGTCGAGCAGGTCGTCCCAGGCATCGTCGTCCAGCGCGGTGCTGGCGGTCGCTGCGATGGGTGTAGGGCTCATGTGGAGGTGACCGCTGTGGCTCGCCAAGTATGGCTGGGTCTGTGCCGCGCCTGCTCTGACGCGGATGCGGTCAAACCCTGAGTCGGGGCCCGGCTTCGCACCGGCAAGTGCATGTCACAGTCCTGGAATGAAAACGCCCCCACGTCGCTTCGCTCCTGCCCCAAGGGTCACGAAGGGGCCCCTTCGTGGCCCTTGGGGCTTGTCAGTGGCTTCGGGCGGCCGGGCGGCACTGACATGAGCGACACCTCCGTCGATGCGCAGCAGCCCTGGCTGGGACTCGACTCCTTTTCCGAAGCCACCCGCGGCTACTTCCATGGGCGTGAAGAAGAAATCGCCGAACTGACGCGGCGCGTGCTACGCAAGCCGCTGACGGTGCTGTTCGGCCAGAGCGGCCTGGGCAAGACCTCCATCCTGCGCGCCGGCCTGGTGCCGCGCCTGCGGCCCGAGGGCTACTGCCCGGTCTACCTGCGCGTCGACTACGGCGCCGACGCCCCGCCACCGGCCGAGCAACTGAAGCTGGCGGTGATCCGCGAGACGCAGGCCAGCGGCACCTGGTCGCAGACCGGCGTGGCGGTGCAGGGCGAGTCGTTGTGGGAATTCCTGCACCACCGCGACGACCAGCTGCGTGACGCCGAAGGCCGCGTGCTCACGCCGCTGCTCATCTTCGACCAGTTCGAGGAGATCTTCACCCTCGCCCAGGCCGACGACGCCGGTCGCGCGCGCGCCGCGCTGTTCATCGAAGAGTTGGCCGATCTGGTGGAGAACCGCCCGCCGCACGCGCTGGAAGCGCGGCTGGACCAGGACGACACGCTGATCGACCGCTTCGACTTCGCGCGCTGCGACTACCGTGTGCTGATTGCGCTGCGCGAGGACTACCTGGCGCACCTGGAAGCGCTCAAGGGCGCGATGCCCAGCATCACGCAAAACCGCATGCGGCTGGCGCGCATGACCGGCGCGCAGGCACTCGATGCCGTGCTCAAGCCCGGCGGCGCGCTGGTGACGCAGGAGGTAGCCGAGTCCATAGTTCGCTTCGTCGCCGGCGGCGCCGAGCTGCGCAACGCCGAGGTCGAGCCTTCGCTCTTGAGCCTGATCTGCCGCGAGCTCAACGCCACGCGCCTCAATCAGGGCCGCAGCGAGATCTCGGCCGACCTGCGGGCCGGCTCGCACCCCAGCAACTTGGCCGAGTTCTACCAGCGCGCGCGGCCCGACCAGCCACCGGGTGTGCACCGCTTCATCGAAGAGGCGCTGCTCACCGAGTCGGGCTTTCGCGAAAACATCGCGCAAGAGCGGGTGCTCAAGGCCTTTGCCGAAGCCGGCGCTGCGCCGGATGCGCTGGCGCGTTTGGTGGACCGCCGGCTGCTGCGCATCGAAGAGCGGCTGGACGTGCGGCGTGTCGAACTCACCCACGACGTGCTGTGCGGCATCGTCGGCGCCGCGCGCCACGTGCACCAGGAGCGTGAAGCGCGCGACGCCGCCGAGGCGCAACTGGCCGCCCAGCGCGAACGTGAAGCCGCCACCAAAGCCGCCCTGGTGCGCGCGCGCAAGGTGGCGGCGGTGTGCGGCGTGCTGGCGGTGGTGGCCGCGGGTGCCGCAGCCTTCGGCACCTACGGCATGCGCCAGGCGCAATCCACCCGCGCCATCGCCGAGACGGCGCGCGGCGAATCCGAGCGCCTCATCGTCTACCTGCTCGACGACTTCTACCGCGAGCTCGAACCCGTGGGGCGGCTGCAGGTCGTGGGCGAACTGGCCCAGCGCGCGCTCGCCTACTACGACGGCCTGCCCGCCGCACTGCGTGGCCCCGACACGCAACGCAACCAGGCGCTGGCGCAGGCGCGTTATGGTCTGGTGCTGCGCTACCAGGGGCGCGACGACGAGGCCGGCAAGGTGCTTGGCGCCGCCGTGACCACGCTGGAACGCCTGCGCGCCGGTGGCGACACCAGCGAGGCCACGGCCATCGGCCTTTCGCTCGGCTTGGTGGCGCAGTCGCGCCTGGGCGGTGGGTCCGGGGCCACCTCGACGTTGGCGCTGGCGCAGCGCGCGGTGGACGTGCTGCAGCCGGTCACGTCCGCCGCCGCCCCCGACCCCGCTCCCGGCGTGGCGCCGCGCCGCGCGATGGCCCTCGCGTGGACCCAACTCGGGTTTGCGCAGCATCGCGCCAGCCTCAACGAGCCGGCGCGGGCCAGCCTGAAGACAGCGCTGGACGGCTGGCGCGCCATCGGCCTGGACGCCGACAGCGACGCCGCGAGCAACTTCGCCATCAGCTCGGCGTCGATGGTCGATGCGCTACTCGATCTCGGCCAGCCCCAGGAGGCCCTTCGCGTGGGCGACGAAGGCCGAGCGGTGGCCACCCGCGTGCTCGAGCGCAGCCCCACGCACATGCTGGCCTTGCGTGCACGCGCGTTTCTGTCCAGCGGCGCCGCCACAACCTACGGCGAGCAAGGACAGCAGGGCCTGCGACTGGCGGCCGCCAACGCAACCGCCGACGATTGGCTGCTGCTCTCCCGCGTGGATCCAGGCAACGCGATCACGCGCTCCAACCTCGAATGGGCCCACCGCGAGGCCGGCTTCGCCTTGGTGGCGCTTGGCCGCCCGCGCGATGCCCTGGCCAAGTTCCAGGAACGGCTCGGCGTGCCGGATGCACAGATTGCGCGCTCGTTGTGGGTCCTGCGCACATCAGCCGTTCTCAAGGCCACGGCTGCGTTCTGGGCCGCCGAGCTGGGCCAACCGGCATTGGCGGACCGACTTTATGCTGAGTACGTCAAGCTGAATGACGAAGCTACAAAGTTGTTCTCGCCAAACTCGAAC
Source organism: Rubrivivax sp. (assembly GCA_031431555.1). GTDB lineage: Bacteria > Pseudomonadota > Gammaproteobacteria > Burkholderiales > Burkholderiaceae_C > Rubrivivax. Next base: position 4,773 of record JANPDN010000028.1, read on the forward strand.
GAGGCCTTGTTTGTGCCGCTGCGGCGACGCATCTTCGGCGCCGAACTCGCCTGGGCACGGGGCGACCTGGAGCGCGCGCGCACGGCCGCGCGCGGCGTACGCGAAGCGTTGCTGGCCATCGACCCCGGCAGCGATGCCGCGCGCCGCACGGAGCGTGCCGACAACCTGGAGTGGTTGCACCGCACCCTGGCGCACGTGGAGATCGAAGCCCGGGACTTTGCCGCGGCCGAACAGCAACTGCGCTGGCAATCCGAGAGCTTGCGCGAACGGCCGTCGGGCGCCAACTTCGTGCAACGCCTTGTGCACACCCCCATGGCATTCCGCGCGCTGGTCGTCGCACGCCTGGGCCGCCCGGACGAAGCTCGGCCGCTGGCGGACCAGGCGCTGAAGTTCTGGCGCCAGCAGCACACCCGGGCCGGTGACGAGCAGTTTTACAAGCGGGACTTCGCCGTCGCCCTGGTGGCCGCCGCCTGGGGCCAGCCCAGCGGCGCCAAGGCGCTGCTCGACGAAGCGCAGAAGGTCTTCGATTCGATGCCTGCCGAGCTGCGCGGCCTGCGCAGCAGCCGCTGGATCGAAGGCCTGATCGGCGAGGCGCGGCGCGAGCTGCGCTGACCTGGCCCGGTGCGGACGGCAAGGGCGCGCGCAAGCCTGGCGCTTCGGCCGCCGTGTGCGCGGTGGCCCCAAGCGCGACCAGCCGGCCCCGACTGAACCGGTCGAGCTTGCCCGTTTCCCTCGCCACCCAGCTGCGGCGGAGCAGGCGAAGGGCCATCCTGCAGGGCCCCCTGCTCGCGCGCCCGATGGGGTGACTGCGATGCAGTCGCCGCTGGTGGCGGTTGCGGCGCGTGGCACCGCTTCAGACCCTCGCGGCCCCAAGGCCTGAATGGGTGCCGCGCCGAGGGTGAGTCTGCGTGCGCCAAGGTGCCCGCGCCAGCCCTGATCCTCTTGCTCGAACATCCTCGCGCGCGCCCCGGGGCCACAACCCACTGCCAAGATCAAGACCAGTGTCAGGGCCGTTGAGTCGCAAGGGCCATGGGGCTCGTGATCGTTACTGCCAACGGCCGCTTTGCGGGTGCCAATCTTGAAATCCCAAAGTCACTGATGGGTCGACAGCGGCTGTTCACCAATCGCTTCTGAGCGATCGACCGCCAAGCCCGGGGCCTTTGCCGCCGCACCGCGTCGACGCCAGCGCAATCGCGCGCTTGGCGGTGCGCATCACCGCTCCTCAAGCCTCGCGCAACACCTGGCCGGTGCCACCAAAACTGTCGTTGAACGTGAACAGCAGCGTCACGTAGAACACCGTCGAAAAGATCAGTGCTGCCGGCAGCGCGACGAGGCCGGCGATATTAGGCGTGCCGAGCACACCAAAGAGCAGCGCGGTGACGGCGCCGAAGACGAGCACGATGCCCGTCCAGACCAGGCCGTAGACGGCAAACGCGCCGCGTGATGTCCAGACCGCCAGCGCGCTGGAGAACAGCGCCTGGCCGACACCCTGGTGGCCCCAGTGAATCAGTGCCGGCGCATGCCAGAAGACCAGCCCGAGCAGCGCTGCCAGACCGAAGCGCACGAACAGGCCCCAGGCGAATGCCGGGTCGGCCATGATGGCGTCGATCTCGGCTTGTTTGCCGCTGCTGGCCATCAGCTTTTGCAGTTGTTCGAAAGTGCCGCCGTCGACCCAGTCGCTGACGACCATGATCAGCACCGTCGCCGCGCCGTACAGCGCGCACAGCAAGAGCAGCGATTTGCGCCGGCCTGGGTCGGCTTTCAGCGGCGTGATGTAGTGGCCGGGGTGGACCGGGCCGCTGTTCAGCGCCGACTCCGCTGCGACCATGAAACCTAGCGACAGCAGCGGCAGCGAGCCGAGCATCAGCAGCGCGCCGACCAGCGGCACCAGCGCGCTGAGCAGGGCGACAAACAGGAAGGCCGCAAACATTACGCTGAAGGCCAGCGGATAGCGGCCGAAGAGACGAAAGCCGTCGCGGACCCACAGGGCGCCCTGCACGGGCGGAACGGGTTTGAGGATCATCGGCATGGCTGGGGGCGGGCGAGTGCGGTCAAGGCAAGGTCAAAACACGGTCGAGGCGGGGGCATCACGAACCGACGCGGACAAGAAGCGCATCACAGCGGCGGCTGCCAGGGATTGTGAATCCTGTCGCGCAGCACACGCTCGAAGTGCGCCGGGTCTTTGGCTTGCAGCAGCGCCGCGCTGCGTGGCAGATGCCAGTCCCACAGGCGCGACAGCCAAAAGCGCAGCGCCGCGGCCCGCATCGCTGCCGGCAGCAGTTGCAGCTCGGCCGGCGTGAGCAGGCGCTGCGACTGGTAAGCGGCGAGCCAGGGCAGGGCGAGCGAATCGACCAACTCGCCGCTGCGATGGTCGATGCACCAGTCGTTGAGGCAGACCGCGATATCGAAGAGCAGGCTGTCGGTGCCGGCGAAATAAAAATCGAAGAAGCCGCACAGCCGGTCTTCGCCGGCGGTGTCGTCGAACATCACGTTGTCGCGGAAGAGGTCGGCGTGGATCGGCCCGCGGGGCAGGCGTGCACCGGCGGCAGACGTGGCCACCGCTTGCTGGAAATCGAGCTCAGTGGTCAGTAGCGCGCGCTGCGCCGGGGTCACATGCGGCAGCACCGCCGGCAGCGTCTGCTGCCACCAGGTCAGGCCGCGCAGATGCGGTTGCTGCAGCGTGAAGCCAGCGCCGGCGCGGTGCATGCGGGCGAGCATCGCGCCGACCTGTTCGCAGTGCGGCGCAGCGGGTGTCAGGCGGTGGCTGCCGGGCAGCCGCGTGACCACCGCGGCGGGTTTGCCGGCGAGTATGTGCAGCAGCGAGCCGGCCGCATCGGCCTGCGGCGCCGGCACGGGGATGCCTTGCAGCGCCAGGTGCTGCATCAGCTGCAAGTAGTACGGCAGTTGATCGGCGGTGAGGCGTTCGAACAGCGTCAGCACCCATTGGCCGCGTGTGCTGGTGGCGTAGTAGTTGGTATTTTCGATGCCCGAGCGGATGCCGCGCAGGTCGGTCAGCGGCCCCAAGCCCAGCGCCTGCAAGAGGGTGTCGGCCTGCGCGAAGCTCACCTCGGTATAGACGGCCATCGCGGCGCGGCGCGATCAGAAAGAAAGCACGCGCCAGACCCGCTCGCCGGTGCCGCGCCGGTGGCGCTGCGAAGGATCGACGGCGCCAGTGGCGGGCACGATTTCGTACTCCTTGGCGCCGGCGGTCTTGGGCTTGACGACGATGCGCTGGCTCTCGCCACGCGCGCGGGTTTCTTCGATGCGCACCTGGTCGTCTTCTTCGACGCGGCGGTCGGTGTTGCTCGCAGCAGCGGCGATGGCGCCGACACGCGCAGAACCCGAGGCCGGCACAGCCGGCACCGGGGCCAGGTCGGCCAATTTGCGCGCCGCGGCGGCGCCAGGCTCGGGTGCAGCGGCCAGGTGCGACGCCGCCAGCAGGGCGAGCAGGGCGATCACGAAGGTCGGCTTTTTCATGGCCTTGATTCTAAGTCGCGGGGTCGGTGTCGCTGCCGCCCGCGCAAGCGGCGCCGCACAATGTAGCCATGAGCGAAATCAGCCCGACACCCGCCAACCACACCCTGCTGCTGGTCGACGGCTCCAGCTATCTCTATCGCGCGTACCACGCGATGCCCGACCTGCGCGGCCCCGGGGCTCAGCCGACCGGCGCGATCCACGGCATGGTGGCGATGATGAAGCGCCTGCGCGAGCAGATTCCTGCCGCGCATGCAGCCTGTGTCTTCGACGCCAAGGGGCCGACCTTCCGCGACGCCTGGTACGCCGACTACAAGGCCCAGCGCGCGCCGATGCCTGACGACCTGCGTGCGCAGATCGAGCCGATCCACGAGGTCGTGCGCCTGCTCGGCTGGCCGGTGCTCGAAGTGCCGGGCATCGAAGCCGATGACGCCATCGGCACGCTGGCGCGGGTGGGCGCCGCCAGCGGCCACAAGGTGGTGGTCTCCACCGGCGACAAGGACCTGGCGCAGCTCGTGACGCCGCAGGTCACGTTGATCAATACGATGAGCGGCGAGGTCCTCGACGAGGCCGGCGTGATGGCCAAATTTGGCGTGCCGCCGGACCGCATCATCGACTTCCTGACGCTGGTCGGCGATGTCGTCGACAACGTGCCCGGGGTTGACAAGGTCGGGCCCAAAACCGCCGCCAAATGGATCGCCGAATTTGGCTCGCTCGACGGCGTCATTGCCGCTGCGGCGTCGATCAAGGGCGCGGTGGGCGACAACCTGCGCCGCGCGCTCGACTGGCTGCCGCAGGGCCGGCGGCTGGTTACCGTGGTCACCGACTGCGACCTGGCTGCGCAAGTCGCCGGCTGGCCGGTGCTCGATGCACTGGCGCTGCGGCCGGTGCACCGCCAAGGGCTGCTCGATTTTTATGTGCGCCACGGCTTCAAGAGCTGGCGCAACGAGCTCGAGGCCGGCGGCGATGTGGCCGTGAGCGCGGCAGCGGTGTCGGCTCCAGCGGACGCGACGGCTTCAACCCCGACCACCGCCGCAGCGCCGACAGCAGCGAAGATCGACATCGCCGGCGAGTACGAAACGATCTTCACGTGGGCGCAGGTCGATGCCTGGATGGCCAAGATCGAGGCCGCGCCGCTGGTCGCGATCGACACCGAAACCGATTCGCTCGACGGCATGCGTGCGCAGATCGTGGGCATCAGTTTTGCGGTCGAGCCCGGCCGCGCAGCGTATGTGCCGCTGGCGCACAACGGCCCCGGTGCGCCCGACCAGCTGCCGCTGGCCGAGGTGCTGGCGTGCTTGAAACCCTGGCTCGAAAACGAAGCCAAACTCAAGCTCGGCCAGAACGTCAAATACGACACCCATGTGCTGGCCAACCAGGGCATCGCGGTGCGCGGTTACGCGCATGACACGCTGCTGCAAAGCTACGTGCTCGAGGCGCACAAACCGCACAGCCTGGAAAGCCTGGCCGAGCGCCATCTCGGCCGCAAGGGCCTGGCCTACGAAGACTTGTGTGGCAAGGGCGCCAACCAGATCCCGTTTGCGCAGGTCGATGTCGAGCGCGCCAGCCGTTATTCCGGCGAAGACAGCGAGATGACGCTGCATGTGCACCAGACGCTGTGGCCGCAGATCGAGGCCGACGCCGCATTGCGCCGCGTTTACGAAACCATCGAGATGCCGGCGAGTGCGATCCTCGGCCGCATCGAGCGCCACGGCGTGCTGATCGACGCCGCGCTGCTGGCGCGGCAAAGCCAGGAACTCGCCGAGCGCATGGTCTTGCTCGAGCAAGAGGCGCACACGCTTGCCGGCCAGCCCTTCAATATGGGCTCGCCCAAACAGATTGGCGAGATCCTGTTTGGCAAGCTCGGCCTGCCGGTGAAGAAAAAAACCGCCAGCGGCGCGCCGAGCACCGACGAAGAGGTCTTGCAGGAGCTTGCCGCTGACTATCCGCTGCCGGCGAAGATCCTCGAACACCGCAGCCTGGCCAAACTCAAGGGCACCTACACCGACAAGCTGCCGCTGATGGTCAACCCGCAGACCGGGCGCGTGCACACCAACTACGCGCAGGCGGTGGCGGTCACCGGGCGGCTGGCGAGCAACGACCCGAATCTGCAGAACATCCCTATCCGCACGCCTGAAGGCCGGCGTGTGCGCGAGGCCTTCATCGCGCCGCCCGGGCACAAAATCGTCAGCGCCGACTACTCGCAGATCGAGCTGCGCATCATGGCCCACATCAGCGGCGACCCCGGCATGACACGCGCTTTTGCCGATGGCATCGACATCCACCGCGCCACTGCGAGCGAGGTCTTTGGTGTCGACGCCAACGAGGTCAGCAGCGAGCAGCGGCGCTACGCCAAGACGATCAACTTCGGCCTCATCTACGGCATGGGCGCGTTCGGCCTCGCGCAGTCGCTGGGCATCGAGCAAAAGGCGGCGCGCGACTATATCGACCGCTATTTCGCGCGCTTCGCCGGCGTCAAGCGCTACATGGAAGAGACCAAGGCGCGTGCCGCCGAAGTCGGTTATGTCGAGACACTTTTTGGCCGCCGCATCACGCTGCCCGAGATCCGCGGCGGCAACGGCCCGCGGCGCAGCGGCGCCGAGCGGCAGGCGATCAACGCGCCGATGCAGGGCACCGCGGCCGACCTCATCAAGCTGGCAATGATCGCCGTGCAGCGTGCGCTCGACGCCCAGGCCAAGGCGACTTTGATGATCATGCAGGTGCACGACGAACTCGTCTTCGAGGTGCCCGAAGGCGAAGTCGATTGGGTTCGCAACGAAGTGCCGCGGCTGATGGCCGGCGTGGCGCAATTGAGCGTGCCCTTGCTGGCCGAGGTCGGTGTCGGCAACAACTGGGACGAGGCGCATTGAGGTCCGTGCGCGTTGCCTTGACGGCTGTCACGGAACTGTCGCGCAAGCTTCATAAACTGCTGCGGTGAAAGAAAATCCCAACGCCGCCGAGACGCCGGGCCTGGCGCTACTCGACCGCGAGCGCGCGATTCTCGAATTCAACCGGCGCGTGCTGGCCCAGGCGCGCCGCGCCGACGTGCCGCTGCTCGAGCGCCTGCGTTACGTGACGATCGTGTCGTCCAATCTCGACGAGTTTTTTGAAGTCCGCGTGGCCGACACGATCGAGGCCGCGCGCCGGCCCGGCACCGGTGTCAGCGACGCCGATGTGGCGGCGCTGGCGGGGGCGGCGCACCGCCTCATCGACGAGCAGTACGCGCTGTTCAACGACGAGGTCATGCCGGCGCTCCACCGCGAAGGCATCGTCGTGATCAACCATGCGGAGCGCAACCCGGCGCAGCGCAAGTGGGTGCAGCGTTTTTTCGAGACCCAGGTGCGGCCGCTGTTGGTGCCGGTCAGCCTGGACCCGTCGCACCCTTTCCCGATGGTCGCCAACAAGTCGCTCAACTTCATCGCCCGGCTTGGTGGGCGGGACGCCTTTGGCCGCGAAAACGCAACCGCCATCGTCAAGGTGCCGCGGGTGCTGCCGCGGGTGATCCGGCTGCCCGACGCGCTGTGCGCCGGCCGCCAGGGTTTTGTGCTGCTGACGAGTGTCATCCGGGCGCATCTGGGCGAGCTCTTTTCCGGCCGCACGGTGACTTCATTCTCGCAATTCCGCGTGACCCGCGACTCCGACCTCGAAGTTGATGACGACGATGTCACCAATCTGCGCCAGGCGCTGCGCGCGGGGCTGACCACGCGCCACTTCGGGCAGGCAATCCGGCTCGAGGTGGTGAGCACCTGCCCACCCGAGCTGTACCAGTTTTTGCTCGAGCAGTTTGCGTTGCCCGAAGGCGCGATGTACCGCGTCAACGGCCCGGTGAACCTGGTGCGCCTGAACCAGCTCATCGACCAGGCGCAGGCCGATCACCTGCGTTTTGCGCCTTTCGAGCCGCGCTGGCCGAGCAGCCGGCTGCCGCCGGGGCGCTCGATATTCTCGCGCCTGCATGCTGGCGACGTGCTGCTGCACCACCCATTCGAGAGTTTCGAGCCGGTGGTCGAATTCCTGCGCGAAGCGGTGCACGACCCCGAAGTGCTGGCGATCAAACAAACGATCTACCGCACCGGCAGCGAGTCGGTGTTGATGGACCTGCTGATCGAAGCTGCGCGGCGCGGCAAGGAAGTCATGGTCGTCGTCGAGCTGAAGGCCCGCTTCGACGAAGAAGCCAACATCAACTGGGCCGAGCGGCTCGAAGCGGTTGGCGCACAAGTGGTCTACGGCATCGTCGGCCTGAAAACCCACGCCAAGCTGCTGCTCGTGACGCGGCGCGAGCGCGGCCGGCTGCGCCGCTATGCACATCTGTCGACCGGCAACTACAACCCGCGCACGGCCAGGCTGTACACCGACATGGGCTGCCTGACCGCCGACCCGGGCATCACCACCGACGCCGACGCGGTGTTCCAGCAGCTCGCCAGCCAGGCCAAGGTGCGCGCGCCGCAGTACCTGGTGACGGCGCCATTTTTACTGCACCGCAGGATGATGCGGCACCTGCGCCAGGTCACCGACGCAGCGCGTGGTGGCCGGCCGGCACGCATCGTGGTCAAGGTCAATGCCCTCACCGACCCGGCGCTGATCGGCGGCCTCATCGACGCCAGCCGCGCCGGCGCTTCGATTGACCTCATCGTGCGCGGCGCCTGCATGTTGCCACCCGGCCTGGCCGGGGTCAGCGACAACATCCGCGTGCGTTCGGTGATCGGCCGCTTCCTCGAACATTCGCGGGTATTTTATTTCCGCTGGGGCGACAGCGACAACGACGAGGTGCTCTACCTGAGCAGCGCCGACTGGATGAGCCGCAACATGTTCCGCCGGATCGAAGTCGCCTGGCCGGTGCGTGATGCGGCGACACGCCAGCGCGTCATCGACGAAGCGCTGGTGCCCTACCTGCTCGACGAGGTCGACGCCTGGACGCTGGACAGCGTCGGCAACTACAGGCGTGTCAGCGAGACCGGGGTCAGCGCGCAGCGTGCGCTGGCCCAGCGTTACGGCTGACCGCCTGAGGCCCGCGGCGATGGACCTGATCCTGTGGCGCCACGCCGAGGCCTTCGAGCCACGTCAGGGCCAAGCCGACCTGGACCGGCCGCTGACGCCCAAGGGCGAGCGCCAGGCGCAGCGCATGGCGCAATGGTTGACACGCCAATTGCCGGCCAGCGCGCGGGTGCTGGTCAGCCCGGCCAAGCGCACCCAGCAGACGGCCGAGGCGCTGGACCGCAAGTTCAAGACCGTGCCCGAGCTCGCCCCCGACGGCACCGTCGAAGCGCTGCTCGCGGTGGCGCGCTGGCCCGACAACCGCGAGCCGGTGCTCGTGATCGGCCACCAGCCGACGCTGGGCCTGACGGCGGCCTATCTGCTGTCTGGCCAGCCTCAAGCCTGGCCTTTGCGCAAGGGTGCGCTGGTCTGGTTGCGCCTGCGCCGACGTGCCGAAGACGACCAAGTGCTGCTGCACGCGGCGCTGGCCCCCGAGTCGCTGTAGCGCTGTTGGCACCACTGTCGCGCCAATCCCAATTCAGTGCGTTTGATGGGCCTGCTTCGGGCTTTGGCCGCAGCGGGCCTGCGCATAATGCGGCGCGACGGGCGGCGCATGTGGTCGCAGCCCCGCAACAAGAGGCCCAACAGCCAGCCGGCCGATGCCCACCGAAAAAACGATCGAGCACGAGACACGGCAGGAACTGCTGCGCATCGCGCTTGGCAATGCCGCGCGCAGTGTCGGCCTGCAGCTGGTAGCGATCGGGTTTGTCGTTTATGTCGGCCTCGCCGCCGGGGTCACCGTCGCTGCCTGGGGCACGGCGGCGCTGGGCGTGGCGGCGGGGCTGTGGCGCTGGATTGCCGCCAAACGCATGCTCGCACTGCCCGAGCTGCGCGACGTCGATCTGCGTGCCGGCGCGCACATGCTCGAGCTCAATGCCGGCCTGGCCGGCCTGGCCTGGGTCGTGAGCACGGTCGGTGTCTATCCGGCGCTGCAGGGCACGGTGGCGACGACTTATGTGGCCATCATCTGCGGCTCGATCGCCGTCGGCGCATTTTTCATGGGCCTGGTCGGCCGGGCCTTTGGCATCCTGGCGGCGATGCAGCTCGGCGCGGTGGCGGCGGTGAGCCTGCTCGGGTCGACCACCGGCTCGGTGCCGCTGGCGGTGCTGCTGGTGATCTTCGGCCTCACCGCTTATCGCGCGGCGATGGAGTTCCGCCAGTACACCGAACGCTCGATCCGCCACCGGCTCGAGGCCGACGATGCCAACAGTGCCCTCAAGATCGCACTCGAAGCCGCCGAGGCGGCCAATATCGCCAAGTCGCAGTTCCTGGCCACGATGAGCCACGAGATCCGCACCCCGATGAACGGCGTGCTCGGTGCGCTGGACCTGCTGCGCCGCTCGCGGCTGGACGCGCAGCAGCGCCGCTTGGTGCGCACCGCGGCGTCGTCGGGCGAAACCTTGATGGCGATTCTCAACGACGTGCTCGACCACTCGAAGATCGAAGCCGGCAAGCTCACGCTGTCACTCGCGCCGATGTCGTTGCACAGCGTTGCGGCGTCGGTGGCGGCGCTGTTTCGCAGCAATGCCGAGGCCAAGGGCTTGCTGCTCAGCCTGGATATCGAGCCAGAAACGGTCGACTGGGTCTTGTGTGATTCGCAGCGCCTGAAGCAGGTCCTGCTCAATCTCGTCGGAAACGCGATCAAGTTCACTGAACGCGGCAGCATCACGCTGAGCCTGCGCCCGGCCGCGGCACGCGAAGGTTACGAGGGCGTGGCGATCGAGGTCCGCGACACCGGCATCGGCATGCCACCCGAGGAGCTGCAGCAGGTCTTCGAGCCCTTCCACCAGGTCCAGGGCGCCAAGGTCCGCCGGCGCGGTGGCACCGGGCTGGGGCTGGCAATCAGTCAGCGCATCGTCACCGCGATGGGCGCGATGATCGATGTGCAAAGCGCGGCCGGCGAGGGCTCGCGGTTTCGCTTCGTGCTCGAACTCGAGCCTGACCTGTCGGCCGAGCCACATGTGATGGAAGACTCGATGCACGGCACGTTCGACGAGCAGCCGGTGCTGTCGGGCACCGTGCTCGTCGTCGAGGACAACGACGTCAACCGGATGATCGCCTGCGAAATGCTGCGTTCGATGGGGGTGCAGGTCGTCGAGGCGGTGAACGGCGTCGAGTCGCTGTCAGAACTGGAGCGGCACGCCGTCGACCTGGTGCTGATGGACGTGCAGATGCCGATCATGGACGGCTACGCGGCGACGCAGAAAATCCGCGAACGCGAGGCCCAGCTCGGCTTGCCCCGCCTGCCGATCATCGCGCTGACCGCGAATGCTTTCGATGAAGATGCGGCTTACGCACTGGCAGTGGGCATGGATGCCCATCTCGCCAAGCCCTATTCGCACGCTCAGCTGCGCGGGATGCTCATCACCTGGCTGTAGCCGGGTTGCTGCACCGGCTTGGGCGCCGGCAGCGCCGTGGCGGCCGAGCCGGCTGGCGGTCTACTGCGCGACTGCGCTGAGGGCCGCGGCCGAAGCCGGCAGCGGTGCGGTGATGACTGCAGGCACCAGTGGGCCTGCAGCCACCGGCACCAAGGGCACCACCGGCACCGCCGCCGCCTGCAAAGCGGCGGCTTTGGCCAGCCGGTCCTGGATCAAACGCTCCAGACGCCAGGCTTCTTCGAGCTCCATGCGCTTGAGCTCCTCGACTGCGCCGTCTTCACCGCCACCGGCCTTGCGCGCCTGGGCGCGTGCCAGCCGTTCCATCAGGCGCAGATCGCGGTCGGTGAGGGTCATCGCCGATTCGGCCCAGCGGTCGACGATGCCGATCAGCGATTCATAGGTGATCGGCGCTGCAAAACGCTGCGCGTTGAGCGCCGCCAGCGTGCCCCGCAGGCGCGGCTCGACCGAGCGCAGCGATTGTTCGAGCGCGGCCTCGCCGTCGCCGTCGTTGACGACCAAGTCGACCAGGCCGCGCTGGTGCAGCTCTTCGGCGGTGTACAGGCGCCCCGACAGCACCATGTCGTTGGCCACTGCGAAGCCGGCCTTGCGGATGGTGAAGTTCCAGCCGCCCATGCCCGGGAAGAGGTTGAACAGCACTTCGGGGAAGCCGGCCTGCACGCTGCGCTCGACGATGACGCGGTGGAATGGCAGCACCGACTCCAGGCCGCCGCCGAGTGCGTCGCCCTGCACCAACGCGGTGGTGTAGACACCGCGCTGGGCGGCGGTTTCCATCCACCAGATGAGGTCGATGCAGCGGCGCCCGTACATCTTGAGCGAGTCGAGATCGTGCGCGCGCACCAGCAGCACAAACAGCGACAGGTCGCCGCCGAAGTTGAACACCCGCGGCACATCGGAGCTCATCACGAAGTGGCGCACCAGGCCGGGGTAGGCCGCGATGTCGTCGAAGCAGAACTGCAGCTCGGTCATCATCGCCAGGCTGTAACACTGGATCGGCCGCACGCAGGTGCGCACGCGCAGCAGCTGCATGTCGGCGTTCGACTCGAGCTTGATCGTGCGGTACGGTCGCTCGAGGATCGACTTCAGTGCGGCGCCCGGTGCCAAGCTCATACAGAACCCACGATATGCGTGAAATGGTGGAAGTTCAGTACCGCCGAATCGACGATGGCGTCCAACGTTGTCGCATCGTTGATCGGCGACAGGATGGTGCGCAGTTCGGCCATGTGCTGGGCGTCCATCGTCGCGTGGGATGCGATGAAGGAGATGCCGTTTTCCCCATCGAGCAGCAGGCGCTCACGAATCGCACTGCTGAAGGGGCCGCCATAAACCGAGGCAATCACTTCCAAGGCGTACATCATGCCGAAGACACTGGCCGGATGGCCACGCTCGGCCGCGAAGTAGTTGAACCCGCACAGTGCCTGCGTATAGGGCCCAGGCTTGTGGGCGATGGTAGTGGCCGGGTCGACGTCGATCGCCTCGAGATCATTGCGCACCCAGATCTCGTGCCCCGACTCTTCGTGCATATGCTCGTAGAGGAAGTAGCGCTGTTCGCGCATCGAGTCGGGCATGCGGCTGGCAGCGGCTGCGCAGACCGGGTTGAAGTGCCAGACCACGGCGTAGAGCTCCAGCAGCAGTGCGCGGTACCGCTCGACGGCGAGCCCATGCGCCACCGCGTCCATCAACACCGGATGGGTCTCGAAGGCCCTGCGGGCCTCGTCGGTGCGCATCACGATCTGACCAAAGACTGATTTCAATCACATCCTCCAACGATGGCCTTGCCGGCTTTCAAGCCGGCGCGGTCCGGGCTTGAACCCGGCCTGGCTTTTTGCACCTGGGCCCCATTGTGACGAAAGCGCGCGCTCACGCACACTGTGATTGTTGAAAAGGTGTTGTGCCAGCACTGCACTGAGAGGGCCTGTCGGCCTGTCAACCATTGCAGATGGTTGTCATCGATCAGGCGGGCAGTTCCAGCCGCAGTCGCCCCAGGCGCTGCCAGGCCAGGCTCTCTTCGCGCAGCAGGAACAGCGCGCGTGGATGGGCCGCGGCCCAAGCGCTGCTGAAGCTCAGGCGCACATCGGATGCCCGTGCTTCGACACGCAGCGCAGCGGTGTCGACCGGCTCGCGGGCATGGCATTTGATCGCCGCCAGGCGCAGGCAGATGAGCTGATGCGCAAAACCGTCGCGCGCGAACTCAGCTTCGATCTTGCGCAGGCCACCACGTTGGCCGAGCGCCAGGTTGCCCAGGCGCCGCTGCTGGTTCTGCGAAAACCCGGGCACATCGACATGCGCCAGCAAGTAGGCGCTGTGGCGATGGTGGTCGTGGTGGGAGACCATCAGGCCCATTTCGTGGACATCGCAGGCCCAGCCGAGTTCGCGGCGCAGGTCCGGGTGGTCGTTGCCGTCGGTGCCAGCGCGGAGTTGGTCGAACAGCGTCACCGCCACCGAGCGCACCCTGGCCGCCTGTTCTGCATCGACCAAGAAGCGCTGCTGCAACTGCACGATGCTGTGGTCGCGCAGATCGCCCGGGCGCTCACGGTGCAGGGCCAGCAGGCGTTCGTGCAGATCGAGGATCACACCCTGGCGCAAGGCGCCCTTGGCGGCCTGCATGCGGTCGATGTTGAATTGCGCCGCAAGTGCCGAAAGGATCGCCAGGCCGCCGGCGATGACCGCATGGCGCTCGGCTTTGAGGCCCGGCAATTTCAGGCGTGCAAGATGCCCGGCATCGATGCAGCGCTCGATGCACCAGCGCAGGCCGGCCGGGGTGATGCTGCCATCACCGACACCACTGGCCTGCAGCACCTGGGCCACGGCGCCAGCGGTGCCTGACGAGCCCAGCGCTTCGGTCCATTGATTGCGGGCAAAGGTGCGCAAGGCTTCTTCGAACTCTGCACCCGCAGCAACCTGGGCTGCATCGAAGGCCGCGGCGGTCAGGCGGCCGTCGGCAAAAAATCGCATCGACAGGCTGACGCAGCCGACGCCGAAGGACTCTGCCGCGATCGGCTGCTGGCCGCGGCCGAGGATCATTTCGGTCGATCGCCCGCCGATGTCGACGACCAGGCGCGGCTGCTCCGACGGCTGCAGATGGGCCACCCCGGCGTAGATCAGCCGGGCCTCTTCGCGCCCCGAGATGACCTCCACCGGGAACCCCAGCGCATCCTGCGCGCGCGCCAGAAAAGCATTGCGGTTCTGCGCTTCGCGCAGCGTCTGGGTGGCCACTGCGCGCACCTGGCCGGGCTCGAACCCGCGCAAACGTTGGGCCAGGCCGCGCAGGCACTTCAGGCCACGTTCGGCGGCTTCTTCGGTCAGCCGGCCGTCGCTGTCCAGGCCGGCACCCAGGCGCACCGTCTCCTTGATGTAGTCGATGCGCCGGTAGCGGCCACCCGCGACCTGGCCGATCTCGAGCCGGAAACTGTTCGAGCCGATATCCACCGCGGCGAGCGGCCCCGTTGCCGATGGCAAGGTGAGCGTCATGCCCGGGATTGTGCCCAAGCATCGTGACCGTGCGCTGCGCTGACGCAGCGGCGATCGCCCGGCCTCCTAGAATCCGCTCTGCTGTGGCCCGCCGGGCCCGGCCCGCAAGAGCACCAACGCTGCCAACGGCAGAATATCCCTGCATGCACAAACCCGAGATCGATTCGCTGCTGCCCGGCGCTGCGGACCCCAGCCGGCGCGCCTTTGGCCGCGCCGCTGTAGTTGCCGGCTTCGGGGCCGGGCTCGGTGTCGGGATCAGGGTCGGGGTCGGGGTCGGGTTTGCAGCCGCTGCGCTGCCCGTGGTCGCCCAGACGATGATCAAGACCGACACCACCGGCCTGACGGTGGGCGAGGTCACGGTCGACGTCGCCGGCTTCAAGATGCCGGCCTACCGCGCGATGCCTGCAGGCAAGGCCAACGCCCCGGTGATCCTGGTCATCAGCGAGGTTCTTGGTGTCCACGAGTACATCGCCGATGTTGTGCGGCGTTTCGCCAAGCAGGGTTACATGGCCATCGCGCCCGAACTGTTTGCGCGCCATGGCGACCCGGGCAGTTATGGCGAGGTCGCCAAGCTGATTGCCGAAGTCGTGAGCAAGGTCTCCCAAGCGCAACTCGTCGCTGACCTCGACGCCACGGTGGC
>JANPDN010000029.1:0-38903 GCA_031431555.1 Rubrivivax sp.
TCTGGTCGCGTTGCAAGGCGCGCTGCTCGCGGTAGAGACGCTGCCGGTGTTCGGGCACGTATTGTGTCGCTTCGACCATCGTCAAGCCCGGCGCCACCGAGTTCACGGTGACGCCGCTGTCGCCGAGTTCGCGGGCAAGGGAGCGGGTCATCGCGATGATCGCGCCCTTGCTCGCGACATAGGCCAGCAGGTTCGGCGCGCCCCAAATCGGCGTGTCCGACGCCAGATTGACCACCGCGCCGCGGCCGCTGTCGCCCAGGGCGGCGGCGCAGTCGCGGGTCATCAGCCAGGTGCCGCGCACGTTGACATTCATGACCCGGTCCCAGACCGCGGGGTCGAGTTCGGCGGCTGACTTGCCGCCGGAATTGGTGATCGCGCCGTTGTTGACCAGGCCATCGAGGCCGCCGAGCGCGACGACGGCTGCCGCGGCACAAAGGCCGATCGAAGCCGTGTCGGCCAGGTCGACCGTTAGGGCCTGCACGTCGAAGCCTTCGCCGCGGAGTTGTTCGGCCGCAGCTTGAGCGGTCTCCGCAAGGATGTCGGCGATCACGACCCGGCCGCCGTGGGAGGCGATTGCGCGTGCAAATTCGAGCCCCAGGCCGCGCGCGCCGCCAGTCACGAGCACACGGTGGCCGCGCAAAAGGGGCTGGCTGTTCGTGGAATCCATGAGATGACCTTGTTCCATTAAAGAAACGATGGTGCGATTATGAATCAAAGAAAGAACAATGCAACCCTCGACGATGACGGTCAAAAGCACAGGGTAAACACTGGGCATTGGTGGCGCCCGATCGAAAAACGAAGGCTTGACAACTTACGATTGGCTTTTATACTTCGATCCATCAAAGAGACTGTGTTTCATTAGTGGATCAGGAGATTGACGTGATTCAAGAAGCCACCATGTCCCCCCAGGCGCAACCCGAAGGTCGCACTTTCAGCGAATGGATGGAGTCGCGCTGCGCTTTGCACCAGACCCGCCGCTACGACTGGAATGCGCTCAAGTTCCAAGCCGATTTCGACCCCAAATACCGGCGCGCGCAGATGCGCTACCTGGGCACCGGCGGCACCGGCGTCGCGGCGGATGCCAGCTCGGTGCCGGCAGAACATTTCACCTTCTCGACGATGATCATCCCGGCCGGCAACGAAGGCCCGATGCACCTGCACACCGATGTCGAAGAGGTCTTCTTCGTCTTGCGTGGCAAGGTCAAGGTGATGTGCGAGAAGGACGGCCAGTATTGGGAGGCGATCCTCGGCGAGCGTGACCTGATCTCGATCCCGCCGGGTGTCTACCGCGGCGAAGTCAATATCGGCGAAGAAGACGTGCTGATGTGCGTGATGCTCGGCGCCTCCAAGCCGATCACGCCGACGTATCCGCCGGGCCACCCGCTGACCCAGGTCAAGCGTTAGGCATCGGCCTCGTCCTGAGCCCGCCAGTGAGCTTGTCCGAGACTCTGCCCGTGAACCTGTCAGCGAACTCGCCAGCGACCCCCGCTTCAAGCGACCGCCTGCACACGCACCGGGTCGACTGCGCCCATGGGGCGATGAGCTGGTGCGAAGCCGGCGCCGGCCCGGCCTTGGTGCTGCTGCACGGCATCGGCTCGGGTGCGCGGTCTTGGCAGGGCCAGCTCGACGCTTTTGCCGGCACGCACCGTGTCATCGCCTGGGACGCACCGGGTTATGGCGACTCCGCACCGCTGCCGCAGGCGCAGCCGCTGGCGGCTGACTACGCGCTGGTGCTGGGTGACTTCTTGCAGCGCATCGGCGTGCAGACGCTCTCGCTGGTCGGTCATTCATTGGGCGCGCTGATGGCCGCGGCCTGGGCTGCGACGCCGACCGCCAGCCTGCGCGGCCTGCTGCTGGCCAGCCCGGCGCGGGGCTACGCGGGCGCCGCGGCCGAGATTCGCGAGGCCAAATTCCGCGACCGCGTCGACATGCTCCAGCGCCTGGGTGTGCCGGGTCTGGCGGCACAGCGCGCGCCACATCTGTGCGCGCCGCAGGCCAGCGCGGCGGCGGTTGAGCAGGTGCGCGCGAACATGGCGCGCATCACGCCGGGTGGTTATGCGCAGGCGGCGTGGATGTTGTCCAACGACGACCTGGCGGCGCACCTGGCGCGTGTCGCTGCGCCGGCAGCGGTGGTCTGCGGCGAACTCGACAGCGTCACGCCGCCAGAGATGTGCAAGCGCCTGGCCACCGACCACGGCCTGCCGTACACCGCGCTGCCCGGTGTCGGCCATGTCTGTTATGTCGAGGACCCGGCGCAGTTCAACGCCGCTTTGCGCGCCCACCTTCAACGCACCGAGAGGGTTGTGCATGAGTGAAGCCGACGCCGACCGCTACACGGTGCCCGGGCTCGAGCGCGGCCTGCGCATCCTGGGCGAATTCAGCCGCCACGAGCCGGTGCTCAGCGCGCCAGAACTCGCGCGCCGCCTGGGTGTGCCGCGGTCGACGGTCTTCAGGCTGCTGGTGACCTTGGAGACGATGGGGTTTGTCGAGCGCACACCCGACGGGCGTTCTTACCGACTCGGCCTGGCCGTGCTGCGCCTGGGCTTCGAATACATGGCTTCGCTGGGCATCATCGAGCTCGGCCGGCCGCTGCTCGAACGCTTGCGCGACGACACCGGTTATGCAGCCAGTCTGGTCGTGCGCGACGGCCGCGATGTGGTCTATCTGCACCGCGCCGCATCGCGGTCGCCATTTGCAACGTCGGTGACGGTGGGCACCCGTTTGCCTGCGCATGCCACGGTGCTCGGCCATGTGCTGCTCGGCGACCAGTCGCTAGCCGCGCTGCGTGCGCTGTACCCCGAGCCGGCGCTCGAAGGTCGTAGCCCGAATACGCCCAAGGACACCATCGCGTTGTTCAACATGGTGCAGCAGACACGCGAGCGCGGCTGGATCCTGGCCGAAGGATTTTTCGAGCCGCATATCTGCACGGTGGCAGCACCGGTGCGCGGTGACGACGGCCATACCGTGGCCGCCATCGGCCTCACCGTACCCGGCCCGGAGATCGCCACCGAGCAGCGCGCGGCGCTGGTCGCGCAGGTCTGCGGCGCGGCGGCGCAGCTGTCGATGCTGCTCAACTTCAGCGAAACGCCGCGCGACGAAACAAGCGTCGTGGCCTTGAAAAAAGCCTGACCTCAAGCTGCGCCACCAGCCTGACCACAAGCCTCACCACAGACGCCCCGCCATGCTGACCGTCGACCTTTCATCCCGCACCGCGGTCATTACCGGCGGTAGCTCGGGCATCGGCCTGGCGACAGCCGCGTTGTTCTTGCGTGCCGGCGCAGCGGTCGCGATCTGCGGCCGCGACGAGGGCCGCCTGCGCAGCGCCGAGCGGGGCCTGCTCGAGCAGTTCCCCGTCGCCCGACTGTTGGCGCAGCCCTGCGATGTGCTCGACGCCGCACAGGTGCACGCTTTTGCGCAAGCCGTCGAAACGCAGTTCGGCGGTGCCGACATGCTCATCAACAACGCCGGCCAGGGCCGGGTCTCGACCTTCGCCGACACCAGCGACGAAGCCTGGGCCGACGAGTTGCGGCTGAAATTCTTCTCGCTGATCAACCCGACCCGCGCCTTTTTGCCGTTGCTCGAAAAGAGCGATGCCGCGGCGATCGTCGCCGTCAATTCGCTGCTCGCCTTGCAGCCCGAGCCGCATATGGTCGCGACGTCGGCGGCACGCGCCGGTACGCAGAACCTGCTGCATTCGCTGGCAACAGAATTTGCGCCCAAGGGCATCCGCGTCAACGCGATCCTGGTCGGGCTGGTCGAGTCCGGCCAGTGGCGCCGCCGCTTTGATGCCCGCGACGACAAGGCGCAAACCTGGGCCCAGTGGACGGCTCAGCTGGCGACCAAGAAGGGCATCCGGCTCGGCCGCCTGGGCCGCGCCGAAGAGGCCGCGCAGGCGATCTTTCACCTCGCCACGCCGGCCTCGTCGTACACCACTGGCAGCCACATCGATGTCTCGGGCGGCCTGGCCCGCCACATCTGAAGTTGTGACGCAGACCACACGCTTCTCAGCGACCGGCCTCAACCTCTAACCTTTGAAACGAAGCCCCATGCAAGTCACTGTCGGCCATGTCATCGCTGCTTTTCTCGAACGCTGTGGGGTCAAAGCAGCTTTTGGCGTGATCTCGATCCACAACATGCCGATCCTCGATGCGATCGCCGAGCGTGGTGCGATCCGGTTTGCATCGGCGCGTGGCGAGGCGGGCGCGGCGAGCATGGCCGACGCCTGCGCGCGCACCACCGCCACGCTGGGGGTGTGCATCACCAGCACCGGCACCGCGGCCGGCAACGCCGCCGGCGGCATGGTCGAAGCGCTCACGGCTGGCACGCCGCTGCTGCACATCACCGGGCAGATCGAGTCGGCGTATCTCGACCGCGACCTGGCCTATATCCATGAAGCCCCCGACCAGCTGTCGATGCTCAAAGCGGTGTCCAAACGCGCCTGGCGCGTGCGCAGCGCCGAGACCGCGCTGGCCACCTTCAAACAAGCGGTGCTGTGCGCGCTCAGCGCGCCCAGCGGGCCGGTCAGCGTCGAGGTGCCGATCGATATCCAGGCCGCATTGATCGAGCTGCCGGCCGATCTGGAGCCGCTGCGGCCGGCGCCAGTGCAGCCCGACGCCGCTGCAGTCGCGGCGCTGGCCGAAGCACTGCGTGGCAAACGCCGGCCGCTGTTGTGGTTGGGCGGCGGCGCGCGGCGTGCTGGCGCTGCGGTGAAACGTTTGATGGCGCTGGGCTTTGGTGTCGTGACCAGCACGCAGGGGCGCGGCATCGTGCCCGAAACCCATCCGATGTCACTCGGCGCCTACAACCTGCAGCCGCCGGTCGAAGCCTTTTATGCGACATGCGATGCGATGCTGGTCGTCGGCTCGCGCCTGCGTGGTAACGAGACCTTGAAGTACCAGCTCAAGTTGCCGCAGGCCTTGTTGCGCATCGATGCCGATGCCGGCGCGAATGGCCGCTGCTACACGAGCCGGCACTTCGTTTGTGGTGATGCCGCGCTGACGCTCGATGCGCTGGCCGACCACCTGGAAGCCGATGCTGTCGACGGATCGGGTGGTTTGACCGTCGACCCCTCTTTTGCCGGCGACCTGCGCCGCGCGCATGCGCAGGCAGTGGCTGCGCTGCGTGACGGCCTCGGCCCTTACGCCGCTTTGGTCGACGCCGTGCAGGCCGCGGCGGGAACCCACTTCAACTGGGTGCGCGATGTCACCGTATCGAACAGCACCTGGGGCAACCGCGAGCTGCGCCTGCAAGACCCGCGCGCCGGCGTGCATGCGCTGGGTGGTGGCATCGGCCTCGGCCTGGCGATGGCGATTGGCGCCGCGGTCGGCGCGGCGGCCTATGGCACCGGCAAGAAGACGATCCTGCTCGCCGGCGACGGCGGCTTCATCTTGAATCTCGGTGAGCTGGCCTGCGCGGTGCAAGAAAAAGCCAATTTCACCGTCGTGCTGATGAACGACCGCAGTTATGGCGTGATCAAGAATATCCAGGACGCGCAATACGGCGGCCGGCGGGTGTATGCCGAGCTGCATACGCCCGACTACGCGCTGCTGGCGCAGTCGATGCAGTTCGAACACCGGCGCTTGCAACATCTAGAGCACGCGCCGGCGCTGCTCGATGCGCTGAGCGCGCGGCCGGGCCCGAAGATGCTCGAGATCGACATGTTGTCGGTGGGCAGCTTCAAGACCGCTTTTGCCGGCCCGCCGGTGAAAGCGCAGGTGGCCTGAGATGAAGCCCCCAAGCTCACTTCGTTCGCGCCCCCCCGAGGGGGAGTTCAGTACCTTCGGAACGGCCGGGCGGTACTGACATGCAACGCCTGGCCCTCGTCGGCTGCGGCGCCATCGCCAGTGCGGTGATGGAGCTGCTGCGCAGCGACGCCAGCGTCACGGTGACGCAGGTCATCGTGCATGGCGACAGTGTCGAGGAGGCGCGGCTGCTCTGCGCGCGTGTCGCACCCGCTGCGCGCGTGCTGTTGGCGCTCGACCTCGACGCGGCACATCGCCCCGACCTGATCGCCGAATGTGCTGGACATGCAGCGCTTGAAGAACATGTGCTGCCGGCGCTCAAGGCAGGCGTGCCGGCGGTGGTGGCGTCGATCGGCGCGCTGCACGATGCGCAGGCCTACCAGCGCCTGAGCGATGCGGCGACCGCCGGCCAGACCCGGGTGCTGCTGGTCTCCGGCGCGGTGGGTGGCATCGATGCGCTGGCCGCCGCGCAACTCGGTGGCCTGGACAGCGTCGAATACATCGGCCGCAAGCCGCCGCTGAGCTGGCGCGGCACACCCGCCGAAGACGTTTGTGATCTCGATCATCTGCAAGAGCCGATGGTCATCTTCCAGGGCAGCGCCCGGGAGGCCGCGCGCCTGTTCCCGAAAAACGCGAATGTCGCGGCCACCGTGTCGCTCGCCGGTCTGGGGATGGACCAGACCCGCGCGACGCTGATCGCCGACCCCTTTGCGCTGCGCAATATCCACCGCGTGGTGGCCAGCGGCGCCTTCGGCCGCCTGGACCTGACGCTGGAAAACGAGCCGCTTGCGGCGAACCCCAAAACCTCGGCGCTCACCGTCTACAGCATCGTGCGCGCGATTCACAACGCCGCTGGCCCGATTTCGTTGTGAGCGACCTGATGAGCGACCCTATGAGCGAAGTCATGACCGACCCCTTGAAAGAGCAATTGCCGCTGCGGGATCTGCCGATCTGCGTCGGTGGTGAGTGGCGGCGAGGTCGTGGACATGCCTACACCAGCCTGTACCCGGCCGACGGCAGCGTCACCGCCGAGCTGCATGCGGCGAGTGCCGATGACGCGGCCGAGGCCATCGCGGCCGCCCACGACGCTTTCAAGCGCAGCGACTGGGCAACCCGCAAGCCGCACCAGCGCGCCAGCGTGTTGTTCCGCGTCGCCGAAGGCATCCGCGGGCGGCGCGAAGAACTCGCGCAATGGCAGCGCCGCGACAACGGCAAACCGATCAACGAAACGCGCGCGCTGGTCGATAGCGCGGCCAACACCTTTCAGTTTTTTGCCGCCGCCTGCGAGACCTTCGAAGACCAGTTGACGCCGCAGCGCGGCGACCAGTTGACGATGAGCGTGCACGAGCCGATGGGTGTCATCGCGGCGATCACGCCCTGGAATTCGCCGATCGCGAGTGAAGCGCAGAAGATGGCGCCGGCGCTGGCCGCCGGCAACGCAGTCGTCGTCAAGCCGGCCGAGATCACGCCGCTGATGGCGCTCGAGCTGGCGCGCATCTGCGACCAAGCCGGCGTGCCGCGTGGCATCGTCAGCGTCCTGCCCGGCAAGGGCTCGGTGGTCGGTGATGTGCTCGTCAAACATCCGCTGGTGCGCCGCGTGTCGTTCACCGGCGGCACGACTACCGGGCGCCAGATCGCGCATGTCGCGGCCGACAAGATGATGCCGGTGTCGCTGGAGCTGGGTGGCAAGTCGCCGACGATGGTCTTCGACGACTGCGATGTCGAACATGCCGTGGCGGGGGTGCTCTACGGCATCTTCAGCTCGTCCGGCGAGTCGTGCATCGCGGGCTCGCGGCTGTTTGTTCAGCGCCGGATGCTCGCCGAGTTTGTTGAAAAACTTGTCGAAGGCGCCCAGGCACTGCGGGTAGGTGACCCGGTCTCTGAGCGCACCCAGATGGGCCCGCTGGTCAGCTTGGCGCACCGCGAATCGGTCGAGCGCTATGTCGCTCGCGGCCTGGCCGATGGCGGCCGGCTTCTGACCGGCGGCCACCGGCCCGGCGGCGAAGGCCGCGAGCGGGGTTGTTATTACATGCCGACGATCATCGACGGCCTGCACAACCAGCAGTCGATCTGCCAGGAAGAGATCTTCGGCCCGGTGCTGGTGGTGCTGCCCTTCGACGATGAAGACGATCTCATCGCGATGGCCAACGACAGCGTCTACGCGTTGGCCGCCGGCATCTGGAGCCGCGACTACAAACGCGCCTGGCGCATCGGCCGCGCGGTGCAGGCCGGCACGGTGTGGATCAACACCTACAAGCAGTTTTCGGTCTCGACGCCTTTTGGCGGCTGGCGCGACAGCGGCATCGGCCGCGAAAAGGGCCGCCTCGGGATTGCCGAGTACATGGAACAGAAAA
Organism: Rubrivivax sp.; assembly: GCA_031431555.1. Classification (GTDB taxonomy): domain Bacteria; phylum Pseudomonadota; class Gammaproteobacteria; order Burkholderiales; family Burkholderiaceae_C; genus Rubrivivax. The sequence continues at coordinate 8,096 of JANPDN010000029.1, forward strand.
GTTTTTACTGGGGCATGAATCCGGACCCGCTGCCCTGGTCCCGTTGAAGCGTCCGCTGAATCCGCTGAATTCAATCCATCCGTGCAACCCAAGGAACCCACCATGAATTTCACCCGTCGCCAAGCGATCTCTGTTGTTGCCGCCGCCTCGGCGGTATGGGCCGCCGGCCCGGCGCTGGCGCAGGCCTGGCCCGCCAAGCCGATCACCATCGTCGTGTCGTATCCGGCCGGTGGTGATACCGATGCGGTGGCCCGCATCTATGCCGAAAAGCTGACCGCCCGACTGGGCCAGCAGGTGCTGGTCGACAACCGGCCGGGTGCCAGCGGCATCATCGGCAACTCGTCGGTGGCCAAGGCCGCGGCCGATGGCTATACGCTGCTCTTCACACCGAGCACTTTTCCGATTGCGCAGCATGTGCTCAAGGCCGGCCCGGCGACGGCGCACGATGTCATCAACGACTTCACGCCCATCATCAAGACCGGCAACATACCGCTGCTCATCGTGGCCTCGTCGGGCATCGGCGTGAAGGATATGAAACAGATCATTGCCGACGCCAAGGGCGGCAAGGCCACGACCTACGGCAGCCCGGGTGCCGGCTCTCCGATGCACATTGCCGCCGAGATGCTGAACAAGGACGCCGGCACCAAGATGACCCATGTGCCCTACCGCGGTGTCGCGCCGGTGGTCAACGACGCACTCGGCGGCCATGTCACGGTTGGCTGGGTCACGCCGGGCGCGGTCGGCCAGCATGTCGCCGCTGGCAAGCTGCTGCCGCTGGCGGTGGCCGAGCGCCAGCGCACCAAGCTGATGCCAAACGTGCCGACGCTGATCGAGCTCGGCTACAAGGATCTGGATGTCAGCGCCTGGATGGGCCTGCTCGGCCCCAAGGGCCTGCCCGCCGACATCACGCGCACGCTGAACGGCCATTTCAACGAGATCCTGAAGATGCCCGACGTGCTGACCAAGATGGCCGCACTCGGCATCGAGCCGATCGGCGGTGATGGTGCGGTGCTGGCACGCCAGATCGCAGGCGACCACGAGCGTTTTGGCAAGCTCGTCAAAGAGTTCGGCATCAAGGCTGATTGAGCGAATCACACTTCGACGACTTCACCGGGCCAAGCGCCATGACCATCCTCGGCATCGACGAGATCACCTACGGCGCGAGCGATCTCGCGACCTGCCGGCGCTTTTTTGCCGACTGGGGTTTGCAACTGGTTGATGACGACGGCCGGCGTCTGCAATACCAGACGCTCAACGGCGGCCGAGTCATCGTCGCCGACCCGGCGCAGGTGACGCTGCCGGCGGCGATGGAAGACGGGCCGACGCTGCGTGAAGTGGTCTGGGGCGTGGCCGATGCGGCGAGCTTGGACGACCTTCGCGACAAGCTCTCGGCGCAGCCGGGGTTTGTTGATGACGGCAAGCGCATGGGCTGCACCGACCCCAACGGCCTGGCGGTGCGCTTCCAGGTCAGCATCAAACAGCCGCTGGACCTGCGCGGCTCGCCGAGCAACACCTGGGGCCACCGCATGCGTGTCGACCAGCCGAGCCCGGTGTACGAACGGGCGACGCCGATCGAAGTCGGGCATGTCGTCTTCTTTGTCAACGAGCTGGCGGCGACCGAAGCCTTCTATGCGGCCTTGGGCTTCGTCACGTCTGATCGTTACCCCGGCCGCGGTGCCTTCATGCGCTGCAACGTCGACGGTGGCCACCACGACCTGTTTTTGCTGCGCACGCCGGATGGCAAACGTGGCCTCAACCATGTCGCTTTCACGGTGCGTGATATCCACGAGGTTTTTGGCGGCGGCCTGCACTTCAGCCGCTGCGGCTGGCAGACCCAGCTCGGGCCTGGCCGGCACCCGATTTCGTCGGCGTATTTTTGGTACTTCCGCAACCCCGCCGGCGGGCTGATCGAATACGGCGCCGATGAAGACGAGCTCACCGCAGCCTGGCAAGCACGTGACTTCGAGCCCGGCCCCACGGTCTTTGCAGAATGGGCGATCGACGGCGGCATCGACGGCCACACGCGGCGCCAGCAGGGTCACAAAGCGGATGGAAAATTCCTGACCGACAAGCGCGATTGAGTTCTAACTTCGAACCGCTGCACGACATCTCATCCCGATGCCATGAACGATCCACGCACCTTTGTCATCGTCGGCGCCGGCCAGGCCGGGCGCTGGCTGGCGCTCACGCTGCGCGCTGAAGGCTTCGCCGGCCGCATCGTCTGGCTCGGTGAAGAAATGCACCCGCCCTACGACCGCCCGCCGTTGTCCAAGGCGGTGCTCAAGGGTGACGTGCCGCTGGCACAGCTGGCGCTCATCCCGGTCGACAAATTTGCTCACCTGCAGGTCGACTGGCGGCCGGGGCAGACGGTGACGGCGATTCACCGCGAGGCCAAAGAGATCGTCACCGCTGGCGGCGAGCGAATCGCATACGACACGCTGTTCCTGGCCCACGGCGGCCGCGCGCGGACGATGCCCGGCGTGGCTTCGCACCCGCGTGTCCTGACCCTTCGCAGCCACGACGATGCGATGTTGATCAAACAACAGATCCTCGCCGCGCAGCGGGTGCTGGTACTCGGTGGTGGCTGGATCGGCCTGGAGGTTGCGGCCTCGGCGCGGCTGTTGGGCAAGCCCGTGACGCTGCTCGAAGCCGCGCCGCGGCTGTGCATCCGCACCGTGCCGCCCTGTGTTTCGGCGCACCTGCTGGCGCTGCATCAAGCGCAAGGGGTTGATGTGCGGTTGGGTGACGGCGTGTCGGCGGTTGATGTCTCCGACGCCGGCGTGGTGGTGCAACTCGCCAGCGGCGCGACCGTGCGGGGCGACTGCCTGGTCGTCGGCATCGGCCTCGTCGCCAACGATGCCATCGCCGCCGCTGCCGGGCTGGCGGTGGGCAACGGCGTGCTCACCGATGCCTCGGGGCGGACCAGCGACGCAGCGATCTTTGCGGTGGGCGACCTCGCGAACGCGCTTCAGACAGACAGGCCAGGCACTGCGCCCGGCACACGCTTGCGCATCGAATCCTGGGACAACGCGCAACGCCAGGCGATCGCGGCGGCGAAGGCCGCGCTCGGCACCGAGCATGACCTTCAGGCCGACGGCCCGCCGTGGTTCTGGTCCGACCAGTACGACGACAACCTGCAGTTGCTGGGGGCGCCGGACGAAAGCATGCAGGTCATCGAGCGCACAAACCCCGAAAAGCGGCAGCGGATTTTCTTTTTCTGCGCCGGCAACGCAGTGCGCGCGGTGGCCGCAGTGAACGCCGGGCGCGAGGTGAAAATCGTGCGCAAGTGGATCAGCCAAGGCCGCTACCCGGCGCTGGTTTCGCTTGCCGATATCAGTCTCGATTTGAACAAATTACCGCTTGAATGAAACGTTGGAGAAGGACAGAACCATGAGCGAATGGACAGTGGTCGGTCAGCGTGACCAGGTCGAAGCCGAGAACCCGATCGGGGTCACGGTGGGCACCGAGCGCATCGGTGTCTACGAGGTCGAAGGCGAACTGCACGCGGTGCAGGACATCTGCCCGCATGCGCACGCGGTGCTGACCCAGGGCTTCGCCGAAGGCTGCGAGATCGAATGCCCGCTGCACAACGCGGTTTTCGACGTCACGACAGGCAGACATCTGCGCGGTGAACCCTGCGGCGACTTGAAGACCTTTCCGGTGCGGGTGGTGGGCCAGGCGATCGAGGTCCAGGCCAGTGCCGACTGAACAAGGAGCGAGCGACATGAACTTCAACCCCCACCTCCAACCCTGGAAACCAGCGGCACCGAACAACGTCGCCGGCAAGGGCCATATCGAGGTCCCTGGCCAGGCGCCGAATATCGTCTGGCAACAACGTTCGGCGCCGCCGACGGACTACGAAAACGCGCTCGGTGACGCGCTGGAAAAAGTCTTTGGCGACGGCGCTGAAACGCTCGAGCAGGTCGTTGCCGGATTGAATGCCATCAACTGCCGCGCTGGTGACGGCCAGCCCTGGACGGCAGCTTCATTCGAAGCCGAGATGGCGCGCCTGGGCGCCTGAGACAAGGAGATTGACCATGGACACCACCATCGAACTACAAGCGCAACAAACCCAGGCGATCCTGGCCACCGGCATCCGCGATCTCTGGTACCCGGTGGTGCCGAGCTGGCAGGTGCAAAGTGCGCCCATCGGCATCACGCGGCTGGGCGAGCGTATCGTGGTCTGGCGTGACGCGCAGGGCCAGGTGCATGCGCTCGAAGACCGCTGCCCACACCGCGGCGCGCGGCTGTCGATGGGCTGGAATCTCGGCGACCGTGTCGCTTGCTGGTACCACGGCATCGAGATCAACGGTGCCGGCACCGTCAAGCTGGTACCGGCATCCGCAAATTGCCCGCTCGAAGGCAAAAGCTGCGTCAAGAGTTATCCGGTGCAGGAGCGCGCCGGCGCTGTCTTCCTGTGGTTTGGTGTGCATGCCGGCAGCGCACCCGCCGCGTTGCAGTTGCCCGAAGAACTGGTGTCCGACGAACACGCGCACTTCCTGTGCATGTCCAACTGGACCACCAGCTACCGCTACGCGATCGACAATGTGATGGACCCGATGCATGGTGCTTATCTGCACGCGACATCCCATTCAATGGCCGAGGGTGACAAACGCTCGGAGATGCAGATCCGCAAGACGCCGACTGGGTTGATCTTCGAAAAAGTCGGCCAGCGCGGCGTCAATTTCGACTGGGTCGAACTCGGTGACACCGGCTGCATGTGGCTGCGCCTGGCGATCCCCTACCAGCAGAAATACGGGCCCGGCGGCAGCTTCGGCATCGTCGGTTTTGCGACGCCTGTGGATGCCGAACATTGCCAGGTCTATTTCTGGCGCACACGCAAGGTGACTGGCTGGCAGCGCAACGTCTGGCGCTTCATGTATCGCAACCGGCTCGAAGGCCTGCACTGGACCGTGCTCGAACAAGACCGCGTCGTGCTCGAAAGCATGGCCGACAACGCCCGTGACGCTGAGTTTTTGTACGAGCATGATGTCGGCCTGGCGCGGGTGCGGCGGATGCTCGAGAAGCGTGCTGCCGAGCAAGCGAGGGCGCAAGCCAAGGCGAGGGCTGACGCAGCCGCTGTGGTCGCGCCGGCAGCCTGAGATGGAGCATGTCGCCACCGCCGGCCTGGTGCCGACATCGGCACGCAGCCTGCGGCGCCTGAAGCTGATCCAGCCGCGCAGCATCGAAGCCACGCTGAGGGCGCTGCGCGATGCCGATGACCCGGTGCTGCTGGCCGGTGGCAGCGACCTCGTCGCGCGCTTCAACAAAGGGCTCGATCCGCAAGAGTTGGTGAGCCTGGCGCAGGTCGCCGAATTGCAGACCATCACCGCCGATGCGCCGAGCGTGCGCATCGGCGCGATGGTCACGCATGCCGATGGCAGCGCGCACGCTGCGCTGCGCCGGCACGCGCCCGGGTTCGCCGCGGCCTGGGGCAGCATCGCCAACCCGCGGCTGCGCTTCTCGGCGACGCTGGGCGGCAATATCGTCGCGCGGCGGGTGCGCTATGAAGGGGCGGTATTGCTTGCCGCTGCCCAGGCGCGGCTGGAGTGGGCGACACCGCAAGGCCCGCGCTCGATGACATCGCAGGCGCTGTGGTCCGATGGCTCGCTGCAACGAGCGCTGCAGCGCTCGCTGCTCACCGCCATCAGCATCGATACCGCCGATCTGGCAGCGTATTTTTATGAGCGCTCGATGCGCCCCCTGTTGACCTTCGCCGTCGGCTTGCGTTGGCACGGCGACGGCCTGCACCTGTGCTGCGCGGTGGCGACCGAATATCTGCGGCCGCATCTGCTGGAGCTGACCCTGCCGCACCGCGATCTGGCCCGGGTGGCGCGTGAAGCGCGTGAGATTGCGACGGCGGTGTTCGCTGCATTGCCCGAGTCGTTTGCCGACCCGAGCTTGACCGCTCTCTACGCGCGCAGCGCCGGCGCTGCGCTGCTGGCGCGGCGCCTGCAAGGGCTGAAGTCGAGCCACACGGAAGGAACGCAGCATGGCTGACAGGGGCCACAAGATTGCCGAACACGAAGCCGAACACGAAGCCGAACACGAAGTCGAAGTCGAAGTGATAACAGACTTTCCGCTGCGTTTTTTCCTCAATGGCAAGTCCGTCCAACGCAGCGTGCCAGTGGAGCGCACGCTGGCCGATTTGTTGCACGACGACCTCGGCCTGCAAGGCACCAAGCTGGGCTGCGCGCGTGGGGTCTGCGGTGCTTGCGTGGTGCTGGTCGACGGCAAGCCGGTGGCGAGTTGTTCGACCTTTGCCTTCCAGGCCGACGGCTGCGATGTGCTCAGCATCGAGGGCCTCGCAGCTTCAGGCAGATTGCATCCGGTGCAGCAGGCCTTTGTCGATTGCGCGGCTTTCCAATGTGGTTACTGCACCGCCGGCATGGTGCTGTTGAGCAAGGCCCTGCTCGACCATCACCCCGACCCGTCACGCGAAGTCATCGTCGAGTGGATCAGCTCGAATGTCTGCCGCTGTACCGGCTACGCGCAGATCGTCGAAGCGGTGCAACTCGCGTCGCGGCGGCTGCGTGAAGAGGCCGCGCCATGACTGCCGCCAAGACCAACGAAGCCGCCGCATCGCTGCGCCAGGTCGGCCACGACCTGCCGCGCCGCGACGCGCAGGCCAAGGTCACCGGCAACGCTGTTTACGGCCCCGACATCCAGCTGCCCGGCATGTTGCACGCCAAGGTGCTGCGCAGCCCGCGCGCGCATGCCAGGGTGGTTTCGATCGACAGTGCTGCTGCGCGCTCGATGCCCGGCGTGCGCGCGGTGCTCACCCGCGACGACATACCGGCGCATGTCGTGCCGTTTTACGGCTACTACATCAAGGACCAGCCGATCGTCGCCACCGACCGCGTGCGCTATATCGGCGACATCGTATGTGCCGTCGCGGCCGACACCGAAGCGCAGGCCGTGCAGGCGCTGCGTGTGATCAAGGTCGAGTATGAAGATCTGCCCGTGGCCGCCAGCATCGAAGCCGCGCTGACTGATGAGATGCCGGCGCTCTTTGAACAAGCGCCGGCTGGCATCGTGCCGCCTTATGGCGCGGGTGCGAGCGCGCTGCTGCGCCCGCGCAAGAATGTCTGCTTCGAGTTCGCGTATGTCACAAGCACAGGCACCGACAGCGCCGATGCCTTTGCACGCTGCGACCACATCTTCGAAGACGAATTCCGCTTTTCGCGGATGACGCATTACCACCTCGAACCCTTTGTCAGCGTCGCCGATGCCAGCGCGGAGCACATCACGGTCTGGGCAAGTTGCCAGAACCCGTTCCCGCTGCGCAAGGAAATCGCGCGCATGTTCAAGCTGGCCGAAAACCGGATCACGGTCAACGTGCCGTATCTCGGCGCCGGCTTCGGCGCCAAGAACAATGTCAAGACCGAAGCCCTGACGGTGCTGTTGTCGCGGCTCGCCGCCAAGCCGGTGCGGCTGTGCCTGACGATGGAAGAGAGCTTTCTGACCAATACCCAGCATGCCGCGATCCTGCGCCTGAAAACCGGGGTCATGGCCGACGGCACCCTGGTCGCGCGCAGCAGCGAGATCCTGCTCGACGCCGGTGCGTATGCCGATGCGAGCCCGCTCGTTGCCGAGAAGGCCGGCTACCGCATCCCCGGGCCCTACCGCTGGCAGACCATCGACTCGCGCTGCGCCTGCGTCATGACGAATACCGCACCGGCCGGGCCGTTCCGCGGCTTTGGCGGCACGCAAGCGAGTTGGGCATCGGAGTCGCAAATCGACATGATCGCGCGCCGGCTCGGGCTGGACCCGCGCGCGATGCGAGAGCGCAACCTGCTCAAGTTGGGCGAGCCCTTCGTGCCCGGCGAGAGTGGTGTCGACAGCGATATGCAGCTAGGGCTGGATCTGGTCTGCCGCGAGATCGGCTATGACGGTTACCACGCGCGGCGTGCTGCAGTGCAGACCGAATCGTCGCCGTTCAAACGCGGTGTGGGCATCGCCATCGGCTTCAAGGATGGCGGTGGTGTCAACAAGCCGGCGCAGGCGCGCGTGAAGATGACGACGCAAGGCGATGTCTTTCTGCAGTGCGGCACGGTAGAGATGGGGCAGGGCGCCCATACCGCGCTGTCGCAGGTGGTCGCCGAAGTGCTCGGCACCCGCACCGACCGCGTCAGCTTCGGCGCGATCAATACCGACCACACGCCGTTTGACCAGGGCACGAATGCAAGCTCGGGTGTGGCCTTGATGGGCCAGGCCGTGATGCGTGCAGCACAGGCCTTGCAGCAGCAGATCCTGGACTTTGCTGCCGACCAGATGGGCTTGCCCGCAGCCGAACTCACGCTCGACGATGCGACCATCGTGCACGCGATTAGTGAGCGGCGCCAGCCACTCGCGCCGCTGGTCATGCGCCACTTCGGCGGCACCGGCTTCGAGTTTTCCGCCGATGGTTTCTACAAGCCGACACTCGACCCCCTTGCGCCGCTCGAAGCGCAATGTGTGTTCTGGGAAATCGGCTGGGGCGCGGTCGAAGTCGAGGTCGATACCGAAACCGGCCGCATCGAGATCATCAAGCTGGTGGCCAGCGGCGATACCGGCCGCTCGATCAACCCGCTGGTCTGCAAAGGCCAGGAAGACGGCGCTGCCGTGATGGGCCTGGGGCAGGCGATGTTCGAGCAAATGGTCTACGACGACGGCGGCCGGTTGCTCAACGCCGACCCGCTGAGTTACCGCGTGCCGCTCGCCGACGACCTGCCGCGCGACTTTGTGACCATCACTCAAGAGCAGGGCCATGGCCCGGGGCCCTTTGGTGCCAAAGGCGCCGGCGAAGCGACGATCCTGCCAATGGCCAGTGCGCTGGCGAATGCCGTACACGATGCGGTCGGTGTGCGCATCACCTCGCTGCCGATCACGCCGGTGAAGATCCTTCTAGCGCTTCAGGCGTTGCAAGCACAGCAAGCACAGCAAGCACAGCAAAACGAACAGGCCCCGTCAGCATGAAACCGCATCCGCTGCTCAGCACCTTGATCGCGTCGCTGATCGCCGTTGTCTGCGGCAGCGCCGCCGCACAACCCTGGCCCGACCGGCCAGCCAAATTTGTCGTGCCGTTCCCAGCCGGCGGTGTGCTCGACGTGCTGACCCGCAGCGTTGCGGAATCGCTGCAGGCGAGCACCGGCCGCAATATCGTTGTCGAAAACACGCCCGGTGCGGCCGGCAATATTGGCATCCAGAATGTCGCGCGGGCGACAGGCGATGGCGCCACGGTGCTCTTCATCCCGCAAGGCAACATCACGATCAACGCGACGCTGTTGCCTAACGCGCCATTCAAGTGGGAACGCGACTTCAAGCCGGTGATCCTGGTCGCCTATGCGCCGAATGTGCTTGTGGTGCACCCGGCGGTGCCGGCCAAAACGGTGACCGAGCTGATCGCGCTGGCCAAGGCCCAACCGGGCAAGCTGAACTACGGCTCGCCCGGCAACGGATCAAGCCTGCACCTGATCGGCGAACTGCTCAAACGCGAGGCCAAGATCGACCTCGTGCATGTGCCCTACAAGGGCACGACGCAAGCGCTGCAAGATATCGTCGGCGGCCAGATCCAGGTCATGTTTGGCGCAGTGCCGACGCTGATGCCGGCGATCAAGGCCGGCCAGTTGCGTGCGCTGGCGGTGACGACTGCCCGACGTGCCGATACCTTGCCCGATTTGCCGACACTCGCCGAAGCCGGCGTCAAAGGCATCGACGTACCGTCTTGGTATGGCGTGATGGTGCCTGCAGCCACACCCGACGCGCTGGTCGTGCGCATGCACGCCGCAATCGCGGCGGCACTGGCGCAACCTGCGTTGCGCGACAAGCTGCTTAGCGTGGGCCTGACGCCGGTGGGCAGCAAGCCCGCCGATTTCAGCGCCCAGATCCAGCGTGAGACGGCGACTTGGGCCGTGGTCATCAAGGAAGCCGGGATCAAGGCGGATTGATTTGGTGCCCCTTGCGTTTGCTCACGGCTGACACTGTTTTCCGCAGCCGAGATTGGGGTGGCCGGCTACGTTTGTGGAATTCTTACGCACTACGCCGGCCACCCCAATCCCGGCTGAACCGGTGGCGGCCCCGCGCTGCTGAATTCAGTTCAGCGCGGGTATTGCAATTGCGGTGAGAGCCAGACCCTATCGTTCGCAGCGTCGGTGCGGGGGTGGCCCGGCGAAGTGCCTAAGAATTCCAGAAACGTAGCCGGGCCACCCCCGTGCCGGCGCTGCGCGCGCCGATGCCCGATGCCCGATGCCCGATCCGCTTGTACCCGGCCCGCGTTTGTTCCGCAGTCCCATCGCAGGACGGCGTATTGCTAGGGTTTGAACGAATGTCCAGGCGATTTGGTCAACCGTCCAATCCGGCCATGCCGTCGTTGTCCAGCCCCGCCGTCACCGACATCCCGGCGCTGCGCCGCGACCGCAAGCAAGACATCCTGCTGGCGGCTGAAAAGCTCTTTGCGCAGCGTGGCTACCACGCGGTGGGCCTGCGCGAAATTGCCGAAGAAGCCGGCGTCACGCTGGCGCTGGTGAACTACTACTTCGGCCAGAAGCAGGCCCTCTTCGGCGCCATCTTCGCGCGCTGGAGCAGCATCATCGACGAGCGCCTGAAGGCGCTGCGCGCGGCCTCGCATGACCCCGCCGATCCGGCGGCTTTGCGCGCGATCGTCGAGGCGTTCACCGGGCCGGTGCTGCGCCTGCGCGCGAGCGCCGAAGGCGAGTTCTACGCGCTGCTGGTGGGGCGTGAACTGGCCCACGCCACCGAAGAAGCCGACCAGGTGCTGCGCCGCCACTTTGACCCGATGGCGCATGCCTTCATCGATGCGCTGAACCAGATTTTGCCACATGCATCGCGCGCCGAGGTCGCCTGGGCTTATCAGTTTGCGCTCGGTTCGCTGCTGCATCATTTGAGTGACCACCGTATCGAGCGCCTGTCGCTCGGGCAGGCCCGCCAGGGTGGTGCCGATGCCGGGCCGATGCTGGTGGCCTATATCGTCGGCGGCATCCGGGCGGCGCTGCCCCCGCCGCGCCAGCCACGGCCGGCCACGTCTTGGCCCGAATCACGGTCTTCGTCGCGGTCCACGACCCCAGCGCCCAAGCCGCGTCCCGCCGCCGCTTCCACCACGTCCACCTCGAGGAGAGTTCGATGAAACGCCGTTCCGTCTTGCAACGTCTGGCCGCAGCCAGTGCTTTCATCGCCCTGCCCGCTGCGGCGCAGGCGACCAAGGTGGTCTTCGGCTACACCGCGGTGACTGACTTTGCGTCGGTCTTCGTCGCCGCCGAAGAGGGCTATTTCAAAAAGCGCAACCTCGATGTCGAACTCAAATTCATCCCGTTGAACTCGACCATCCCCGCGGCGATCCAGGCCGAGTCGCTGCAGATCGGCGGGCCCACGCCGTCGGTGTATCTGCAGAGTGTCGACGGCGGCCTCGACCATGTCGTGGTCGCCGGTGGCGGCGTCACGTCCAAGAGCATCACCGGCTTCGGCCTGGTGGCGCGTGCAGGCTCGGGCATCAAGTCGGCGCAGGACTGTGTCGGCCGCAAGATCGGCGTGCCGGGGCTCGGCGCTTTTTTGCATGTGACCTTTCGTGCCTGGCTCAAACAAAGTGGTGTCGACCACAAAAAGGTCAGCTTCGTCGAAGCCTCGTTCCCGCAGCATGGTGACCTGCTGCGCGGCGGCTCGCTCGATGCAGTGGTCACTGCCGACCCTTTCATGAGCCGCATCACCGACAGTGGTTTCGGCTACGTCGCGTCGTACTACTCCACCTTCCTCGCCGAAGGCAACCCGACCATCATCCACACCGCGAGGCGCGACTGGGCGGCCAAGAATCCGGCCGCAGTGAAGGCCTTCCGCGAGTCGGTGCAGGAGGCCGCGGCGTTCATGAACAAACCCGGCAATGGCGACAAGGTGCGCACCATCATCGGCAAATACATCAAGGTGCCACCCGAGGTGCTGGCGCGCATGCAGATCTCGCCGCCGGGCCCGCTGGTCAGCGACAAGCAGCTCGACTTCTGGGTCAAGATGATGAAGGACCAGGAGATGCTCAAGACCGATCTGAAGATCGCCACGCTCGTTGTTAGATGACCTTGCGATGCGCGTTCGGTGAACGTGCGATGAACGTGCGATGAACGTGCAATGACCATGCCCACGCCGCCGCCGCTGCTGGCGTTCGACAGCGTTGGCATCCACCTCGGTGGCCGCGAGATCCTGTCGCCGACGAGCCTGGTCGTGCAGCGCGGCGAGTTTGTCTGCGTCATCGGGCCATCAGGCTGCGGCAAGACCACGCTGCTGCGCGCAGCGGCCGGGTTTGTCGCGCCGAGCAGCGGCAGCGTGCGCCGTGCCGGCCAGCCGGTGGTCGGCCCCTCGCGCGAGGCCGCGTTTGTCTTCCAGGACTACGGCCGTGCGCTGCTGCCCTGGCGCACCGTGCGCGGCAATATCAGCTTGGCACTCGAAGCCGGCGCGGTGCCTGCTGATCAGCGGCCGGCACGCATCGACGCGCTGCTCGCAACCGTCGGCCTGGCGGCGCATGCGGGCAAATTCCCGGCGCAGCTTTCCGGCGGCATGCAGCAGCGGGTGCAGATCGCGCGCTGCCTGGCGCAGGCGCCGGCGCTGATGCTGATGGACGAGCCTTTTGGCGCCCTCGACGCGATGACCCGCGAGAGCCTGCAGGACGAACTCTCGCGCCTGGTGCGCGAGCAGCAACTGACGGTGCTGTTTGTGACCCACGATCTCGAAGAGGCGCTGTATCTCGGCGACCGCGTGGTGGCGCTGCGTGCGCACCCGACCGCTGACAAGCCGAGCCTGGCCGCGGTCATCGACGTCACGTTGCCGCGGCCACGCAACCAGCTCGAGACCAAGGAGCATCCAGAGTTTTTGCGCATGCGGCGTGAGCTTTATCGCTACCTGGGGCATGACTGAAGTGAAGTTCCCCCCGCGCTCGACTCGCTCACTGCCTGCGCTGCATGCATTGCGGCCGCTCGTCTTGCCCGCGCTCGGGTTGGGCAGCCTGGAGTGGTGGGCGCGCACGGTGGGCCGCGCCAGCGATACGGTGGCCGCACCGACAGCGGCGCTGTGGGCGTTTGTCAAAACCGTGGGTGACGGCTCGCTGCTTGCGGCGACGGCCTTCACGCTCGGCAGCGCTGGACTGGGGCTCGCCATGGGCAGCCTGCTGGGCATCGTGCTCGGCACGCTGCTCGGTTTGTCGCGCCGCGCCGCGCGCATGGGTTTTTTGAGTATCGAGATGCTGCGGCCGATCCCTTCGGTGGCGCTGATCCCGCTGTCGATGCTGGTCTTCGGCTTCGGGCTGCGCATGGAGCTCAGCGTCGTCGCCTTTGCGACCTTCTGGCCGACGCTGATCCTGACCCAGGCGGCAGTGCGCCAGGTCGAGCCGCAATTGCTCGAGGTCGCGCAGGCGCTGGAGCTGGGCGCGTCGGCGCGCTTCTTCAAGATCGTGCTGCCGGCGATGGCGCCTCGGCTCTTTGTCGCGTCGCGGCTCGGGGTCGCGATCGCACTGGTCGTCGCGGTGACGGTCGAGATCGCCGCCAACCCGCATGGCATGGGTTACGCGCTGATCATTGCGCAGCAGAGCCTGGACCCGGCGTTGATGCTGGCCTGGTTGTTCTGGATCGGCGTCATCGGCTACTTCGTCAATGCGGCGGCGTTGAAGCTGCAATCGGCCTTGGCGCGCCGCATGGGGCAGATGGGCCAGATGGGTGAGACGGGCGAGGCGGGCGCGATGCGCCAGTCCGGCGGCACGCCATGAACACGCGCTGGGCCGGCTGGGTGGAGTCGCTGCTGGTGTTTGCTGCGCTGTGTGGCCTGTGGTGGGCGGCCAGCCACGGCCAATGGGTGAGCAAGGTTTTTTTGCCGACACCCGAGGCGACATTGGGCAGCCTGGTCGAAGGCCTGCAAAAAGGTGATCTGCTGGCCTACACCGCCGCCACGGTGCAGCGCATGTTCTGGGGCTGGGGCCTGGCGTGCGTGCTCGGTCTCTTGCTCGGCGCGCTGGTCGGCAGCTCGGCCACGGCGCGCGCCTGGGTGCAGCCGACGCTGGAGCTGATCCGCCCGCTGCCGGCATCGGCGGTGATGCCGCTGGCGATCTCAATCTTCGGTTTGTCGGGCTCGATGGTGCTGGCGGTGGTCGCCTTTGGCGCGATGTGGCCGGTGCTGCTGGCAACCGTGCATGGCCTGGCCGGTGTGCATCTGCGTTTGCGCGAAGTCTCGCAGGCGCTGCAGTTGAGCAGGCTGGCGTTTTTGTTCAAGATCGGCCTGCCCAACGCGCTGCCCGACATCCTGTCGGCGATGCGGCTTTCGCTGACCGTGGCGCTCATCGTCGCAGTCGTCGGCGAGATGCTCGCATCGCAAGACGGCTTGGGGCTGGCGATCCTGCAAGCCGCAAGGTCTTTTCGGGCCAGCGAATTGTTTGCCGGCATCGCGCTGCTGGGTGCGATCGGCTTTGTCAGCAACACGATGCTGGCATGCTTTGAGCGCCGCCTGATGCCGTGGCAGGCGGCCTGAACCCGAAGCCCTTTTTCATTGACCTCGAGGAGCACGCCATGACCCGCCGTTTTGTCGACCTGTCTATCTTTCTAGAAAACGACGTTCTCAGTGATCCGCCGGCCTTCGCGCCGAAGATCCAGTACTTCACGCACGGCAACAGCTTCGAGCAGATCGAACCGTTTTTCCCCGGACTGAAAAAAGAGGATCTGCCCGATGGCGAAGGCTGGGCGGTCGAGCTGGTGCAGCTGTCCACCCACAACGGCACCCACCTCGATGCACCTTACCACTTTCACAGCACGATGGACAAGGCGCTGGGAGCCAAGAAGCCGGCCATAGCGATCCACGAAGTGCCGCTGGAATGGTGTTTCCAGCCCGGCGTGAAGCTCGACTTTCGCAACCAGCCCGACGGCTACGTCGTCACCGCCAACGATGTCGAAGCCGAACTCACGCGTATCGGCCATACCCTGAAGCCGCTGGAGATCGTCGTCATCAACACGCGCGCCGGCTCGCGTTACGGCCACCCCGACTATGTCGCTGCCGGTGTCGGCATGGGTTACGAAGCCACGATGTACCTGCTCGAGCGCGGTGTGCGCCTGACCGGCACCGACGCCTGGAGCTGGGACGCGCCGTTTGTGCACACCGCGAAAAAATATGCCCAGACCCAGGACCCTTCGTTGATCTGGGAAGGCCACAAAGCCGGCCGCGATATCGGCTATTGCCACATCGAAAAAATGCACAACCTCGAGTCGCTGCCGGCCGACGGCTTTTTCATCAGCTGCTTCCCGCACAAGATCCGTGGCGCCTCGGCAGGCTGGACCCGCGCGGTCGCGATCTTCGACGACGCGCTGATGGCCAGCGAGGCGTGACCACCATGCAGCTCAACAACACCCACGACCCGGCCGCGCGCAGCTGGCTCGAATCGGCGCAAGCGCAGGGCAGCGACTTCCCCATCCAGAACCTGCCGTTGGCGGTGATCCGGCGTGCCGGATCGACCGAGCCATTCAGAGGCGGCGTGGCGATCGGCGACCAGGTCATCGACATGGCCGCGCTGGCCAACAGCGGCTTGTTGGCAGGCGCCGCACAAGCGGCCGCGAGCCTGGCCGCCGCGCCGGTGCTGAACGACTTGATGGCTGCCGGCCCGGCTGCCTGGCATGCGCTGCGGCAGGGCCAGTTTGCGCTGCTCGAAGCCGGCGCGTCAACGGCGCAGCAGGCGGCGCTGCGTGACTGCCTGTTGCCCATCGACGCCATCGAATTCAGCCTGCCCACGCGCATCGGCGACTACACCGACTTCTACACTTCGATCCACCACGCGCGCAACGTCGGCCGCATCGCGCGCCCCGACGACCCACTGACCGCCAACTTCCAGTGGCTGCCGCTCGCGTACCACGGCCGCGCATCGAGCGTGGTCATCAGCGGCACGCCCTTCGTTCGGCCGCGGGGCCAGTCGATGCCACCCGGTGCTGAAGCGCCAGTATTCGGCCCCTGCGCGCGCCTGGATTTCGAGCTCGAACTCGGCGTATTTGTCGGCCCCGGCAACCGGCCCGGCGTGCCGATCGCGCTGCAGCAGGCCGAGGGCCACGTCTTCGGCATCTGCTTGCTCAACGACTGGTCGGCACGCGACATCCAGTTCTGGGAGATGGCGCCGCTCGGGCCCTTCCTGGGCAAAAACTTCTGCACGAGCATCTCGCCGTGGATCGTCACCGCCGAAGCCCTGGCGCCGTACCGGCTGCCCTTCACGCGGCCGACTGACGAGCCGCAGCCGCTGGCTTATCTGGACGATGCCGACAACCGTGCACATGGGGTGTTAGACATCCAGCTCGCGGTGCACATCCAGACTCAAGCCCACCGCGACGAAGGCCGGGCGGGGTCGCTGGTTGCGGCGACAAGTTTTCGCCACCAATACTGGACCGTCGCGCAGATGCTCACGCAGCACACCGTCGGTGGCTGCAACCTGCAACCGGGCGACCTGATCGGCACCGGCACCATCAGCGGGCCAACACCGGCCGAGGCCGGCGCGATCATCGAACTCACCCGCGGTGGCCGCGAGCCGCTGACGCTGGACAACGGCGAGCAGCGCGCGTTTTTGCACGACGGCGATGCGGTGATCCTGTCGGGTCATTGTGAGCGTCCAGGCGCGGCGCGCATCGGTTTCGGCGAATGCCGGGGGATGGTGCTGGCGGCGGGCAGTGGGGCCGCGTCGGGTTGATGGCTTTCGGGCGGGCTGGCTTTGTTTCCAGCAGCCGAAATTGGGGTGGCCGGCTACGTTTGTGGAATTCTTACGCACTACGCCGGCCACCCCAATCCCGGCTGAGCCGGTGGCGGCCTCGCGCTGCAAACTCAACTCAGCGCAAGTCTTGCATTGCGGCGAAGCCTCGACGCCACCGTTCGCAGCGTCGGTGCGGGGGTGGCCCGGCGGAGAGCATAAGCATTCCATAAACGTAGCCGGGCCACCCCCGTGCCGGCGCTGCGCGCACCGATGTCGGAGCGCGCCAAGCAGCTGTTTACCGGGCCTCATTCGCCGGCGCGCGCGTGGTTCAATCATGGCCGCCGCCGATGGCCATTGATCGTGACGAGGCTTCAGTCCAGATGCCGCGTCCGGTAGTCATCGACCAGCCGGCCCCAGACCACTTCAAGCTCGTAGGCGATCGACCGCGCCAGGCCGTCGAGGTCGGGGAACAGCGTTGCGTGGGTCACGTTCATGCGGTACAGCGCGCGCATCGCGTCGTCGCGCGCGCTGGCCGGCAGCACATATTTGCGCAGCAGATCGTGGCGCGGCTCGTAGCCTTGCAAGATCTCTTCGAGCGAGTCGTTGAGCAAACCGGGCAGCACAAAAACGCCGGACTGCGCGACCAGGCGCGAATCCATCTCGGCCGGCTCGCCAAACCAGACCAGCGGATGCCGGTTGTTTGCAAAGTAGGCCTGGTAGTTGCCGGGCTCGCGCGGATCGATGCGCTCGCGCCCCAGGCCAGGGTCAAAAGTCGGACTCGCCGACCACAGCACGGGCGTGTTCAAGGCGTACACCGCGACATCGTCGACAGCGCCTTCAAACGCAAAAAATGCAGCAACAAATGGCGACTTCGTGAAGTCGAGCAGGCGCGTCGGTGCGCCGTGGTGCTGCATCAACGCCAAGCAACGCAGGTCGTCCTGCAAGGCCTGGCGGTCGGTGAAATAGATATGCGCCTTGCGCCTGAAGATGCGCATCGCACGCTCTTCGCGCAGCGGCCACAGGCTGCGGTCGGGGCAGAAGTCATTCAGGCGCCGGGTCAGCGAACTGACCAACGGCCAGGCCGCGCTCGCGTGGCCACGAAAAGCCCAGCCGTCGAGCTCGCGCGCGATCGCGGTGAACTCGTCCCAGCTCGAAAGCCTGACGGTGCTGGAGGTCTCGGTCGATGCGGTCACGTTGGTCATTCGGAAAGGATAGCGCGCGCAAGTTGCGGTTGCCGACCGAACCGGCCATTGCCCGGCGCCGCCGGACACCGCTAGAATTCACCGACCAAACGGTCGACGAATGATTGGCGCTGCAGTTTGATGCCGCCGCAGACGAGGGATGCCAGATGTCCGAAACTCCTGTATTGGTCACCACGAGCAACGCCGTGACCACGATCACGCTCAACCGCCCCGCGGCGTTGAACAGCTTTACCGCCGCGATGCACGCCTTGTTGCTGCCAGCGCTCGATGCCGCCGCTGCTGACGCCAGCGTGCGCGCGGTCGTCATCACCGGCGCCGGCCGCGGTTTCTGCGCGGGGCAGGATTTGAACGACGCTGCGATGGGCGGCACAGCCGATGTCGGCGCGGTAATCGAACGTTATTACCGCCCCGTGGCGACCCGCGTGCGAACGATGCCGGTGCCGGTGATCGCGGCGGTGAACGGCGTAGCGGCCGGCGCCGGCGCCAACTTCGCACTCTGCTGCGACTTTGTGATCGCGGCGCGCAGCGCGAATTTTATCCAGGCATTCAGCAAGATCGGCCTGGTGCCTGATTGCGCCGGCACCTGGCTGCTGCCGCGGCTGGTCGGCCGCGCGCAGGCCATCGGCCTGGCGATGACCGGCGACAAGCTGCCGGCCGAAGAAGCCCAGCGCATCGGCCTGATCTGGCGCTGTGTCGACGACGCCGCACTCATCGACGAGGCTAACGCGCTGGCGCAGCGGCTGGCCAGGATGCCGTCCAAGGCACTCGCCGAAACGCGGCGTGTCATCGACGCCGCGATGGTGATGGATTTCGGCGACGCGATTGGCCTCGAAGCCGACACCCAGCGCGAACTCGGTCGTGGGCATGATTTTGCTGAAGGTGTGGCGGCATTCCTGGGCAAGCGTGCCGCGGTTTTCAAGGACCGTTGAGCCGATGACGAGCTGCATCAACGCGACGACCAACGCGACGATGAACCCGCAACAGATCGCAGAAGCCTGCCGCGATGCCATGTGGTTGAACGACCGCGCGTCCAAGTCGCTCGGCATGCAGGTGCTGGCAGTCGGCCCGGGCACCGCGACCTTGGTCATGACGGTACGCGAAGACATGCTCAACGGCCACGACATCTGCCACGGCGGCCTGATCACGACGCTGGCCGACAGCGCTTTTGCTTTTGCCTGCAACGCCTACAACGAAGTCTCGGTGGCGGCAGGTTTTGACGTCAACCTGCTGGCCGCAGCGCGCCTCGGTGACCGGCTTGTCGCGGTGGCGGCGGAGCTCAGCAAATCGGGCCGCACCGGGGTCTACGACATTGCGGTCAGCAACCAGCGCGATGAGCGCATCGCGGCCTTTCGCGGGCGCTCGTACACGATCAAGGGCCGTGCGCTGGTTGAGGGTCTGCCCGTTGGTGTGCAGCGTTAGGCCCGGGTCGCACACGCGGACTGCTTTGTCGCACCAAACACAGGATCACCCGTGCGCCTGAACAAAACCCGCCGCCCACCGCTGCTCGAGCCGATCGAAAGCGCCAGCCGTGACGAACTGCAAGCGCTGCAACTGCAGCGCCTAAGGGGGTCGTTGGAGCATGCCTACAACAACGTCGCCCACTACCGGCAGGCGTTTGACGCCAGGGGTGTGCACCCGTCGGACTGCAAGTCGCTCGCCGACCTGGCGAAATTCCCGTTCACGCGCAAGGCCGACCTGCGCGCGAACTACCCGTTTGGCATGTTTGCGGTGCCGCGCGAAAAGGTTGTCCGCATCCATGCGTCGTCGGGCACCACCGGCAAACCGACGGTGGTGGGCTACACCCAGGCCGACATCGACGTCTGGGCCGACCTCGTCGCGAGGTCGATCCGCGCCTCGGGCGGTCGCGCCGGTGACATGGTCCACATCGCTTATGGCTACGGCCTGTTCACCGGCGGCCTGGGCGCGCATTACGGGGCCGAGCGACTCGGCTGCACGGTGGTCCCGATGTCCGGCGGGCAGACACAAAAGCAGATCCAGCTGATCGAGGATTTCAAGCCCGACATCATCATGGTCACCCCGAGCTACATGCAGGTGCTGATCGAAGAGTACCGGCGCCAGGGGCTCGACCCACGCCGGATGTCGGTGCGCGTGGGCATCTTCGGCGCCGAGCCGTGGACCGAGGCGATGCGCGCCGAGATCGAAGCCGCGGCTGATATCGACGCGGTGGACATCTACGGCCTGAGCGAAGTCATGGGCCCGGGCGTGGCCAACGAATGTGTCGAGACCAAGGACGGCCCGGTGATCTGGGAGGACCATTTTTATCCCGAGATCATTCACCCCGAGACGGGCGAAGTATTGCCCGACGGGACCGAAGGTGAACTGGTCTTCACGACCCTGAGCAAAGAAGCGCTGCCGGTGATCCGCTACCGCACGCGCGACCTGACGCGGCTGCTGCCGCCGACCGCGCGCAGCATGCGCCGGATGGGCAAGATCGTGGGCCGCAGCGACGACATGCTGATCATCCGCGGCGTGAATGTCTTCCCGACGCAGATCGAAGAGATCGTCTTGCAGCATGGGCGCCTGGCCGGGCAGTACCAGTTGGTCGTCACCCGCGCGGCCTTGCTCGACGAGTTGACGGTGCATTGCGAGCTGCTGCCGGGGCATGCCGATGGCGACGCAGCGTTGATCGGCCTTGAGCTGCAGCAGCGCATCAAGACCCTGGTCGGTGTCAGCAGCAGCGTGCTGGTCGGCAAGCCGGACTCGATCGAACGCACGCTGGTCGGCAAGGCGCGGCGGGTGATCGACAAGCGACCCAGGTCATGACCATCGCGCCCGTCGTTGACAAGAGCACAGGCTAACGGAGCACCTGATGTACACCCAAGCCATGGATGTCGGCCCGAAAGAAGAGCGCGCCGCGGTGCGCTCGCTGCAAGAGGCAGAACTTGAGCGCGGCTTCGACGCGCGCATCGACACCGGTACGCCGATCGAGGCCAAGGACTGGATGCCCGAGCACTACCGCAAGACCCTGGTGCGGCAGATCAGCCAGCATGCGCACTCAGAGGTCGTCGGCATGCTGCCCGAAGGCAACTGGATCACACGCGCGCCGACGCTCAAGCGCAAGACGATCCTGCTCGCCAAGGTGCAGGACGAAGCCGGCCACGGCCTGTACCTGTATGCGGCGGCGGAGACGCTGGGCACCAGCCGCGATGAAATGCTCTGCGCCTTGCATTCCGGCCGCGCCAAATACAGCTCGATCTTCAATTACCCGACCTTGAGTTGGGCCGATATCGGCGTCATCGGCTGGCTCGTCGATGGCGCGGCGATCATGAACCAGGTGCCGCTGACCCGCTGTTCCTACGCGCCGTATGCGCGCGCGATGGTGCGCATCTGCCGCGAGGAAAGTTTCCACCAGCGCCAGGGTTTCGATGCGCTGTTGACGATGATGCGTGACGGCACCGAGGCGCAGCGAAAGATGGTGCAAGACGCCGTCGACCGCTGGTGGTGGCCATCGCTGATGATGTTCGGCCCGCCCGATGGCCAGAGCGTGCATGGCGCTCAATCGGCGCGCTGGGGCATCAAGCGCATCAGCAACGACGAGCTGCGGCAGAAATTTGTCGATGCCTGCGTCGACCAGGCCAAGGTGCTCGGCGTGGCCTTGCCCGACCCGGCGTTGAAGTGGAATGAGTCCCGCGGCCAGCACGACTTTGGCGCCATCGATTGGGCCGAGTTCTGGCGCGTTGTCGGTGGTGACGGGCCGTGCAACAAAGAGCGCCTGTCGGCGCGTGTCAAGGCCTGGGACGACGGCGCCTGGGTGCGTGATGCGGCGCTGGTGCATGCAAAAAAGCAGGCGCTGAAGGAGCAGGCAGCATGAGCGAAGACCCGGTGAAGTACGAAGTGACTCCAATCCAGACGGCGCAGGACGATGGTGTCGCCAACGAATGGCCGCTGTGGGAAGTTTTCCTGCGCGCCAAGGCCGGCCTCGACCACAAACACTGCGGCAGCCTGCATGCAGCCGATGCCGCGATGGCGCTGCAGCTTGCCCGCGAGGTCTACACCCGCCGGCAAGAGGGTGTGAGCATCTGGGTCGCGCGCAGCAGCGACATCACCGCCAGCGACCCCGGTGACAAGGCGATGTACTTCGACCCGATGGCCGACAAGGTCTACCGGCATCCGACGTTTTATGTGCTGCCCAAAGCAGTCGATCACCTTTGAGCCTGGTTCATCGCACCAACGACCACACCAGCGACCACAGCCATGAATGCGACGATCAGTTCGGCATCGATTTCGATCAACCTGACCGCACCGGTGCGCTACGTACTGCGGCTGGCCGACACGGCGCTGATCCACGCCCAGCGGCTGGCCGAATGGAGCGGCCATGCGCCGGTGATCGAAGAAGATATCGCGATCAGCAACCTGGCACTCGACCTGCTCGGCCAGGCGCGCGCGCTGCTGACCCACGCGGCAGCGCTGGCTGGTCAGGGGCATGACGAGGACCAGCTCGCTTTTCTGCGCGACGAGCGCGACTTCCTCAACCTGACGCTGGTCGAACAGCCGCTGCGGCGTTCAAGCGCACATGCACCGGGTGGCGACTTTGCCGACGTCGTCGTGCGCAACCTGCTGCTGTCGATCTGGTTCCGTCTGCAATGGCAGGCGCTCGAGTTGTCGTCGGATGCCGAGCTCGCGGCGATCGCGGCCAAGGCGGTCAAGGAATCGCGCTACCACTGCGAACATGCCGCGATGTGGACAATCCGGCTCGGCGATGGCACGTCCGAATCCAAGCGCCGCATGCAAGCCGCACTCGCCCGCGCCTGGCCCTATTGCGCCGAGATGTTTGTCGACGACGCCAGTGATGCCGCTGCTGCCGACAACGGCCTCGGCCCACGCCGCAGCGTATTGCGGCAAGCCTGGCAGAAAGAGGTCGAAGCGGTGCTCTTGACGGCAACGTTGCCGGCGCCCGCCGACAGCAACTTTGTCAGCACTGGCAGCCAGGGTGTTCACAGCGAGCACATGGGTTTCATCCTCACCGAGATGCAATATCTGCAGCGCGCTTTTCCCGGCGGTCGGTGGTGAGCGACATGACCAACGACATGACCAACGACATGACCAGCGACGTGGCAAGCGATCTGCCTGGCGCCATGGTCGTCGATGCCAGCGTCGGTGCCGATGGCAATGCCCGCATCGCTGCCGCCTGGGCCGTGCTCGACATCGTGCTCGACCCCGAGGTGCCGGCGCTGTCGATCCGCGATCTGGGCATCGTGCGTGACGTGGTTCTGGCCGACGACGGCGACACGATCGAGGTCGTCTTGACCCCCACCTATTCCGGCTGCCCGGCCACCGAAATCATCGACGCCGATGTCTGCGCGGCGATCAACGCCGCCGGGCTCGGGCCAGCGCGGGTGACGCTGCGCCGCGCGCCGGCGTGGACGACAGACTGGATCAGCGCCGCCGGCCGCGTCAAGCTGCATGCCTACGGCATCGCGCCGCCCGGGCCGGTGGGGGAGCAGGTCCTGCACTTTCGCCCGCGCGCGCTGGCCTGCCCGCGCTGTGGCAGCCGGCAGACCGAGCGACTGTCGGCCTTTGGCACAACAGCTTGCAAGGCGATCTGGCGCTGCCTGAGTTGCCAAGAGCCGTTCGAGCACTTCAAGCCGATATGAGCCTGCCCGGCCGCCTGCGGCCAGCGGCCGCAGTCCTTCGACTGGCGCGAAACCGTCCTCAGGACGGTTTCACGTCCGGTCTCAGCCCGCAAGGCGAATCGACCGCAGTGCGCAGCACGAAGGTTGCCTGATGAGTGGATTGCATTTTCATACCCTGACGGTCAGCGACATTCGGCGCGACAGCGACGATGCCGCCGTGGTCACGCTCGATGTCCCAGCCGCCTTGCAAGAATCGTTTCGCTTCCAGCCCGGCCAGTACTTGACGTTGCGCGCGGTCGTCAGCGGCGAGGACCTGCGCCGTTCGTATTCGATCTGCTCTGCTGCTGGCGAGGCCTTGCTTGTCGGCGTGCGTTGGGTGCCCGATGGCGCGTTCTCGAGCTGGCTGCACCAGTCGCTGAAGGCCGGAGACCCGATCGACGTGATGGAGCCGCAAGGCCGGTTCGGTGCAGCGCTGGCTAACGTCACACCCGAGTCGCAGTCGCGCTCGACGGCGCCGGCGAATGTGCTGACCATCGCAGGGGGCAGCGGCATCACGCCGATCCTGTCGATCATCAAGACCCTGCTCGAGCAACATCCGCTCACCCGCTGCACGCTGCTCTACGGCAACCGCACGGTCGCCAGCACCATGTTCAAGGAAGAACTCGAAGACCTGAAAAACCGCTACCTGACCCGGCTCGCGCTGTACCCGGTGTTTTCGCGCGAGCAGGTCGACGCTGCGCCCGGCTCGCCACTCGCGCGCGGCCGGCTGGACCACCGCCGCATCGGGTTGTTCCTGCAAACGCTGGTCAATCCACGCGCCGTCGATGCGGCATTTGTCTGCGGCCCGCATGCCTTGAACGACGAAGCGCAGGCCGCGCTGCTGGATGCCGGCATCGCGTCCGAGCGCATCCACATCGAGCGCTTCGGCATCCCGCCTGAGCAGCAGCCCGCAGGCGATGTGCACGCCGCGCAGCCGGGTGACGCCGATGACGCGCGGGTCAGCATCGTGCGTGACGGCATCACCCGCGACATCGTCTTTCACAAGGGCGACGCCAGCATCCTCGACGCCGCGTCGCGCGCCGGGCTCGATGTGCCCTATTCGTGCAAGTCGGGGGTCTGCGCGACCTGCCGCGCCAAGCTGATCGAAGGCCGCGTACGCATGGACCGCAACTTTGCGCTCGACGCCAGCGACCTCGACGCCGGCTTTGTGCTCACCTGCCAGGCGCACCCGCTGAGCGAGCGCGTCGTGGTCTCTTTCGACGAACGCTGACGAGGGCGGCGGCAATGGCCCGGCCCCGCGCGGCCACCTACGGCGACCAGCAGGCGCAGATCATGGCCGCTGCGGCGGCGCTGTTCGCGCGCCGCGGCTACACCGCCACCACGATGAACGAGGTCGCTGCCGCCAGTGGGGTGTCCAAGGCCACGCTGTACCACTATTTCAAGGACAAGTCCGGCCTGCTCGAGCAGATCGCGATCGGCCACATCCGGCGTCTGCAAACGCTGGCGCTGAATACGTCGGCCTCGCCGCAGCGCCTGCGGCAGTTGATCGAAGGTTTTATGGCGGCCTACGCCGATGCCCAGCATGAGCACCGGGTGCTCACCGAAGACGTCAAGTTCTTGCCCGACGCGGCGCGGCGCGCGGTGATCGATGGCCAGCGTTTTGTGGTCGCCACCTTTGCCGATGCCGTTGCGCAAGCGCGCCCCGATCTGGCGGCTGATCTGCACAAGCCGCTGGCGATGCTGCTCTTCGGCATGATCAACTGGACCTTCACCTGGCTGCGCCCGCAGGGCCGCCTGACACACGCCGACCTGGCGCCGATCGTCTGCGATCTGTTTCTTGGCGGGCTGGCGGCGTTGAATGCTGCGGCGGCCGCCGACAGAAAAATGGGGCGGCCTGTGCGGCCGCCCCGGGTTGCATCAAAAGTGACTTGAGGTGAATCGGGGCGCCGGCTCGCGCGGGCGCCCGCTGCGATCAACGCGCCTGTTTGCGGCGGCGCGCCATGAAGCCCATCGCGCCCAGGCCGGCAAGCATCAGCGCGTAGGTTTGCGGCTCGGGCACGGCGGTGACGGTCAGCTCGCCGGAATACAGCGCGGTGGCTTTGTCCTTGGTGCCGGTCAGCGTGAGCACGAAGTCCGAAGGGCCGGTGCCGTCGATGCCGACGAAGGTCCACTTGCCGGTATCGATGATGGTGCCGGAAATGCCGTTGATGTCGGCGCCGCTCAGGGTGATGAACTGGCCGCTCATCGTCAGCGTGAAGTCATAGATGCCCGCGGCCAGGCCGGTGAAGGAGATGACATCGTTGCCACCAGCGAGCACGGTGCCGACGCTGTCGAAAGAAGCGACGTTGCCAGCAAAGGCCGCCGACTGGTCGTCGGCAAAAGCGGCGCCGGCGGCGGCCGTCATCAGGGTGGCGGCGAGGAGGGTGTTGATTTTCATGGCAGGTTCTCGGTTGGGGAGAAATGGGTTGATCGCGGGTTGCGATTGCGGTGCGTGCAGGAGCTGAAGCAGGGGTCGAGCGGTGGGATCAGTGCTGGGCGGGCGAGCGGCGGCGCACCATGAAGCCGACCGCCAGCAGGCCAGCAAGCAGCAAGGCGTAGGTCTCGGGCTCCGGCACCGGGGTCACGTCCATCTTGAAGTTGTAGGTGCTCGACATCGTGCCGGCGGTGGTGCCGCTGACACGGAAGTAGTAGTCGCCACCGCTGAGGTAGGCCGCGCCGGGCGTGAAGTCCCAGGAGTTCAACGCGCTGTTGTTGCCGCTGACACTGCCGATCAGCGTGTCAGCGTCGCCGTCTTGAAAGAGCTCGATCGTGAAGCCCTTGATGTCGAACAGCGTGCCACCGGCACGCGGCTTTTTCAGCGCGGTGTAGCTGCCATTGCCGGTGGCGTCGCCCATCGGCGTGACGCTGAAGGTGAAGAAGTTTTCGAAGAAGGTGCCACCCGTCGGCAAGCCAACGACGTTGGCGTCGTAGGCCTGCGGGTTGAGGCCGGCGGCGTAGCTGGCGCCGGGGGCGAAAGCGAGTGTTTGGGTCGCGGCGAAGGTCGGCGTGGCCAGGCTGCTGATGACGGCGGCGGCCAGGGCGATGGTGCGCAGTTGCATTTGAGGTCCCAACGAGGTCTTTGTTTTCAGGGCCGGCTACGTTGCCGGTTCGATGAAATGGACTCTAGGGATAGCCCGTAGCTGCCGCATCCCGTGGCCGTGGGGGATCGGCGTGCATAGGTCACGTGGCCTGTCGAGGCCACGACACGCCGACCATGGCGGCGGTGGCGAAGTGGCAACTCGGTCACGGTCAGCGCAATGAAAAAGGGCCTGACAAAAGTCAGGCCCTTGGTCAGGGGACGCGAGATCTGGTGCCGGTGAGAAGAGTCGAACTCCCGACCTTCGCATTACGAATGCGCTGCTCTACCAACTGAGCTACACCGGCGAAACCGCGAATTATAGCGATTGGGTTGGCCCGGCTCGGGGTGGCGGTTGGGCGGTGACGATAGGCGTGGGCGATTTCGGCGAGGTGGTGGGCCGTGGCGGCAGATCGTTGCGCGCCGACGAAGCTTGGATATCTGCGCGGCAGTCTTCAGATCTGAGACCTTGCGGTGCGCTTGTTTCGGGCCTCGCTGAACGGCCGGGTCTTCGACACTGCTCGAGCCTGCTCCATGCCGGCGTGCCGCATCGCAAGTTCTGCGTTGTCGTAGCGCCGGGCGCTGCCTTTCAAACCATGTCTGCATTGCCACGCCAGAACCACCCCCACGCCGAGATCGACGCGCCGGCCGAGGCCGCCTTGCCGCGCGCCGGGCGCACCGCACTCTTGCTGCACGCTGGCATGTTGGCGGCCAGCAGCGTGCAAGACGCTGCGCAGTCGCTGGTCGTGGCGCTCGCGCGGCGCGAGGGTTTCAGCCGCGTCTGTGTGGCGCTGGATTCAGATGGCGGCGCGCAAGGTCGCGCCACGTCGCTGCGCCTGGCGGTGGTTTCCGACGGCAGCGACACCACCGCGCAGACGGCGCTGAACCTGCGCCTGACGGCGGCCTGCGCCGAAGCTTTTGACCAGGCCGCGGTCGTCTGCTGGCCGCCTGTTTTGCAACCGCCATCACAACCGCCATCACAACCGACATTGCATCCGTCAACGCACCCGCTTTCGCACCCGCCAACGCATCCGCTTTCACAACCGCATTTGCATTCACCTTTTCAATCGCCGACGCCGCTGCAATCGCACGACACGCTGCCGCGCATCACCCGTGCGCACGAAGCGCTGGCTGACAGCCACGGCGCGGTGGCCGGGTTGCCCCTGGTGGCCGCCGGCCGGCCCATTGGTGTGCTGCTCGTCGAGCGCAGCGACGGCCCGGCCTTCGACGCCGCGACCTTGCAGACGCTAGAACATCTGGCCGGCCTGGCCGCGCCGCTGCTCGCGCTGATGCGCGCCAACGAACGGGCCCTGCACCGGCGTGTCATTGACGACATCCGCGCCTGGTGGGCGCCGCCGCTGGCGCCGCGGCGCCGCCTGTTGCGCCGGTCTGGGGCGGCCGCTGCAGTGCTTGTCGTGGCTGCCTTGTTGTGGCCGGTGCAGGCGCCAGTGGGCGGGCGCGCGCGTCTCGAAGGCGCGGTGCAGCGGGTGCTCGTTGCACCGGCCGATGGTTTTGTGCAGCAGGTGCACGCGCGGCCTGGTGACCTGGTGCGCGCCGGCCAGCCCTTGATCGACCTGGCCGAGCAGGATCTGCAGCTCGAGCGCCTGCGTTGGCAGAGCCAGCTGGCACAACAACTCGATGCGCTGGCGTCGGCGCAGGCGCGTGCCGATCGGGCGCAACTGGTGCAGTTGCAGGCACGCGCCGACGAGGCCCAGGCGCAGCTCGATCTGGTCGACGAGCGGCTGCTGCGCTCGCGGCTGGTCGCGCCTTTCGATGGCATCGTCGTGCAGGGAGACCTGAGCCAGCAGCTCGGCGCGCCGGTCAAGGTCGGTGCCGAGCTGATGACGGTGGCGCCGAGCGACCGCTTCCGCGTCATCGTCGAGATCGACGAGCGCGACATCGCACAAGTACACGCCGGCCAGCGTGGCCGCGTCACCTTGAGCGCCTTGCCCTGGCAGGCGACGCCGATGCAAATCGTGCGCATCACCCCGGTGGCCACGGTCGCCGATGGGCGCAATGTGTTCGAGGTCGAAGCCGCGTTGCTCGAATCCGCAGCCGGCTTGCGCCCCGGCCTGCAGGGCAGCGCGCAGATCGTCGTCGGCGAGGCCTCGACGCTGTGGCGCTGGACCCGGCGCCTGGTCGAATCGGCAAAGCTGACCGCCTGGGAGTGGTTCGGATGAGCACGCCGGGCCGCCCCAAGTGCGAGTGCGCCCGCTTGGCGGGGGTGCGCCCGGACACGGACCGCCCCTGCGGGCGGGCCGTGCCTGGCGCACGCCTGGCCCCTCTGCGGGCCAGGCCGGCCGCAGGCCGTGGGGTGCCCCAATGAGCAGTGCGGTCCTGCGCCCCACGGCGCCGCTGCTCAGCGTGGCGTGGTTTCGCATCGCCGCGTTGAAGCCGCTGCTCGACGTGCATTTGCGCAGCGATCGCCAGGTTCTGCGTGGCGAGGTCTGGCACACGCTGGTGCGTGCCGATGGCAGCCGGGGTTTCCGCCTGAACCACGCTGCCTGGCAAGCCGTGGCGCGTTGTGATGGCCGCTGCACCGTGCAAGCGGTGTGGGAGATCACGCTCGCGCTGCTCGGTGACGACGCACCGACCCAAGATGAATTTTTCGACCTGCTGGTGCGCTTGCATGCCGCCGGCCTGCTGAGTTTTGACCACAAGCCGGACTTCGGCGCCGCGCCCGGCGCAGCGGCGCCGGACGAAGACAACACGCCGCCGTCGCGGCGCCAGCATCTGCTCGCCTGGCGTTTCCCGCTCGGCAACCCCGACGCGACACTGGCGCGCTGGGCACCGCGGTTGCAGGGCCTGTTCACACCGGCGGCGCTGCTCGCCTGGCTGCTGCTCGTGGGCCTGGCCGCAGTCGCGGCACTGGCCAACGCCGATCAACTCGCGGCGCAGCTTCGGGTCAGCCTGGCCAGCCCCACCAGCTGGGGCCTGGCCTGGTTGGCCTACCCCGTGATCAAGGCCTTGCACGAGGCCGCGCATGGCCTGGCCGCACGCCATGCAGGTGCGGCAGTAGCGGACTGGGGCGTGACGGTTTTGATGTTCGTGCCGGTGCCTTATGTCGACGCCTCGGCGGCATCGGCGTTGCCGCTGCGGCGCAGCCGATTGACGGTTGCCGCGGCCGGCATCGTCGTCGAACTTGGCATCGCCGCGGCTGCGCTCGTCGTGGTGCTGCAAGTCCAGCCGGGGGCGCTGCGCGACGCGGCCTTGCTGGTGTTTTTTATCGCCGCGCTGTCGACGCTGTTGGTCAACGCCAACCCGCTGTTGCGCTTCGACGGTTATCACATGCTGTGTGATGCGCTGGGCCTGCCCAACCTGGCCTCGCGCAGCACGCGGCATTGGCTGCACCAGTTGCAAACGCGGCTGTTGTGGTTGCCGACCGACAACCCGGTGCCACCGGCGCACGGCGAGTCAGCCTGGCTCTGGGCCTACGCACCGTTGGCGCTGGTCCTGCGCTGGACGATCGCGGTGTCGGTCATCCACTGGACGGGCTCGATCTCGTTTGCGCTCGGCTTTGTGCTGGCGCTGCTCTTTGGCTGGATGCTGATCGGCAAGCCACTCTTGGCGCTGCTGCGCTGGCTGCAGCGTGCCGCGCTGCCCGACGGCAAAAGGCGCAGCGCACGCCGCCGCACGGCGCTCATCGGCCTCGGCCTGGCCTTGCCGCTGGCACTGTGCCCGCTGCCCGATGCGACGGTGGTGCAAGGCATCTTGTGGCTGCCAGAACAGGCGCTGGTGCGCACCCAGGTCGCCGGCTTCGTCGATACCGTGCTGGTCGCCGACGGCCAGGCCGTGCGTGCCGGCCACAGCGTGCTGCGGCTGCGCGCACCGGGCCTGCAAGCCGATGCCGAGCGCCTGCGCGGCCAGGTCGAGGCCTTGCTCGCCGAGCAGGCACAAACCCTGCGCGATGACCCGGCGCGCGCTGTCGCCGCAGCGCATGGCCTGCTGGCGGCACGGGCTGAACTGGCGCAGATCGAAACGCGGGTGCAGCAGCTGGATGTGCGCGCGCAGGCCGATGGCCGCATCGCGGTGGCGCGCGCAGCAGACCTGCCCGGCCGCTACCTGCAGCGCGGTGACCTGGTCGCCCAGGTCCTCACTGGCGACGCGGGCATCGTGCAGCTGGCGATCCCGCAGGAGCAGGCCGCGCTGGTCGGCGCGTACCGCGGCTGGGTCGAGGTTCGCTCCGCCGACCCTGCAGCGCCGGTGCTGCGCGGCG